>DATNQH010000370.1:0-16393 GCA_036704105.1 Leptolyngbyaceae cyanobacterium | reverse complement strand
TGAAAAGCTGCAATGCTTATCTTTCATAGCTTAGAGCTTTTCTTAGTGCCATTCCTCTCTGGGGTCTTTTCCCAGTCTGCTTGGCTGATTTCTTCTATCAAATTTGGTGAGGTCTGTTCCATTTTTTTAGCGTAACAGCAGTCTGCTATTTTCTCAATTCCTTGGTTCAACCCCGTGAACAGTTACGTTTGAGGAACTGCCAAAGGTGCTCAATTGGGGCAAGGTAGGGGGAGTGAGGTGGCCCAAGCAGAGGAATTAAGTTTTCCGGCAGGGCGAATTGCTGAACTTATATGATCCGGATCAGAGTCAATCTGTAAAATTGCATAATCTCCTCCTAACTGCTGGGAGAGCCAGTCCAAAAACTCTTGAAAATAGTCCCCATTAAGTTGTGGATACTCGTGAAGGAAATGCTCTCCCGTCAAGGGTTCAATCGCACCATAAATCCAAAAATTTTCCCGTTCCCATTTCACTTCAACAGTCGGTTTTACTCCTGCTGCGGTAATAATGAGCGCCCGTTAGAGTCTTCATTCCGACCCTGGTTTCGTCTTGGCAGAGGTAGTGAACATACTTCCCTTGGGAAAGAAGTTTTTGCAGACTTACTAGAATGAGACCGAGTTTTTTTTTAATTCAGATATCAGTTCTTCGTCCTGCTGATAGCTTTGGGGACGTGGTACTTTTAGTTTCGCACCAAATCGATACCGCACCCAAGCATAGACTGTTCCATACTCAATATCTTGCCCATGTTCCTGTTTCAACCACAAGGAAGGGCTATTTTAGTAACTACTAAACCCTCTGCCTGTTTCCAGTTCCCGCTTGAGGGCTGCGAGTACCGCATCATTTATTTTTCGTTTTGCGCCTGGTGCCTTCTTGATTTCCAATAACCTTGAGAGTCCACCTCTACGGTATTTCTGTAACCATCTTGTCACCGTTGAAGTATCTCTGCCCAAGCGCAACCCTATTTCCTGCTGCTCCTTGGACTGACCACTTTTGAGCCACCACAGCATCTGGAGTTTTTCCTTTTGGCTTCCTAACCGAGCTGTCTGTAACCGTTTTTTCAATTCTTCTTCGCTCTCTGCGATCTCAATCTTGAATGGGCGGCTCATGGGTACTTAAACTTATGGAGTTGGCAATTCCTTTATTCTATGCAGCTTCATCTTAAATTGGTATTAGATAGCTTTAGGCAATACTTTGGCACAAATCAAACTTAACTTTAAAGAGCAAATCTTACCCTGCCAGGAAAATTCATGCCACTTTGCACTCGTCTGAAATCGAGGATATTCCGGACGGGTGTCACGCCCGCTTTACCATCCGTGCCATTGCGCCTTTAAAAAAACCAACAAAGCCGCAACTAGTGACAAGCGCTCTTTGGGGAATCGTGTTTAACTAGCACCCAGTACAAACCGTCTTCGGACGCTTCAGTATATTCTGCGATCGCGCCTTGTTTCTTAGCGTTAAAGAGCAATTTTACTGCTTCGGGGAGGAGGGCGCGAAGACATTGTTTTTCATCTCTACTTAGTTGCGCCCAGGCGATCGCCTTATATTCTGGATATGCCCCTATTTCGTCCTTGACCAAATTCCAGTTAGACTTGACGATGCCGAGGCGCATTGCCGTCACTAAAATCTGTACGGGCTCTACGATGGTTGCGTGGTGCGTATCCGCACAAAGCATCGTGTCAGTGGAGCGTGAAAAATTGTTAGCTCGTTCCACAAAGCGACAAATCTGTTGCTTGAGAACGTGCTGCCAGCTAGAGCCGATGAAGAAAGACAAGCCAAAGTCTAGAGTAGAAGTTATGCTGCGGATCTTGTCTTCAATCCCGTACTCCACCCTAAGCAACACCTGCATTAGCTGCCACAATACCTTACGCTTGAAAAACGTGCAGCAACGGCGATCTCCTACTCTGTAGACAAGGGAGCATCCAGTTTTGGCAGAAATACTCAAATAGTGAGTAAACCATTGAGATAAGCACAACGAACAGAGAGGATTTGATTGACACTCTCAATATTCCATTGTGCGCCAGAAATTTTAATCCTAGCTCCAATCTGTTTAATAGCAGACTCGACTGCACCAGAACCAATAGAACAAAGTTGTTCAGCTTGGTAATAGCTGTAGTTGACAATACGAGAGCGATGTTTTTCAAGATAAGCAATGAAGTTTTTAACCTGTTTGCCTCGGCAATGATGAAATAAAGCTTTAGTTTCTTCTACTTGACCTTGCCATAAAAGAGTGGAAGCAGCTTTGAGTCGCTTTAAAGAACCACCAACTTTATAGAGATTTTCTTTGAGGTGATACCAATCCAAGATTTCCCAACGCTCAAAATCCTCTACTTTAGCAAACTCTTTGACTAGATTCCACACTCCATCATGACCATCCCCTAAGCAAACGAGCGGATTAACAAGATGTTGACTATTAACATAATCAACTAATGATTGGTTGTCATCAAAAAACGCACCATAGTAAATCCCTTGCAGACGAACGGTTTTATAGTCCCGCCAGTGACAACCTTCTTTGAGTTTTCCCCGCAGTCGGATTTTCCCACCATCCACACTCACTTCTGATACAGCTTGTTTTGCCAGTGGTAGTTGAAAATCTTGTGACAGCACTAATTTTTGTTGCGTTGAGCGACCCACTTTGATTCCTGTCAATGCCTCAACTTCAATTTCTGCTTTTTGGTATGATTCGCTCTTCTGACAACCTCAAACAGCACTTTTGAAGTAATGGGCTTAACCGACTTCTTGGCTTCAAATCCAGTTTCTGTAACTGTTTAGCTTTTAATTTTAGTTCTCCCACCAAGCTTTTTATTTTCCTAGTTTTACCTACTTTTGTTCCTGTTTTTTGTTCGATAAAAAAAGGGCTATTTCCGGGCTAACTAGTTCTAATATTTGGCTGCGAACTGTTTTTTCTATGCCTTCGAGGTCTGTCAGCTTACTTTTGTCTGCTTCTTCATCTTTTCAACCTCCCTGGAGACCCCCGCTATAACCGGAACGGTTTAGCGGCGGGAGGAAAGGGAGGACAAGATCTAGATTGACCAACAAAAAAAGTTAGTTGTATAATTAGAGACATCACCAGTCCTCCCGTCAACAAAGGCACGAAATCGAAATTTCCGCTTCGTCCGGGTTTCGAGGAAACAGTTTCGGGGCTAGTAATTTAGACGGTGAAATTCCGTGTAAACTAGCACTTTCGGGAAAGGTACGAGAAACCAATGTGTTATCTCCTGGGTAGAAATCGAATATTAGTGGTGTTGGGCTGCCGTCAACCAGCCTTTGCGCTCCGACTGAGTAATCAGGATGTGGAAGTGCAAGCCCCCGCTAACTTCTAACGAAGTATAGCGGTGGGTAGTTGACACAACAATGTTGCTAATTCTTCTAAGCAGGCTTTGAGCCGTTCTTGTTTATCCTGATTCATCGTTGCTGACCGACACTTCTTTATTTCTCTTATATTCTCCTAAAATCTATATATCTTCCAAAAGTGGATGCTCCGTAGACAATATAGGGAGTAGAGGATGCATTTCTGGTCAAGCCCAGGCGCTCAACTTGAATTCGTGCTGGAACTAGCTCTATTTGAGGGGCAATGCTTTGTGCTTGCTGTTCTAGATGAGAATACAGTTCGCTAGTTGCGATCATAGGGGTGTCAAGAGTAGAATGCATGAGTGTCAATCATAAAAGTGACGCAGCACTTGGTTTATTGCCTGAGAAACATGAAGCCAAGTGTTTTTTAATGCAAATATTCTACCTTTGCCTTCAACATATGTCAACCACTTTTATGGGATTTACTAATGAGTTTTTTCCAGACCTCTTCTGGAATAACTACAAGTTTCCTGTCGGCTATTGCGTCAAGAAAGTTACCGATAGAAGCGCCCGAACCGTAGATATAACCCATAGCAGCGGCTATTTCGTGGAGCTTGTCAGGAGTTTCTTCTGCCACCCGAGCTTGCATTTGTTTTCGATCTAGCCTTTTTCTGCCAGCCATACCTTTGTAAATCCGTCAATCAGTTATACAATCAGCTTATGCGTCAATCACTTTTATGATAAATGACAAATATGTTGCTGCCAATCGGTATTGATAAAGTCAATTCGCAGAAATTGCCATCACTGCCTTGAGGTTGGCGTAAAGGGTTTCCAAGATGTCCGGTTGTTTACTGTACATTTTTCGCCAACAAGGTTTTGTATAAGCTAATGTTCACTCCCTTTGCATAAAAGATAGTCGTTAAAGGACTGCTGTGGTCAGGATCCAGTTGTCACAGATGTCAAACTGTCTCCTGTCTCCTGTCTCCCTCTCATTACAGATATGCACGCTTTCATGACGGTTAGCTTATACAGCCATCCCGAATCTGTTACCCGTAATTGAAAAAGCACTAATTCATTACTTTAAGCCACCAATTAATCAAACTATTGTAAAAGCATCCAAACCAAAAGGTGAAAAAGGTACGCACTCCAATAGCTTGACAAACCTGTCTTATCGCGGTGGTAGATCTAAAGCTTCTAGTAGTGATGTTATCTTCAGGAACGATACCTAGTTTAAGCCCTCTCGCTCTTATCCGAGAAGTATTGTTCTCGACCCGATTAGGCAAATTGTACCTAGATATAACGATAGAGCGTCGCAATTGATTTCAGAAAACAGATCCTCAGCTGTAAACCAGTTGAAAGTGGATTATTCTGCTGTTTCTTCCGCTGATTTGCGGGTGAGGAAGATAGACCAATTGGATCAAACAAGCCCAATGCTAGTGTGGTTAGATCTAGCGATTCATATGCCTGCTCACACCTTGCCCATTACCTTGCGCCAGTGCAATCGTCTCTCTCGCGTTGGTTAGGTTGAGCAGGCTCAACCCAACATCCACCTGCATCCCTTGAAGGAGATGTTCAGATGCAATGTGAATGGTTGGGAAGGACAACGATCGCATCCAGTTGACTGTAACCGCTGGGATTGAATCTAACAGGGGAGTGTGTTGGGTTTACTGTCGTCAACCCAACCTACGCGGCTGGCGATCGCACTACGGGAGATCGGAGATCGTACTTATTACAATAGTTTAAGGGTTTTTCTAAAACGGACTCATACCGATTATGATTAAAGCCATGACTATTTCATGGTAATTTAAATCGCTTTCTCGGTAACTCTAATTTGCAACCGTAGATTAGCGTTTTTCCAAAGACAGGAGATAATATGAGCAGCGAAAGCGGATGCCCGTTTACGGGCGGAGGTCAGAAACAGGTTCGTCATAGGCCGTCGAACCGAGACTGGTGGCCGCATTATCTGAATCTGAGCATCCTCCACCAGCACTCACCCCAGGCCAATCCTATGGGTGAGGCGTTCAACTACGCTGAGGAGTTCAAGAGTCTTGACTTAGCTGCCCTGAGGGCAGATATCTTCGAGCTGATGACTACCTCTCAGGACTGGTGGCCAGCCGACTACGGTCATTATGGGCCGCTCTTCATCCGGATGGCTTGGCACAGTGCCGGCACATATCGGATTGGCGACGGTCGCGGCGGTGCGGGCTCTGGTAGCCAGCGGTTTGAGCCCCTCAACAGTTGGCCAGACAATGCCAACCTCGACAAGGCGCGCATGTTGCTTTGGCCAATCAAGCAGAAATACGGCAAGAAAATTTCGTGGGCCGACCTCATGATCTTCGCTGGCAACTGCGCGCTCGAGTCAATGGGCTTCAAGACGTTAGGCTTTGCTGGCGGGCGCGTGGACGTCTGGCAACCAGAGGAGGACATTTACTGGGGATCTGAGAAAGCCTGGCTCGGCAATGAGCGTTACGAAGGTGATCGGGTGCTTCTAAATCCTCTCGCCGCCGTTCAGATGGGACTAATCTATGTGAACCCAGAAGGGCCAGACGGCGAACCCGATCCGGTTGGCTCAGGGCGCGATATTCGCGAGACCTTTGGTCGGATGGCGATGAACGACGAGGAGACAGTCGCGCTCACCGCCGGTGGACATACCTTTGGCAAATGTCACGGTGCGGGCGAGGCGTCGCACGTAGGTGCAGATCCTGGGGGTGCCACCATCATAGATCAGGGACTTGGCTGGAAGAACGCCTTCAACACGGGTGTCGGTGTCGATGCGATCACCAGCGGTATCGAAGGCGCATGGACCCCCACGCCGACACAGTGGGACAACAGCTATCTCGAAACCCTGTTCAAATATGACTGGGATCTGACGAAGAGCCCCGCTGGCGCGTGGCAATGGAAGCCCAAGGGCGACGCTGGTGCGGGTACGGTGCCCGACGCACACGATCCGTCAAGACGGCACGCCCCTATGATGACCACTGCAGACATGGCCATGAAGATGGACCCCATCTACGAGCCGATTGCGCGGCGTTATCACGATAACCCGGATGAGTTTGCTGACGCTTTTGCCAAGGCGTGGTTCAAGTTGACGCACCGCGACATGGGTCCCCGCTCGCGCTATCTCGGCCCGGAGGTTCCAGCGGAAGAGTTTTTGTGGCAAGATCCCATCCCTTCAGTCACCCACGAATTGATTGATGAGCAGGACATCGCCGCTCTCAAAGCCAAGATTCTTGCTTCGGGAGTGTCTGTCTCCCAGCTGGTTTCGACCGCTTGGGCGTCGGCATCAACGTTCCGCTGCTCCGATATGCGCGGTGGAGCGAACGGGGCGCGAATTCGTCTCGCGCCGCAGAAGGATTGGGAAGTCAATCAGCCAGACCAGTTAGCAACGGTGCTGCAAACCCTAGAGGCGATCCAACAGGAGTTCAACAGCTCGCAGTCTGGCGGGAAGCAGGTTTCGCTCGCTGACTTGATCGTTCTGGGCGGATGTGCAGGCGTCGAACAAGCGGCGAAAAATGCCGGTCACGATGTGACGGTTCCCTTCAAGCCGGGACGCACGGATGCGCTGCAAGAGAAAACGGATGTCGAGTCCTTCGCCGTGCTTGAGCCGACTGCGGACGGGTTCCGCAACTACACTAGCGGCAAACACAGCGAATCGCTCGAAGAGCTGCTGGTTGATCGGGCGCAATTGCTATCCCTGTCAGCCCCTCAGATGACGGCTCTTGTGGGCGGGTTGCGCGTTCTGGGTGCGAACTTTGGAGGGTACAAGCACGGTGTCTTCACCCATCGGCCAGAGACGTTGACCAATGACTTCTTCGTGAACCTGCTCGACCTGGGCACGACGTGGAAGGCGACCTCGGAGGAGGAATATGTGTTCGAGGGGAGCGATCGCAAAACGGGCGAACCCAAATGGACCGCTACCCGTGTTGACCTCATCTTCGGCTCAAACTCTCAGCTCCGAGCCCTCGCAGAAGTCTACGGATGTGTGGACTCGCAACTAAAATTTGTGAATGACTTTGTAGCGGCGTGGGACAAGGTGATGAACCTTGATCGCTATGACCTTCGCTCAGTCTTAGCGCAAAGCTCTTCGAGGGGTTTCTAAGCGTAACTTCAACCGATCATCGGGCGATCGCAGGACGGGGCTAAGCTAACCTGCGGAAAACCTGAAGGCGGGTGGAAGCCAGAGACAAACATGAGGGCGGCGTTTCAAGACAAGTTGAAACGCCGCCCTAGCTTTAGGTCCTTACGTCAAAGGTGTTTATAGTCCCAACCAACTAACGCCCAAGGAAATTTACAAGGAGACCGTTAGACTTAAACGCAAACGCATACTCGCCCAATACGCCAGGAGTTGTTGCCGTAAGGATAGCCGCCACGAAAGCTGCAATTGGGTTCTCGTTGTTTCCCAATTGCGTGAGCGTTAACATGATCCTGAACACCAAGAAAATCACATCTACTTGAGGGGGCGACAACCGAGGTAGAATGCTTGCTGTATAAGCGCCATAGCTCTCAAGCCTTGGCGATAAAACCCTTGCTTATTGCAAATAGAGCCAATCAGTTCTTCAACCCATACTTGACATTCATGAAAAGCAATTATCCAGTTTTGCCCATATAAGCCCATCCAAAAGCTACTATGTCTTTTGCGTGTTCTACCTTTTTCTTGAGGACGACAAACATAAGTTTGTTGTCTTTGAAGAAGAGTTCTTTGTCCAGCTAACCATGCAGAAGTCATTACTAAAGCAATTAATAAAATTAACTGCACAAGCCGAGCAGGTGAAGCTTTTGACCCTTCCAGATTGTAACCACCAGTTTTACAATCACGGAGAGCCTATCTAGGACTTAGTACGACAGTTGTAGATAAATAATAGCTAAAATGTATGTAGAGCAATAGATTTGATCTTATGGTTCTACTACACTCAAACACAAACAAAGCGGATAAAGAAGCAGTTGAACCAGTATTAGCACAGCTTGACGAGTTGGAAAAACGCATTGCTTCTCGCTTCACGCGTTTAGAAGCTCTAGAAGCAGCGCTGGCATACATTAAAGGACTAATCAGTCCAGTAGAGCGAAAAAATAGCTGGCAATTGGCCCAAGCGATAGGAGATAGAGATCCTTACAGGTTCCAGCATTTGTTAAATCGTGCTTCTTGGAATGCAGATGCTGTGCGGGATGATTTGAGAGATTATGTTGTGGAACATTTGGGAGATGATAATGCAGTACTTATTGTTGACGAAACCGGATTTTTGAAGAAGGGGGATAAATCAGTTGGAGTCCATAGACTTTATTCCGGTACAGCAGGAAGAACTAAAAATTGCCAAGTCGGAGTATTTTTAGTTTATGCCAGTTCTCTAGGTCATACATTTATTGATCGAGAATTATATCTTCCAAAAAGTTGGACAAGCGATCGCACTCGTTGCGAACGAGCAGGTGTACCAGAGAATGTAGAATTTGCGACGAAATTACAGATCTCGCGAAAAATGTTGGGGCGAGCTATAGATGCAGGCGTTCCAGCACGATGGGTATGTGCTGATGCATTGTATGGCACCGATCATCGCCTACGGCAGTTTATTGAAGCGCGAGGACACTCATTACGTATTAGCGGTAAGCCGTGACTCTTCTATCTGGGTAGGCAAAAGTCAGCACCCTTGTGGATACAATTATTAGGAGAATAGATGAGTCAGCTTGGCAGATCTTAAGTGCGGGTAAAGGTTCGAGAGGAGAACGACTTTATCAGTGGGCATTAGCTACATTTGATCATCCAAAAAATCTCAACTACAACGCTTTGTACTAGCTAGAAGAAAGTTAGAAAACAAGAGCAGAAATTACTTATTATTTAGTCAGTGCGCCAGTTGGTACTTGTTTGCAAGAAATAGTGACGGTTGCAGGCGTGCGTTGGACGATTGAAAGCTGTTTTCAAAGTGCCAAAGGCGAGGTTGGTCTCGATTCTGATGAAGTACGTTCTTGGCCGAGTTGGTACCGTCATATCACATTATCAATGTTTGCACACGCATTTCTTACAGTGTTAAAAGCCTCAGCCGTTGAGGTAAAAAAGGGGAACTCCCCACACAAAACAGTTTATTCGAGTTCAAAATGAGGCGTGGCCAAGACTCTCTTTAACGTTATCCGAGGTGAGAAAATTACTCGGATATTTATTTCAAGAGAAATTGCCTTCAATTGAACAACGATTATATTGGTTAAGTTGGCGCAGAAGACATAAAACTATCGCACAATATTACCACTACAGGTGCCGTAAAGCAAGAGTTTCAGCCTATCTACAACTGTCGTATTAGCTGCTTTCTTCTTTTGTTGAGATTGAGATACGAATTAAGATAAAGATTGAGAGCATGGGTTTATCTCATATGGTTTCTTCTTAGCGTCTGAAACCCTTGCCATCTGCTTAATAGCCTCAATTAATTTATCTCAATCCTATCTCAATTCCGGCTCTAGATATCTCGATTTGTGCCCATTTCTGGGCTGCTTATTGAGAATGGACTAGCAAACTAAGTCAGGACTATAAACAATAAAACCCTTTCTAAGAAAGGAATTCAGACGATGGAGAATAGGGAACTCGAATCCCTGACCTCTGCGGTGCGATCGCAGCGCTCTACCAGCTGAGCTAATTCCCCTTGTCAATTTTGGATTTTAGATTTTAGATTGACTTCTAATCTAAAAGTATTAATCGCCATAGTGTATTCTAGCATTCAGCGACGGCTGGCTGGGGGTTTGCCGCAGATAACACTTGTTGCGCCCATTGCAAATCTAAATCGCAAAGATAATCTACAGCCCAGTTGGCCCTGCGTTGCATCATATGAAAAGGATAGGTATTCGCCACCCCAACCACTGATATTCCTGCTCGTTTCGCCGCTTGTATCCCAGCGGGAGTATCTTCGATCGCCAAACACTCACTTGGTTGCAGTTGCAGATCGGGATATTCTTGATTGAGGCGTTCTACTGCCAAGAGATATCCATCAGGTTCTGGTTTACTAGTCGTTATGTCATCGCCAGCAACAATGACCGGAAAGTGTGGTGCTAAGTTTGCCCGATTTAACACTAATTCAATTTCAGAGCGCATTGCACCACTAACGATAGCTAGTTTTAGATGAAGCGATCGCACCTGAAAAATCAAGTCATCCAAACCAGAGTAAAGCGGTAGTTTTTGCATCGAGTCCAACTGTTGCTGATACGCTTGCGCCTTGCGTTGCATCAACTGAATTAAGTAGCTTTCGCTGACGACTCTACCCCGACGATTGAGTAATTCAGTCAGACAAACGCGATCACTTATACCCAAACAAACCTGTTGAAACTCTCCAGGTATCGGACGCAGATTTTCTTCTATTAATATCTGCTCAATTAACTTCTCATGCAGCGGCTCATCATTAATTATCACACCGTTGAAATCAAATAAAACTGCTTTTAAAGTCATGCTGTATATTACCTTAATAGCCAGGAGCGGGAATCCATTCCCCTAATAAAGCATCTTCTCCTGTCTCCTGTCTCCTGTCTCCTCTTTTCTGCATTAGGGGTTTAACACCGCGAGTCACTTGATGTATTCCCCAGATTTCATCAGTCTGCACTGCTTCAAAACCTGCTTTACCCATCCAAGCGTCTACACTCCCCGCCGCAAAGTCTCGAATATACGGTTCCTCAAAAATATTATTCAGCCAATCCAGATTTCGTAGTGTCTTTTGACTACCATCTAAAATTAACACTTCGCCGCCAACTGTAAGCAGTCGGAAGCATTCAAGTAGTATTGCTTGAGTAACTGCTGGTGGGGTTTCGTGAAATAATAAGGATGCCGTTACTAGGTCAAAACTTGCATCAGGAAACCCTGTATGCTCAGCATTACCATGTCGCCATTGAATATCTAAACCAGCCTTGTTGGCTTTGTCTTCCGCCCTGACTAACATATAAGGCGATAAATCTAAACCAATTACTTGGGCTTGGGGAAAAGTTTGCTTTAACATCAATGTAGTAGAACCTGTACCACAGCCTAAATCTAGAATCCGTCTGGGTTTAACTCGAATGCGATCAAGCAAGCCTTGGCGAACTAAAGTTTCGTTCGGTGGTAAGACATATTGAGTAACTGGATCGTAGCTAACTGCCGCACCAGGATTGAGATATCCCTTCTCAATTCCATGAAAGTTTTGACTGCTATAGTATGCAGGAATTGTTATATCTGCTCGGCGGAAGCGATCGCTCTCTTGTTGCCAATCAATACTTTCATAATAACGCTTTAACTTCTCTTCATTGATAAAGAAGCGAACAACGGGCGATAAGAAAAGTTCCCAAATCGTGTCTTGACGTGCCATAGGAGTCTAAACCAGTTCAATTGATGGCAGAGCTTTTACAAAGCGATCGCCCTCTTCGGGTATCTTCTCTTAACAAAGTCTAATTCATTAGGCTGAAATCTTGCTTGGATCTCGTCCCCACAATAGATCTTGATTTTATACTACTAATACACTACATTAGTAGTATAAAGTTAATCAACTTATGTATTTAAGTTTGCATCCCCCCTAGGGAGTAATACATTTGCACATATACCAAAAGTAGAAAGTTATGCCATACGAAAAACTAGAAATTTCAACGCCATCGCCTGTTCTTAGTTGGGCAAATCATGCCCTTGGTTTTGAAGAAACCAAAATGGCTAAAAATGTGGCTTCGCTGCCATTTGTCTTCAAGCACGTAGCACTAATGCCAGATGTTCACTTGGGCAAAGGTGCTTTGGTAGGATCTGTAATTGCTACCAAAGATGCTATTATCCCAGCTGCTGTGGGTGTGGATGTGGGTTGTGGAATGGCTGCAATTAAAACCCCATTTGTTGCCACCCAACTTGAAGGTAAACTCAAGCAGATTCGCCTTGATATTGAAGCATCAATTCCTGTTGGCTTTAATGAAAACAAAGACGTAGAAAAATCTGTAACAAATTGGCAGCGTTGGCATGATTTCAAAGATTTGCATTCAGGAGTAAAACGCCTGGAAAGCAAAGCGATGAATCAAATGGGTTCTCTCGGTGGAGGAAATCATTTTTTAGAAGTTTGCATCGATACAGAGAATCAAGTTTGGCTGATGCTACACTCTGGTTCCCGCCATATTGGTAATATGTTGGCTCAGTGCCATATTGGTACAGCCAGGGAATTGGCAAAGCTGGCGGATACTCGTTTACCCGATCCAGATTTGGCTTATTTCGTCGCTGGAACGCCTGAATTTGCTGCTTACTTGCGCGATTTACAGTGGGCGCAAAACTATGCGCGTTTCAACCGTGATGTGATGATGGCTCGTTTCAAGCGGGTGATGGAAAAGCATCTTGCTGGTGGTAAGCCATTCAAACCTTTATTAGAGGTGAACTGTCAGCATAACTATGCCGAAAAAGAAGTGCATTTCGGCGAGGATGTGTATGTTACTCGTAAAGGTGCAGTAAGAGCGCGTAATGAAGATTATGGGATCATCCCCGGTTCAATGGGAGCAAAATCTTTCATTGTTAAGGGTAAGGGTAATCATGAGAGTTACTGTTCTTGCTCTCACGGTGCGGGACGTTTGATGTCTCGAAATAAAGCAAAAAATCACTTTTCGCTCGACGATTTGATAGAGCAAACTAAAGGTGTAGAATGCCGCAAAGATAGGGGTGTTTTAGATGAGATTCCTGGGGCTTATAAACCTATAGATGAGGTGATGAATAACCAGTCTGATTTGGTCGAAATTGTGGCAACTCTGAAGCAGGTTGTCTGCGTGAAGGGGTAATTGTAGCCCGGCATTGCCGGGCTACAGAAACTGCAACTTGAGAAACTGATGACTGAGTTAATTTAGAATATATCTAGCTATAATGCTTTGAAAATATCATTAAATTGGAAAAAATATGGTTTATTTTGGCATAATTAATATGTGCAGGTTGCTAATCTAAAAAATAGCTGGGCAAAATGGACAGCGAACAACTTCAAAAAATTTCCGTTCGTAAAGCTCAACTAAAGGACGTTGAACAAATTTGTCTGGTTCACATTGCATCTGTACGAGTACTTTGTGCCAATGATTATACACCAAAGCAAATAGAGGCTTGGGTAGGCAAGCTTACCCCAAAACGTCATCGTGAAGCGATGGAAGAAACGGGCGAAATAATGTTTGTTGCCGAGAAGGGGAAGGAAATTATCGGGTTTTCTTCTCTATTTGAGGATGAACTATGTGCCGTTTATGTTCATCCAAACTATGCGTGTCAAGGGGTGGGTACGATGCTACTCAATGCGGTAGAAACAGAGGCAATATCCCAAAATATTGAAAAGCTAGAATTTACAGCATCAATTAATGCCAAACTTTTTTATCAAAGACGTGGTTATAAAGTAGTTAAACGCTCGTTTCACACCTTGCGGTCTAGTGTAAAAATACCTTGCTTTCTGATGGAAAAATATCTACTTTCATCAGGTGATCGCTAATCTTTTTATATTATATATGATGCGCTAAAATCTACATTTTTCATTCAGAAGACGCGATCGCATCGGCAATTACCTCAACTTAGCAAACTCATACAAACTGCAACGCGATCAGGCTAAGCGTAGGAACGAGAAATATTCTCATCTAGTATATAATAGTCTTCCACAAATTCCTTGTAAAATAGCTACTCCTACCCTAATAATGTGGATGTAGATATATAGGATAGGACGCGATCGCTGGGAGTAATATGTAAAAAATTTTACATTTAAACAACCGAGTTCTGAACCAAGAAGCGATCGCCAACATCGAAATATAGAATTAAGATTTGTTACAACGTCACAGTTAAAAAGTTTGTAGCAACCACCCATTGCTCCCCTCTAGCAAAGAAGATAGATCGAAGCTTGATTGAAAAACTTTTTTCAACTGAAACGATAAAATCATGCTTTCAAGCGTTGCCAGTAAAGAATCATATTGCTTGTGTATAGCTATAGCAGCGCCAACTTATAAAATCAGCGGAGGAACTCATCAATGGCTAGAGTAGCATTGCTGATTGGAGTGAGCGATTACGGGCCGGGTTTTAATTGGTTGCCTGGAGTAGCAAAAGATTTATCAGCTATGCAACGCATCTTGCAACACCCGGAAATGGGCGATTTTACCGAAGTAATAACGTTAAAAAATCCGGAACCATTGGCAATGCATAAGGTGATTGCAACTTTGTTTAAAGATAAAGTGCGCGATCGCGATGATTTAGCACTGTTGTTTTTCTCTGGCCACTGCATACAAGACCATTACAACCAACTTTATTTTACCACGCGCCGCACTTGTAAAAATCCCCAAGGAGAACTTGTTAAATCGACAGCAGTAGCAGCTAGTTTTGTGCGAGAAATGATGAGCCTCAGTCCCTCGAAACAGCAGGTAGTAATATTAGACTGTTGTTTTAGTAATGCTTTGGCTGATGTTTTGTCACCCAATAATTACGATTATGTAGATATCAAAAACCAACTAGGGGGAGAAGGAAGAGTAATTCTTAGTGCTACTACATCAACACAACAATCTTGTTCTCACAAAGGTTTTGAGCTTTCAACTTACACCCAATACTTAGTTGAAGGAATTGAAACAAGGGCAGCCGATCTCGAAAGCGATCAATGTATTTCTGCTTATGAACTGCATCAATATATTAGCAGAAAAGCAGAAGAATCTGCATTTTTATTGGAGCCAACAATATATACAGTTGGAGACAGTTATAATATCCAACTAGTTAAAGCACCGATTCAAGATAGGCAAATAAGATGCGATCGCGATTTAACCACAAGCTTAGCTAGTGCAGATACTCAGATAGACTCTTCAAAAATATCTGGCTATAGTTCGCCAAATGTTGTTAGTGAAACAGCCGCCTATCCAAATTCAATTTCAAAATCGAGACATCAAAATCCTCAAATCTCAACTTTAAGTAAACCCCAGTCACTGATTGGTGCTGGTTTGGTTACTCTATCAGTATTAGTAGGAATCATCTACAGCGTTACTCGCTGGCAAGATTTACAAAAATTGTCGATGGGTGAATCTATTGCTGCAGACACAAATTATAATCAGCAAGCACCAACTATATTTGAACATAGAAACACGGTTTGGTCGCTTGCCTTTAGCCCCGACAGTCAGTTACTTGCTAGTAGCAGTGGAGACAAAACAATCAAGCTGTGGCAGCTAAATAGCGGTGAATTACTCCGCGCTTTTCCGGGGGCACATTCAGATACAATCTGGTCTATTGGTATTAGCCAAAATGGGCAGACGCTTGTTAGCGGTAGCGGAGATAAGACAGTTAAAATTTGGAATTTAAATACTGGGGAATTGCTGCAGACTTTGGTAGGGCATACAAATACAGTTAGCTCTGTGGCTATTAGCCAAGATGGACAAACTGTAGTTAGTGGTAGTGGCGATAAGACGGTTAAAACTTGGAATTTAAATACTGGAAAATTGCTGCGGACTTTGGTAGGGCATACAGATGCTGTTCGTTCTGTTGCCGTAAGTTCAGATGGAAAGATTATTGCTAGCGGCAGTGCCGACAAGACAGTTAAAATTTGGAATTTAAATACTGGGCAGTTACTTCATACTCTTACTGGGCATACAGGGAACATTATTTCTGTTGCTATTAGCCCGAACGGAGAAATGGTTGCAAGTGGTAGTAATGACAAAACAATCAAGCTTTGGAATCCTCAGACTGGGAGACTGTTACACACTTTAGTTGGACATTCAGATCATATTAATTCCGTAGCCTTTAGGTCGGATAGCAAGGTACTTGTTAGTGGCGCAGAAGATCGTCTGATTAAGCTTTGGAATCCAGAAACAGGAACATTATTGCATACTTTGTCAAGGCATAGCGAAGATGTTTATGCTGTGGCAATTAGTCCTGATGGCAAAACTCTCGCCAGTGGAGACAAAGATGGCGAAATTAAGTTAGGACACTGATTTGATTTTAGATTTTAGATTTTAGATTTGACTTTTCTCCCCCTGCTTCCTACAGTGACCACAGATCCCCAGATGCTTTAACGAGAATACTGTGGTTAAAACCGTAATATTTCGCGGTCGTAATTTTCCGGCATTGGTTCTACTTCCCACACCAAGCCTTCGCCTGGTTCCAAAACTACATCAACAAACAAATAATCGGTGGCAGTGGTAGCTACATCTTGGTTGCCGTCAA
>DATNQH010000369.1:0-2123 GCA_036704105.1 Leptolyngbyaceae cyanobacterium | reverse complement strand
GTCGCCCAGCCCACCTGACGCATCGGCTCATGGGCAGCAGAGAGATCACCAGAAAATACACGGCGAAATTTTTCATTAAGCGCCAGCTCATCGCTCAACCCAAGTTCCTTAAAAAAAGTGCGGCTATGAGCTACATATTCTGGGTCTGCAAGCGGCGTGGGTGTCACAGGTACGAAATGACCAGAAAAAACCTGGCGGGCCCGGTGATCATCACCATCTCCAGTGGCATCAGGATCGGCATTTAAGGTATCCATCAGAGAATAATCCGCCAATTGCACAAACTCATCGAAGGTCGTTACACAAGGCTCAGCAGAGGGTTTAGATGGATATGACAGAATGGCACTAAGATAAGCGGAAACTGTTATGAATTAAGCAGTTTGCAACTGCATAGCACACTGATGTCTAGGTTGTTTCATCAATGGATAAGATTTAGGGCGGCGTTTACGTACTCGTGGTTCACTTCTACCAGGACGGTCGGGAACTGACTTGTGAACAATAACTTTTAGTAAAGTGCAATAAATTTGCTCGCGTTGTGTTGAAGTTGCTGCTAATAACTTGGGAATAAAATTATCCAAATGATGGCGAGTTCCTTGCAAAGATAAACGCAAAGGGGGTGTACCATATGTATTACCAGCTGACCAGATTAAGGTACGGAGCAGATTGTAGGCAAGCAAATAAACATAAAGTTCTTTGCGGATCATAGAGGGAGTTTTGCATTGTAAAACTTCCATTCCCAAAGTTGTTTTTAGGTGTTTTAGATTCAGTTCAACATTCCAACGTTCACCGTAAAGCTCGACAATTTTTAAGCAAGGATAAATTGTCGTATCCAATAAAGTGGTAATTAAACTGACTTGTTGAGTGCGAAAGCCGGGAATGAAAATGTAGTAATAAATTTCGCGGACAGTAAAGGTTTTGGGAAGAGCAATGAATTCCTCTTGAGTTAATCCTTGCGGACATTTTTCAGGTTTACGCCAAGTTACTAATTTATCACAACTGCCAATTATTTTACCTTTTCGCATGGTTGTTTTTCGAGATTGGTGCTTACGAAATACAGCATCACAACCTAAATTTTTAATCGAAACTAAATCGGCATAAGCGCAAAAAGCTCTATCTCCTAGAAGAACGTCTTTTGGATTAAGCTCTTTGTATAATTTCCTGGCAAGCTTTAGATCGTGAGTGTTCAAAACATCGATAGCTAGGGCAACAGCAGCACCTGTAGCTAGACTAAATATCACACCAATCTTTGCAATTGGGAACCCACATCCAGGCTTTTGACTTTTGGGTTGAGGATAAACTTCTTGGTTCTCTGGTGTGTCAGGCATTGTGACACTTGACCCATCTATTATTTTCACATGACGACCACACCACAAATATTCTACTGACGCTTTCTCCTCTAAACTTTGTGCCACTTTACCAAATAGTTTCTGCAATAATTCTTCTGGTAATCTTGCGCGGGCTTGGCAATAGGCACTAGTGCTAGTTGAGGGGAGTTCTACTTTTTCACCTACCAAGTAACTAATCACTCTACTTACTGCATTATGGCAACTTTTATCCGGCTCTAAAACTTGAGATAAAAATGCCCATACCGTCACGATTGGATCGAATAATCGTTGTCGATATTTAATTTTTAATTCATCCAAAACTTTTTGAATCTCTGACTGGGACAGTAGGTTTTGAAACGGTAGTCCCAAGCTCTGACTAAATTTCTCCTTGAGGATTTTCACACGATTTGTCACAGTAGTACTAGTTTGATCGGCTTATTCGTTTCAATGAAAGTATTTCATAGACGAGTAAGCTTTTTCTATCTAGAGAAAATTTTTGAACAGCCCTTGCATTATTACCACATCTACGCGCGGCGCTTGGTTGTCTGCATTCCCCTGCGCCTTCTACCCGCCATAGCAAGATACAAAAGGCTGTAACGTTTGTTAGGCAAGCATTTCATCTTATCTTAGTGCCATTCCTTCTTGGACAATCGACCAGTTTATACCGGATTGCCACTAAATTTCACTTACATTTCTGGGCTAACTAGTTTCAAACTCGCAGCAGCAACTGATTGTCAAATCTTTGATTCCGCTGGGTTCTACTGGGATAACCTGCAATTAGTCAACTGGTATGGGCAACTA
>DATNQH010000368.1:0-10768 GCA_036704105.1 Leptolyngbyaceae cyanobacterium | reverse complement strand
GTTTTTCAAATGAGGAAAAAACTTCTTTGCGAAAGACCCAAACAAGTAATTTTAGTCAGTTTGTGAGAAATGCGGGTTTTCTAAGAAGTCATTATAAAAGGCGATCGCTTGTGCAATTGCTGTAGTTACTAATTCAATTCTATGATCAAAAATAGAATTAATTTCCTCTTCAATCTTTGCAGAGACATTATCTTTGCATTTTTCAACTTGTTCCCAAAATATATCGCCAAATATATCGCCCATTACCTGGTTTATTAAAAAATTTAAAGGAAAATAAATAATTTTTAATTTGTCAAATGTTTCCCAAAATATATCGCCCAAACCTAGGTTTATTGAAATATCTAAAGCACAGTTCAAAGTATTGTTAACTCCATCAAAATTTTCACGTTGATGGTTTGTTGAATTACTAAATTTATTTTCTATTTCCCTAGTCACTAACTCTATTTTTTTACTTACTTCGGCTTGCAACTGTCGTTCTAAAATAGTAACGCATTGCTGAATCAATTCTAAATTAATAATAGTAATTTCTTGATATACTAAACTTAAGCACTGCTTGAGAATCATAATTAGTTCTAGTAATTGCTCCTCAAATTCATGACGTATATCCTTAATAAAACCCTCCTTATCACTCCAACCAAATCCTTTTCTATGTAAGTTGTTTTTGGAATCGATAAACCATTTTAGCCGTAGTTTTTCAATTCGCTTGTCCCAAGATTCTTTAGCTTGTTTAATTGCTTGAACTTTGCATTGCTTTCCTAGTTTAGTAATTTTGATCTCGCAACCAGCGAGTTCTCCAATTTGTTCTAATATTTCAATGGTTGGTGCTTGAGCAATTCTCGGCTTACTATTCCAAACATCCTCAGCGTGTTCTAGTTCAGCAAAGCTTACCTTGACTAACTCCTTGAGTTTGTTAGCAGACTGTCTCAGTTCCTCAAAGCATGGTTGAACGGACTCCTTCAGTTTTGCAGCAGATTGCTTGATTTCTATAGAACTTGAATCAACTGTCATTTGAGCGGCAGATTGATTGATATTCTGAAACGTCTTGAAATAGTCATTCATACTTGTTTCCTATAGCCCGCAACATAAGTTTGACTGCCTTAGAGTCAACCAGCAGAATTTCCCTGATTGGCTCATCAGCTAATATTCTTACTCCTTATTTAGGATGCCCAATAATAGAGCGAAAGTAACGCAGATACGCACAAACACGGTTATCTTTGCTCGCAGGAAAAGCTAAGCTGTAAAAAATTAATTTCTCACAGGTAAAAATATGTTGTTTCAGTTTGCCCCAGTAATCGAAGCCGGGATTAGATCTGGTGTGTATGAGATTGTTCGTAATCCAGTTACAGGAGAATTACTAGGTATAGCAAGAGATAAAGCAACAGGTCGATTTGTAGCTCACGCAGTTGGTATGGCAACCAAAGCAGCTGGCTTGACCATAGATCCGCTAGTTGCTCCTGCACAGGTACTAATAGGCGGTATACAAATGATGCAAACCCACATGGGGTTTCAAAAAACCTATAGAATGCTCGATGCTATCCAGACAAGCGTGGGAGTGCTACAAGCGACTACAGCTGTAATTGGTGTCGGAACTGTAGCAGGTGTAGCCTTATCAGCGGTAAACCTCCACCAAACTCTAAAGCTTAGGGAAGACGTAAAGCAACTGAGGTTAGAAGTCAAAGACGGTTTTATCGATTTGAAAAAAGCTTTAAAAGACCAAGGAACAGAAATAATTAAACGGATTGACCAAGTTGCTCAAGATGTTGAATATAGACATCATCGCACGATTTTAGCGCAGGCTTATGGGCGTTTTATCCAAGCTCTTAGCTGTCTTAAAGATGCTTTGAAGTTACCAGATGTAAATCTCAGAAATGCTCAAATTGGTACTGCGCGAGGAATGTTGTATGAGGCTTTGGCAGATTATAACAATCCTCTGCTATTTCAGGAAACCTCTGCAATTGGACAACTTCGTAGAAAGGAATGTGCTTGGGCGATCAATCAAGCAATTACCACAACTTATCAGTTACAGGATGCGGATGAAGTGGTAAGCGATCGCCTCTCCCACCTGCAACACCAAATTTGTCAAGATTCCCTTAATATTATTGATTGTTGTGATGAGGATGAACTTGATTTTCTCTTCCCTGAAATCACACGAATTCACGACCACGATCTAGCTGTATTAAACTCATGGCAAAATCATGTTGATTGGAAGCGTTCTTTGTCTCCAGAAGATGCAAAACAGTTGCTAAGCTCAGATTTTAGTAGCTCAGATAACAACACCCAAGAAACTACAACTACTCTAGCAGCACCACCCGAACAATTATTATATGAAAATCTAAAGCAAAAATCTCATTTCCTATCTCTGCGGGATCAAATTATATTTATGATGCAGCCCAAGCTACGCAAAGAGGCTGAATTATATATTACTGAGCAAGCAGCGTCTAATGGTTATAAAGCATTAATTCTTGCAAATTTACAACAATCTTCAAACTTAGCTGTTGCTAATTTATATTGGTATTTCAAAGTTAGAGATGAATCAGAAGAGCGGATAGAACAAGCGGTAGTGGCGTAAAAATTACAACATTGAAAAGAGCGATCGCGTTTCTCTATTACTCAGCTAATGGGGTGAAAATTATTCCCCTAAATGATGGACGGTATCCACTGATTGGTTCTAAAACTTTCGCCTCTGGAGCGGGTTATGTGGAACACCCCTTTTTCAAAAGTGAGTTGCTAGAGCGAAGCATCACAACTTTGCAACTTAATATTAGTCAAATTATAGAGTTAAAACAACAAGCGATCGCAACTTACCGTTCCCAACCCACTAACTTAATTGATGACGATCCAGAAGGCTTTCGACTCACACCACAGATGCTGGCAAACTTCACCCGCCCTTGGGAAGTTTATTTAAAGGAAGATCGACCATAGCATTTGATTTTGACCTTGAAGCGTTTAAACTTTTGACACTTTATTAAAAGCAACATTTTCAAAGTCCAAAATCTAAAATCCAAAATGGTAAAGTCTCAGAAGCAATCCTTACCACCAAGCTATTTCGACAACCTTTACAGCGCCGATCCCGATCCCTGGAAGTTTGAAACCAGTGAATATGAAGCAAATAAATACGCCGCTACCGTCGCCGCTTTACCTAAACAACGCTATCGTTCTGCTTTTGAAATTGGCTGTTCCATTGGAGTGCTGACACAAAAATTAGCCAGTCGCTGTGATTCCTTACTTTCGGTAGATGTTTCAGAACAGGCTTTGGAGGCAGCAATTGAGCGCTGTCAGAATATCCCGCAAGCGCGTTTTCAGATTATGTCTGTACCAGAAAAATACCCAAAACAAATGTTTGACCTGACATTAGTTTCGGAAGTGGGTTATTACTGGTGCTGGGAAGACTTGAAGAAAGCGCAAAAACTAATACTCGATCGTCTGGAACCAGGAGGACATCTGTTACTAGTTCACTGGACGCTTGGCGCGAAGGATTACCCGTTGAGTGGTGAAGAGGTACATGATGCTTTTTTTGAACTAGTTCCCACTCAAATACGGCACTTAGCCCAGCAGCGGGAAGAACAATATCGGCTCGATCTATTCGAGCGGGTTTAGTCGGATGCGTCAGGATTTGTACATAGTACTGTTCTCTGAGAATATTTAATAACAAGCGCCGATCAGGTAGTGCGGCTTAATCTATAAGTCCCACGCGGTAGTTCATGGCACAATCTTATGCAAAGATAGAAAGGTTGTTTGAATAAGCCCTAATTTGAGGACTGGCCCCGTGCAAGTCTCTGGAGAGGAAACACTAGGTTCAAAGGTTATGAAAGCTGGCGATCGCATCCGTGTCAAAGAATCCGTTATTGTTTATCACCATCCCGAAAACCGCAATCAACCCTTTGATATCAAAGGTCTTGAAGGAGAAGTGATAAATGTAGTTACCGAATGGCAAGGTAGACCCGTAAGCGCTAACCTGCCAATTTACGTCAAGTTTAGTAAAAAATTCAAAGCCCACTTGCGTGAGAATGAGTTAGAACTTGTGTCCTAGCTGTTGTCTCACTCAATTAGTGGTGTTTGCCTCGGCGAAACCAACCCATAATATTAATTTCGCCCCGCATTTGTTGCAGTTCTTGCCGATGGCGTTGGGCTGTGTTATAATACCAGTCGCAATGACGTGAATGTTCTTGGCGCGTCTCAACTTCTCGGTAAAACTGGCTTGTAGTTTGGATGGCAGCAAAAGTTGCCTCAATTTCTTCAGGTTGAGGCGACGGTATAATGTGGCGAAATTCGTTTGGCATTGTCTAAATGATGAATTATGAATGATGAATGCTAAAAATTCATCATTGAGCTTTCAGCTATCATCCTTTGAAATTATAGCGACCAGCAATCAAAGCCAACCGCGCAAGCGATACACAACTAAACCTATATACTCTTTCAAGGCGCGAGTGAACAGATCTAACTTGTCGGCATCCGGCAGTAAATATAGCAGTTTTGATTGGGAACTATTGCCCAGTTCTTGTAGTTCGTAGTTACTAACAAGGAAGTCAGTGGGTGCAGCCATAGCAGCAATTCCCTGACGCTTAAAGATCAGTAGCGATCGCGGCATATGCATTGCTGAAGTTACCAACAAAACAGAGCCAATGCCTCGTTCTGTGAGAATTTTCTTCACATTCACCGCATTTTCATAAGTATTACGCGAAAAAGGTTCTTCAATAATTGCCTCGCTTGGGACACCAATCTGTTTAAGAATTGTTGCCATAGCTGTTGACTCGGCAGAACTACTACCAAGCCAATCAATCCTACCGCCACTAAGAACGATTAGAGGCGCTTTCTTTTGCTGATAGAGGTGAGCAGCATAAAGCAGGCGATCGCCTGCTTCATTTAGCTCTACAGTTGGTCTAGGTGAAACATCTGGATAAGTAGCACCACCCAAAACCACAATTGCTTCTGCATTTCGCAGTTCAGTCACAGGTAAATTTTGCCACTCAAGCGATCGCGCCAAGTAAAAAGCAGTCCAGCTATTACCGCCCACAAGCAAATAAATTAACGCAAGCGTAATAGCAACAGCAGCCCAACGCGGACGTTTCCACAGCGTCACCAACGCCACTACTAGCAGCACACAAGCTAGCCCCAAAGGGTATAAAAATAAAGGCAGTAGCTTCGATAGATACAGAAACATATTAAAGTGTGAAGTGTGTAGAGACGCGATATATCGCGTCTTTCCGGAGAAAGTGTGAAGGATCAAGTGGCGAGAGGATCGATGTAAGAGGTATTTCTCCCACTACCCCCTTTTGCTGCCTTTTGCCTCCTTTTGCTACCTGTTGCCTCCTATCTCCCTAGCGCCTTCAACTGTGGTTCTATTGCTTGGGTAGTATCTACCGTTTTAACGTAGGGCTTTTCTGTCTCAGTGAAAGCTTGGGCTGCTGCTTGTTGTGCCTCCAACAGATCGGCTGTAGCATCAGCAATGTCACCCGTTCTATTTTGCAACCGTTCTTGTAACACCTCTGCTGGGGCGTTGCAGTGGAGAATTTGGAGTGGGATTTGCTGGGATTTAGCAGCTGCGATCGCATCCTCTCGTAATTGCTGGCGATCATACTTAGCATCCAAAATTACTGCGAAACCCTGGCTTGCTAGCAGCATTCCCAACGACAGTAGACGTTCGTAAGTCTTCTGAGTCATTTCGGCTGTATAAATTTCATCTCCACCCTTTTGTTGCAGGGGAATACCAGCCAAATGTTTGCGAACAGCATCTGAACGAAGATGAATTGCTCTAATTTTACGGGCTAACTGTCGCGCTACAGTACTCTTACCGGAACCAGATAACCCAGACATGAGAATTAGCTGCCCTTGATGGGATTTAGTATACTCCCAAGCTTGCTGATAGTAGTTTGTCGCGGCTACCTTAGCCTCTTTTTTCACAGCATCTGGCACACCGGGGTCATCCATTAAGAAAGAATTGACTTTTGCCCGGACATATGCCTGTCGACTCAAATATAAAGGCAGCAATTGCAAACCTTCCCAGTCTCCCGTCTGTTCTATATACGTATTTAAGAAGACATTACCTAAATCCGGACGATGCTTTGCCTCAAAATCCATGACTGCAAACGCTACATCGTACATCACATCTACAAAGCGAAATGGTTCGTTGAACTCGATGCAGTCGAACAACAGGATTTTGTCATGCCACAGACATATATTTTGCATATATAAATCCCCGTGACATTCCCGAATCGAATTATTCTCAATCCGACTTGTAAACAAGGGCGATCGCTCGTCAAAAAAACTATCGGTATATTGCTTTGTTTCCTCAAATTGAGCTTGTGTCTGCAAGCTACCAACATATTTTTCTGTTTGCTGGTAGTTTTCATCAAAAGCCCCACGGATCTGAGCCACCTCGCCAAACTTGCGGATGTAATCGTTTGTCGCAGCGTTAGCGTGGTATTGTGCCACCACGCGCCCCAGATCCTCCATCAGGGTGTCATCCAGTTTACCTTGTTCAAATAAGTTGACAAACAGCATCTCTTGGGGAAACTGCCGCATCTTCAGCACATATTCCACAGCTTCCCCAGTTCCACCTAGCTGATATTGCTTCTCATCTCCAGCAATCGGCAAAACCTCTAGATAAAGCTCAGCTGCACCGCGCTGGTTTAGCCGCAACTCTTCATGACAAAAATGCTTTCTTTGTTCCAGCGTCGAATAATTCAAAAAGCCAAAATTCATCGGCTTTTTAACTTTATAAGCATACTCCCCAGTTAAAAATACATAGGAAATATGCGTCTGAATTAACTGAATTGGCTCTTTCACCGAATGGGGATAAAATCCCGGTTGCATCATCTGTTGAATTAAAACAGGAATAGAAGCTGTCATTTTCTTTTCTTCGCGCCCTTTGCGTCTTTGCGGTTCAATGCAACAAAAAACCAGGGTTTTACCCCTGGCCTACCTTACACCAAATAAACTAAATACAAATTCTAACTCTCCGCAGACTCTGCCTCTGCCTCTGCCTCTGCTTCCGCCTCTGTATCAGCCTGCCTTTGCGGCGACAACAAAGTAACAAGTGTTTGCCCTGGATCGATTAGAGCTGCTACACCCTGCGGCAACACGATATCATGAACTTGAATGCTCTCTCCCACATGGAGATTAGACACATTAATCTCAATCTGATCTGGGATACTATCGGGCGCACAACGCACCTGCATCTGAGTCAGCACTGGATCTAACATCCCGCCTTCTTGTTTCACACCAACAGCATCGCCGACATAATGTATCGGAACTTCAACATCAACGCTTTCTTGTGCTGACACGGCGAAAAAGCTGAGATGATAGATAAAACCTTTTGCCGGATGGGTTTGAACTTCCCGGATCAGAGTTTTCCCTCGCCAGGGAATATCAGTGACGTTCAGATCGACAATCGTGTTGTTCAGTGAAGCCTTTTTGAGCAGGCGTTCGGCTGTCTTGGCATCCACTGTTAAGGAAATTGACTCTTTACCTTTATGACCGTAGACATTCGCTGGGATTTTTCCCTCACGGCGCAGAGCGTTTGGTTTAGTGCCTTCTAGGCGTTTTTGACCTTCGACTGTAAGTTCCATCTTTGAATTATGAATTATGAATTATGAATTATGAATTATGAACGATGAATTATGAATTAAACATTCAGCATTCATCATTCAACACTCATCATTTCCACAGGTGTACCATCAGCTTGCAAAAGAGCGCGTTTGGGGCCGTGAATCGGGTCTTCCACGATAATTGTTTGGTCGCGGCTAGCACCGAGGGAAACGATCGCGATCGGTACTTCCATTAACTCTGCCAAAAACTTGAGATAGTCTAACGCTTGCCGGGGCAGGTCTTCTAAGGAACGGCAATCAGCCGTTGACTGTTTCCATCCCGGTAGCGTTTTATATATCGGGCGCATTTTGGCAAAGCGACGGGAACTGCTGGGAAAATCATCGCAGCGTTGACCGTCAATTTCATAAGCAACACAAACTTGAATTTCCTCTAGCTCATCCAAAACATCCAGTTTAGTAATTGCCAGACAATCCATGCCATTGATGCGAACTGCATAACGACCAATCACGGCATCAAACCAACCACAGCGGCGCTTGCGCCCGGTAGTCGTGCCAAATTCCGCCCCGCGATCGCACAATAATTCCCCTACCTTCCCATCAGTTTCAGTCGGGAACGGCCCTTCTCCTACACGAGTTGTGTAAGCTTTTGCTACCCCGATTACTCGGTCTATCATTGTCGGCCCTACACCAGTGCCGACGCAAGCCCCACCTGCTACGGGATTAGAGGAGGTGACATAGGGATAAGTACCGTGATCCAGATCTAGAAGTGTGCCTTGCGCTCCTTCAAACAAAATATTCCGCCGCCGCTTAATTGCGTCGTAGATCTTTAAGGCGGTATCTACGACATGAGGGCGCAAGCGCTCTGCATACTCCAAATACTGTTGGATTACTTCTTTTGGATCGAGGGGAGGTACGTTATAAAGCTTTTCCAGAATGACGTTTTTATAATTAATTGTCCATTCCAACTGTTCGCGCAGACTTTTTTCATCCATCAAATCCAAGATCCGAATTCCCGTCCGCTCGGATTTGTCTGCGTAAGTTGGGCCAATTCCTCGCCCAGTTGTACCTATTTTATAGCTACCCCGTCGTTCCTCTGCTGCCGTATCCAGCAAGCGATGATACGGCATCGTTACGTGCGCTGTCTCGGAAATGAGTAAGTTGCGCGTGGAGATGTTGAAGCTTTCTAGCTGGTCAAGTTCTTCTATTAATACCTTTGGGTCGATGACTGTGCCGCAGCCAATAATACATTCTGTCTCTGGATACAAAATTCCAGACGGTATCAAGTGCAGCTTAAAAGTCTGACCTTTGACTACGATAGTATGCCCAGCGTTCACTCCTCCTTGGTAACGTACAACCACATCGGCGGAGCGACTGAGTAAATCCGTGATTTTACCTTTTCCTTCATCGCCCCACTGGGCGCCTATGACAATGACGTTAGCCAAGAGTTTATTAAAAAGCTAAAGTTTTCACAAACCTTGATTATCTAAAAATTCTGCTGATTTTGTCAAGCGTATGCCAAATGAATCAAAGGGAAAGTTTGTACATTTGGCATACGCGCGAAAATTAAAACAGCAAGTATTCAACGCCTGTCAAAACCAACTGAACTCTGTCCTGGCGGAAACACAAACAATTACCACTAACCCCTGACCACACTTTACAGTTGCTAGTATTAACTAAAGCTATTGTAAAGATTAATAAATAAAAAGGGGTTAGCTGTGGCTTTATATGCGGAATTGCATCGCCATTTGGGCGGTTCTGTTGTACCAAGAGTTCTCTGGCGCTATTGCCAGCGCCATGCGCCTGAAATAGGAGGGCGGTTTTCTCAATATGCGGAATTTGAGGATTTCTATACTCGGCCCCGCAATACTTTGGATGAATATCTCGAACTCCACACTTTAGTAGAAAGCGTCCAAACTGTCGATACTTTACCTTACTTTATATATCGCCTGATTCGGGGCGCTTACATTTTTGAAAATCTAGCTTACTTGGAACTGCGTTACACGCCTTATTTACGGACACCGGAACATTTGAGTCAATCGGAAAGAATTGACTTAATGGCAGAAATTGTCGAGGTAGTAGGTAAAGCAAGTCGCGTAGCGGAGTATCCGATTGTCACTAGCCAAATTTTATGTACGCACACGCGGCTACCCTATGAGGTAAATAAGGCGATTGTTGACGTTGCTGCCCAAAATAGAGAGTATGTCTGTGCTATAGATGTGGCTGGAGGAGATGGTCATTACGCCCAACGGTTGGAGGAATTTGTCGGACTATATAAGTATGCGCGATCGCTCGGTTTAAACACTACCGGACACCTGTATGAAACTTCTTCTGGTTGTTACCCGGATCTTTTACCCTATCTCATGCGTATCGGTCACGGTATCCAAATTCCGCTACTACATCCAGAACTATTAGGTGAATTAGCGCAACGCGGTCAGTGTTTGGAGGTTTGTCCGACTACATATTTGAAAACCGGAACTCTGGAGGATATGAGTCAGCTGAAGCTGGTGTTTGACCGTTGTTTTGATGCGGGTGTGGACATCGCCATTTGTACTGATAATGCTGGGTTGCACAATGTCAGATTACCGTTTGAATATGAAAATCTGCTGACTCTAGATATTATCGGTTTTGAGCAGTTGCAGGCTTGTCAAGATGCAGCGTTTCGTCATGCTTTTGCTTGGCCTTATGGTCAACGTCCAGCGTCGCTGTTGAGTGGGTTGTTGCAGCCTGAACAAGCTGGGGTGTTGGCTGGGAAAGACTAGAAAACGAACAGGGGAGGCGCAAAGAACGCCAAGGGGCGATCGCTTTTTTACTTGAGGTGGTAAGGAGCGATCGCTTACTATTTTCTAGCGCGTTAAGAAACCAAGCTAATTCCAATTCGTTGCTCAATAGCTTTGGCAGCGTCTCTAAATGCCTTCTCTATAGCATCAATATTGGTTACGATTTTTTTGTCCCCGTCCTTATCTTCAATCAACACGCTGCCTTGCCAAAGTTGAGCTTCACGACTGTAGTCAAGTTTAGCAATAGCCTTAATTAGTTTCTGGCGCTCTTCGTCGGTAAAATTTTTACTAAAAAGAGCGTGATGACCAAGCCTACTAATGATTTGAAAGCCTACTGTAGAAAAATCAATTCTTGCCTTTCGTAAGTCATATAAATTAATAATTTTTAGCCATTCAGACGGTAAAAGTTCCATCCAGACAAGGATATTTTTGGCAAAATCGAGG
>DATNQH010000367.1:0-2482 GCA_036704105.1 Leptolyngbyaceae cyanobacterium | reverse complement strand
TAGTAGAACAGGTACCTGTAATAGAAACTGCTGTAATTTGGCAGCAAAACAGTTTAACACCTATTTTAGAGAATTTTTTAGAGTTTACTCAAAAGGCTATTTAATATTTAATAATTATTAATTTAGCAGTGTAAGCCCCTGAAAAGTAATTTATAATTTTCCGGGGTTTGCTCCTAAAAAATGTCAGCTCAATTATAGTTATACAAAATTCTAGATTTGCCTGAAATTAATCGTATTGTCTCTGCTGTTACATTAACTCGTACCCGAACTGCAATAATGCAATCGCCAAATGCTACAACTTGTTAAACTCTACAGCTTGCACACCAGAACAATGTAGAAAAAGCTAAAGCTTTCACTAAGTGGGGCGCTGCACCGTACCGTTTCTTTCCCGCTTGTGTAATGCGGCCTACAGCCTACTTCTGCTGTCTTTACAGCAATGTCAGTTGCTGTGAAACTGGCGCACGAAGATCGAGTTCTCAATCACGCATCACTAAAAATATCAGGCGATCGCACTCGTGCGAATGAAGCGATCACTTACCCCCAGCCCAAGGCTAGTGATCGTCTTTTACTGCTACTAAGAGCGCTAACGCGCTTTTGATGGCGAGGAAAAAGCTAAGAAAGGGTGGCAGCGGTAGAGTACGAAAGCTTTACACTGCAAGTAAGGTAAACGAATTACCCAAAAATATATCAATACGGTTCAGTTAAGGCTGAAATTTTTGTAGAATAACTGCCATCACCAAAAATTAAAATCCAAACTAGTGCATCTCAAAGAATTCTCCCTACTGTCTCCAAAAATACAAAGTACTGAGATATTCAAAGCCATAGAGACAGCAATCCCAGCAGAAGCAATCGAAATGGCGATTGCGAAAACGAAAGTGGAAGAGAAACGTAATCGCTCATTACCAGCGCAGTTAGTGGTGTGTTTGGTAATTGCAATGAGCTTATGGTCGAAGGACTCGATGCGGGATGTGCTGAAAAACTTAGTAGACGGGCTAAGTGAGGCATGGGTAAAAGTTGGAAAATACTGGCGGTTTCCTTGTAAATCAGCAATTACTCAAGCTAGACAGCGATTGGGAGCAAGGGTGATGAGCCAATTATTCCATCAGTTGGTGCGACCAATGGCTAGTAGCGATACCAGAGGAGCATTTCTCAATGGACTGCGAATTGTGGTGATTGATGGGACTTGCTTTGATGTGCCAGACAGCGATGAAAATGCGAGAGTTTTTGGTCGTCCGAGCAGTCGTCCTGGCACACAAGCCGCATTTCCCAAACTGCGATTAGTCATTTTGGTAGAAGCAGGAACACATTTAATCTTTGACGCATTAATGTGTCCATATCGGATTGGAGAACGAGTAAGGGCATTAAAATTATTACGCTCTGTCAGCAAAGGGATGTTATTGATGTGGGACAGGGGCTTACATTCGTATGCAATGGTACAAGCGACAGTAGCCAAGGGTTGCGATTATTTAGGCAGAATTCCTGCCAACGTTAAATTTTTAGTCGATCAACCATTGACAGATGGTTCCTATCTATCGTGGATTTATCCATCAGGTAAATTACGTTCAAAAGGTTGCCAAGCCATACAAGTGCGAGTAATTGAATATGTGATTGAAAATCTTGAAAATCCTAACGAGCAACTAAGATATCGCTTAATTACCAGTTTACTGAACCAAGAAGAATTCCCAGCTCAACTACTAGCAATTGAGTATCATCAACGATGGGAAGTGGAAAATACAATTGACGAAATCAAGGTACATCTAAATGGACGCAAAACTCATGTTCGCTCTCACAAACCAAGGGAAGTAGTGCAAGAAGTTTATGGATGGTTGCTGGGACACTGGGCTGTACGGTTCTTGATATTTCAAGCTGCAACCAGTGCTGAAATTGCGCCTTTACGTTTGAGTTTCACTGGAACATTACGGGTTATTCGTCGTGCCCTGCCCAAATTTCAACGCTTAAAGACTGACGAGATCCCCCTTTTTTCAGTTGGTTGGCTGTAGAGATTTTGGATACATTGTTACCCGAACGAGTTCATCGGAATAATCCCAGGGTTGTGAAAAAGCCTGTATCAAAGTTTCGCTCTAAAAAACCGCAACACAGAGGTACTGGTCAGCGAGTTGAACCTCCTTCTTTTCGTTTATCAATAATGCTTTGAGCCTTAACTGAACCGTATTGCTCTGGATCGAACGTTCCGGCTGGTACCTTAGTGCGCTTGGGTCCACGCCTCGTAGCTTTGAAGAACTGTCCAGTCAACTCTTCTACTGCATCTGACGTAGCAAGGTACAACGGTGTCCATGCAGCCTGTTCAGGTGTCATGCCCACCAGCGGTTGGAGTAGCCGATCAATTGCTCGAACAATGGCTGGGTCGTTACGCAAAATATCTGTGCGGACAATGCCTGGTATGACGTTATTGACTGTTACTCTAGTACCTTCCAGTTGACGGGAAAGCGCCACAGTCCATACACTAGTGCTCATTCCATCT
>DATNQH010000366.1:0-49795 GCA_036704105.1 Leptolyngbyaceae cyanobacterium | reverse complement strand
GAAACAACTTCCAGATGATTCAAATCAGAAATAATCATTGTCTTTTTCCTACAAAATAGTTGGTGTATTTACAGTAATTTTTTTGGGTTGTTGTGAGCAACACATGAACTGATATTGACAATAATTTTTGCAAGAGCAGCATTATTGCTAAATTTAACTAGATGTTGCTCACAGCAAACGTTAACTGTTACTCTGAACTACGTATGCTTCATTGCTTGCTGTAGCTGTAGCTTTTCCCTTATAAGAGATAGCAACAGCTGCGGCATTCTGGTTGATTACGGAGACATTAGACTGTTTGGTAATGTCTATGTCGACGAGTTTGAATTTCTTATCCCATTTCCCATCGCCGCCTACAACGCTAGATGCTTCCGAAACAACTTCTAGATGGTTCAAATCAGAAATAATCATTGTCTTTTTCCTACAAAATAGTTGGTGTATTTACAGCAATTTCTTTTGGTTGTTGTGAGCAACACATTAACTGATATCGACAGTAATTATTGCAAGAGCAGCAATATTATTGCTAAACATATCTAGATGTTGCTCACAGCAAACGCTAACTGTTTTTCTGAACTACTACTGCTGTATTGCTTGCTGTAGCCTTAGCATCTCCCTTGACGGATAAAGCAGCGGCTTCAGCATTCTGGTTGATTACGGAGATATTAGACTGTTTGGTAATGTCTATGTCGAATTTGGCAAATTTGTATGTGCCACCGCCTACAACGCTAGATGCTTCCGAAACAACTTCTAGATGATTCAAATCAGAAATAATCATTGCTTGTCTCCTGCTAAAACTAGAAAGATTTTTTTGCCTGCTGCAACATTTTTTAGTTGCTATGTTTAAACTATAGCTACCCTAATTAAAGGTGTATTGCCATTTTGGCAATATTTTGAATTCCACCGCTTTTGTAAGAAAACTTTAGATTTAGTCAATAGAAAAACCTACCCAAATAAACTAGGTACGAGTTAAGCTGACAAACATTTAACTTGCTTTAATAGAAAGTTTATTGTGAAATAGGGTTACACGCGCCCTAGAACGCAAAATAAATGCACATTAGCTTAGAGCGCTATAAAAAATTAGGCTCAATCTAATTATTCATAGATTGAGCCTATATGCTGTAGCTTTTACAGAAAAAATTAATTGTTTCAGCAAAAAACTTTGTTTGTTAGATAGCTCTAAATTTAGCTTATTTGAGTGCTGCGAACACTTTATTAAACAGGGTATACCGATTTAGAAAACCACCCCGCACCTGGTTTTTTTGCTTACCAACAACTTCTAAGTAACCAATGTCTTTAATTTTGCTTAAGGTTCCTTGTGAAGATGTACTACTGAAACTGATTTCAGAGCGTTGGTTATCAAGTTTTACCTTATCAGTTGTTTCTATGTTTGATCTGCCAATCTGGCAATTTTCTTTGACTAATCGGTTGTATGTGCGGTAGGGAATGTATTGTAAAGGGTCGTAACCAGTACAGCGTAGGAGTAAAAAACAAGCCCAGGAATACTTGCCAGCCAAAATTGCTTCAATAATCTGATTTAGTTGCTCGTCGTGAATAGTTTTGTTAACTCTGGTATCTGAAAAAGGGATTCGCTGAGTCATAACTTTCACCTTGTTGTTTTAAAAAGTAGATTTCATTCGGTAAATGCTATATCGCTGCTGATAAAAATTGAGTTTTATAAATCAATACCGCCTTTTTGCAGTTGCTTAAGGGGATCTAGCAATACATCGGCAATGCGACGGCGGCGGATGATAATGTCTGCTGTAGCAGTTTGACCTGGCTTAAATTGGATGGTTTGCTGATTAGCAGTGACATAATTGCGGTCTAGCGCGACTTCAACTTTATAGACTGCACCTTGCTTCTCATCTTGTTTAGCATCAGGGGAGATGGATGTGACTTTGCCAGTGACAATACCGAAATCCTGATACGGGAAAGCGTCTAATTTAACTTGCACTGGCAGACCAGGCTTGATAAAACCAGCTTCAGAGTTAGGTAAGCTAGCAGATAGAACTAAAGGTGCGGTTGTAGGTGCTACTTCTGCGATTGTTTGTCCCTGCTGTACGACTTCTCCGACATTGCGAATGTTAAGGGATGAAACAATTCCATCGACTGGGGCATAGAGAAACTTTTGTACTAGTTGCGCTCTTGCCTGGTTAAGCTGATTTTGCGTATCGGAAATTTGGGTTCTCAGTTGAGTTTTTTCTACTTCTAACTGCTGAATCTTCTGTTGAGCTTCTAGTTGATCGATGTTTGATTCAGCCATCTTTTGGTTAAGCTGTGCTTGGAGGCTTTGTATTTCTACTAGTGCTTGTTTTAGTTCTCCTTGCTGTTGAGTTGTTGCTGATGTTCGATCGCGCGCCGATTTTTGGGCTTCAAATATGCGATCATCGGTGGTGGCACCTTCTTGTAATTTAGTTTGAGTAATTGCTGCTTGGCTGGCGCGTAAGTCTTGCTCTGCTCTAAACAAATATTCCTTAGAAAGCGCTCCATCATCCGCTAGTTTCTTCAGTCGATTGACCCGCTCCTGATTTGCGACTACATCTTTTTGCAGTTGTTTCAAACGTTCTGTACTTAAACCTGTGAGTGGTTTTATCTTTTGGGCGCGTGTCTGACTGGCAGTTTTCTCTGTTTGCACTTGTGCAAGCAAATCCCGACTAGTTGCCGCTTTTAACTTAGCAGCATCGATCAAAGATTGCTGCATCTGGAGATTTGCTTTGGCTAGCACTGCACGGGTACTGGCTTCCTGACGGGTTTTTTCGATTAACTCTTGCTTCTGCTTTAACTGATCTTGGTAGCCAGCCAGCATTTGCTTGAGTCCATCGACTTCAGTGGCGGCTATTTGAGTATCCAGTTCCACGACTACCTGTCCAGCTTTAACCGTGTCGCCTTCTTTGACGTTGATTCGGATTATCTTGCCCAAATCAACAGGGTTAATTTTGTAGGCTTCTCCGCGTGGCACCATCCGTCCCCGCGCATGACCTACTTCCTCAATTTTTCCCAGCCAGGCCCAAGCAATAAAGGCAAGACAGAAAATCAATCCTCCCATTAGTAACTGTCGCGGGAAACTAGCTGGTGGCTGTTCCAAGACATTCTGCAAAGCAGGAGACCAGTTACTTTCAGATTTAGTATATGGCTGAATAACGTTCGCCTGAGTTGGTGACTCTGCAGGCGCTTGCTCTGAGACAATTTCTCTTCTGAGTCTAGCGTCAGCTATATGAGAGTCAGTAGTACGAGCGATCGGTAGTGGCGCAGTTGGCTTTGGCATTTGTGTTACCCCAATTCAAAACATTAGAGCTAGCGATCTAACCAAATGGTGAGCCAGCATCAATTGTTACTAATATCGGTTCTTTCAACAACATACAGAACAAAGTTATATACATCACTTCCTATTTCAGAAATCTTTTCATTAAATACTTCATAAATATTTCTAAAATATTTATTTTCAATAGCTTTTAAACGTTACTCGATTCACCCTATCACATTTCTGAAATCCATTTAAAGCAATGTTTTTAAAACTTTAACCGGATAAAAATGTAATTTTAACTGCTTCATTTAGGTAATTTTACATAAACTTAGTGTGTAATTCAATAACAATAAATTGCCACACTTTCCAAGTGTATATACGTAAGTTTGAGCTGATGAAATGCCAAATTGGCAAGTTTTTGTAGCTATTTCCTGTTAATACAGGTTGCAGTTGGTTGTTAGCTTGCCATTTACAGGCAAGCTAGGAAAGTGGCGAGTTATAGATCGAGTTGCTGTTGAGCTAAGTGATAGTAAATACCTTGGAGAGCCATGAGTTGCTTGTGAGTGCCAACTTCAGCCAAAATGCCTCGGTCTAGCACTAAGATGCAGTCAGCATGGCGCACAGTGGAAAGACGATGGGCAATGATGAAAGTGGTGCGATCGCGACAGATGCGTTGGAGATTTTGCTGAAAGCGGCGTTCAGACTCGGTATCCAGGGAACTAGTCGCTTCATCTAGGACGAGAATGCGAGGCTCTCCCAACAAAGCGCGGGCGATCGCAATTCTTTGCCGTTGTCCTCCCGAAAGTGAAGTTCCTCGTTCCCCCACTTGGGTGTTATATCCCAACGGCATATCTTGAATAAAAGCATGAGCTTCTGCCAGTTTGGCAACCTCAGTCACTTGTTCTAGGGTGAAATTAGACCTATACAACGTAATGTTTTCGAGAATAGTACCGGAAAACAAGAAACACTCTTGTGGCACTACTCCTAGTTGAATACGTAGCGACTGGGGAGAAATATGCCGGACATCATGCCCATCGATTAAAATTCGCCCGCTGGTGGGATGGTAAAGCCCCTGTAATAAACTTACCAACGTACTCTTACCAGAGCCGCTACGTCCAACAATAGCAACAGTTTGCCCGACTGTGGCATTGAAAGAAATGTTTTGCAGCGTGTTTCGTTCAGCGTCAGGATTGTATTTAAACGTAACATTTTCCAACCGTACCTCACCTCGCAACTGAGGCAGAATCAGCATTGGTTGTCCGGGGGTTTCTTCTGTGGGAGAGGTAAAGACATCATTGAGCCGTTCCACTGAAATCAGTACTTCTTGCAACTCGTCCCAAAGATTTACTACCGATAAAACGGGGCTGATGACATTCCCAATCATCATATTAAAGGCGACAAACTGACCGATACTCAGTTGGTCTTTAATCACTAAATTAGCTGCGTACCAGAGCAAGGTTGTAGTTCCTAGGGTATAAATCAATCCCCCAGTAGCTTGTAAACCATTCGCCAGTTTCTGACCCCGAAACTGGGCATTCAGGGCGCTGGTAAAGCGGTCTTCCCAACGCCACCGGAGTTCTCGCTCAGCCGCCGCAGCTTTAACGGTAGCCACGCCAGTCAACATTTCTACCAGTAAGGAGTTTTCTGCTGCAGCGGTATTAAAAATTTCCCGTGATATCCGCCGTAGCAAAGGCGTGGCGATCAAAGTCAAGATGACAATCGGGGGGATCAAACCGATGACCAGCAAAGCAAGCTGCCAGTTGTAGTAGAACATCAATGCGATGTATACAACTGCCGTCATGGCATCTAGCCAGGACAAGATTGCTTGCCGGGTGATAAAAACCTGCACCTTGCGGTTTTCTTGGACGCGGGTGATGATGTCCCCCACTCGCCGCGATTCAAAAAACTTCAGCGGCAACAGCAGGGTATGGTTAATAAAGCCACTAATCAACGTCAGATCGAAGCGGTTGGAAAAGTAGTCCAGCATATACTGGCGTGTGGCAGTCAAGCCAATGCGCCAAATACTGAACAACAGTAGCCCTAGAACAAAAACGTTTAAAGTGACAAAGCTTTTTTGCACCACCACTTGATCCAGAATGATCTGGGTGAACATAGGGGTGAGCAAACCAAAAACCTGGATCAGCACTGATATCGCAACGATTTGCCAGATCAAAGAGCGATAAGGCAAGACAGCACCCCAAAATTGCCCCAAAGTGACTTTCTCACTTGGGGTTTCTTGCAAGCGCTCAGTCGGGTCGAGCAGTAGGGCGTAACCAGTCCAGCCATCGAGAAACTGTTGGCGAGACAGCCATTTCTTGCTCTCGGCTGGATCGGCAACTAAAACGCGATCGCCTTGAACTCTATATACAACTATGTAATGATTTCCTTCCCAGTGTGCAATCCAAGGATTAGTAAGTGGCTCCAACTTACTCAAACTTGCTCGTACTGGTCGGGCGTGAAATCCCAGGTTTTCAGCAGCTTTGGCTACACCTTTGAGCGAAGCACCAGAACGGTCAACCTCAGCCAGATTGCGCAGGGTGTTGATGCTAAAGCTTTTGCCCCAGTATTTGCTAACCATAGCCAAACACGCCGCACCACAATCAGAAGAACTCTGCTGCTCAATGAAAGGTAGGGCTTGCCAGAAACTTTTACCAATAACTTGGATGGCTGGTGTTGGAAAATCAATTTTTGCAGGTTCTGACTCAGGAGATGGAACCTTTTGTTCTGGCTGCGGTTGTCGCCTTCGATCTACTAATTGGATCTGTGGAGAATAATTTCTGGCTACTGCATATCCACTTTTTTTGTGTCCGTTGCCATTGCTATCGACTAAAGGATTGGCTGACTCAGTAGATACAGGTAGCATGGGCGCGATCGATGAAACCTCTGACCAATTTTCTCGCGTCAGTTGATAAGCTAATATATCCGTTTCGGCAATCCAATCTGCTGGGATTTGTCCTGGTTCTCCCCAACTTTGTCCTACAGTCGGCGGCGGTGATGCGCCATTATGGCTCTGGATTTGTCCGCTGCACAGCCAAAAGCGACCCGTACCAGGTGGAGTTGCTTCAATGATCGACTCGCCCCGAGCAATCTGTTTTTCAGCTAACAAAGGGAAAAGTTGCCGCAGTTGATGGCTGGAAAGCGATCGCAGTTCTGTAGCAGTTTTGAAGAATACCAAGCATTGCCGCTGTTGCGAGAGTTGGCGTAAATATTTGCCTAAATCGGGCAGTCGTTCCAACCACCGCTTTAGCTCAGAAATGGGAATGCGGGCAACTATCCCAGCACTTGCTGCGATCGCTTTTGTTAATCCGATTTGATCACTAAATAAATGCTCCGCACCAAAAGTTTCCCCAGCCTCCAGCACCAAGGCAGAAACTTGGCGCTGCTGTTGCGGATCGAAACCCAACAATCGCACTCTACCAGAACAGATGATGTGGTAATATACTGCCTTTTGTTCCAGGTGAACCGAATTTTCTGCTGGAGTGGCACTAGCATAATCAGCAAGGTCATCCCCCATTTGAAAATCCACAACCTCAAAAGCCCTACTAAAGGCTAAGGCTTGGCTATTATCTGCTTGAATGCTGCTTAAAAAGCTGAGGAGCGCTTCAAGAGCCAGAGATGCGTTTGGCAATGTTACAGACGGATGCCGACTATAGCCGTCTAAGCTTTGATTCATCGCTTAGCCTCTCAAATTTGTTTTGCTAAATTTTCAGAACCTATTTTTTTAAAGACGAGTCTGGCTTTAAGCCAAGCAAATTATTTATTTGCGAACAGAGCTAAAGCTAAAGTTGTAAAAAATTATACATCCACTCAAGAGATTTTTTGCGGTAAATTTTGAAACTTTTTTTAAACAGCAATTGCAACTTGCAACGTAGATAACCTTCCTAAAATTTAGCGAATAGTTAATTCAAGTAGTCGTGAAGTTTTGCAACTTGTAAAGTAAATAACCCTCCTAGAATTTACCGAATAGTCAATTCCAGCAGTCGTTGTCAAGCCAAAACATATGTCTTCATAAAAGCTTTACCTCGATTTACTAGTTCTTAACGAAAATTTATTCAGTTTGGAATACAGAAATTCCAGACTTTGTTAATGAAACTTAAAATTGAAGCAGCTTTATGATTTGATAAAAAATTTAGGTAATGATAATTTTTGTAGCCCTGCTATCGTTCTATGTAGCCTGGAACTTAGGGGCAAACGACGTTGCTAATGCAATGGGAACGTCCGTAGGCTCAAAGGCTGTCACATTGAGACAAGCACTGATTATTGCTGGGGTATTGGAATTTACAGGCGCAGTGCTGTTTGGGCAAGAAGTTTCTCAGACGCTGGCGACAGGGATTGTGAATCCGGCTTTATTCACCACCACCCCGAAGGTATTATTAGTTGGGATGATTTCGGTACTGTTGGCGGGGGGATTGTGGTTGCAAATTGCCACAGCACGGGGACTACCAGTGTCTTCCTCTCATGCGATTGTGGGTGCGATCACCGGATTTAGCGCTACTGCAATCGGCACTCAAGCGATTGATTGGGGATCGATTGGCAAAATTACCATTGCTTGGATTATTACACCACTAGTAAGTGGGACAATTTCTGCCTTGTTCTATAGTCAGGTGAAGCGTTGGATTTTAGAACAAAGCGATCCACTCCAGCAACTTGTTGAGTGGATACCTTGGTTAAGCGCAGCGCTAATTAGTGTATTTGGTGTAATTGTTTTACCAGTAGTCAGTCAACCAATCTATGCTTTCTTGACACAACGCTGGGGTTTTCATCTACCTGCTCACGATGTACCCTTGACAATCGGAGCTTTCGCCGCAGTTGGATTAACTTTAAATAGCTGGAGAGGGGTGAGAGGCGAGGGGCGAGTGGCGAGTGGCTTTTCTCCCCCGGCCTCCCCTGCTTACCTAGTAGAGAAAACTCTAGCTCGTTACCAACTCCTAAGCGCTTGCTTTGTCGCTTTTGCTCACGGTTCAAATGATGTAGGAAATGCGATCGCACCCTTAGCAGCGATCGCATATATAAATCGCACGGGTAACGTTCCCTTAAATGGGATTACTATTCCTGTGTGGATTTTAATTCTTGGAGGTGCTGGTATTGTTGCAGGTTTAGCCGTTTGGGGTAAAAAAGTCATCGCTACCATTGGCGAAGGAATCATTCCTTTGCAACCGAGTGGTGGTTTTTGCGCCGAATTAGCAACTGCTACAACAATACTGCTAGCCTCACGACTCGGTTTACCAGTCTCCACATCCCACGCCTTAGTTGGTGGTGTGGTAGGAATTGGTTTAGTCAAAAATATCAATTCAATTCAATTCAAAACCGTACAAGGAATCTTAGCAGCATGGCTAATTACAGTCCCTATCGGTGCTGGATTAGGTGCTAGCATATTTGCGATCGCACGCCTATTTCTCTAATTTTCGTTGCCTCAGCCATTTTCCGATGTACGCAGTGTTTGTGAGCATATACTGTTTGGCTACCGATCTGGCATTTTTGAATCCAATCCCAACCAAGTCTCACCATTGGTGCGTGACAAATTCCACAGACATATTTATCTATACTGTCTAGTTCTGCACCAATTAAATAATTTTTTGCCTCTGGGAAAATGCCTGCTTCACTTAAAAATTCGGAGATGACACGATAAGGATCTACCCTACACCACCAACTGGCGACATGATACATTTCATAGCCTAATTCTTCTAAGTATTTCTCATTACCTAGAGTTTTATTTTGTCCGCCATTGAGAAAATGTTGTTCGCCAGCAACTTCTAAGCCGAGCATTCTCACTTGATTGATTCCATGAGAGACTACCCATAGCTGATCGAAAATATAAGGAGGTGCGAATTGATAACCCGAACTTGGAACAATAAATTGAGAGGTAATTAATTTAACAGATTTATAAAATTCGGCGTAACTATGGAGAAAATTATAAAAATTTGATTTAGGCGACCAAACTACCAAAGCTTTGCCATGCAAGATTTCGTGAATGGCTGAATAAGCTTCGTACTGTCCATAACAAAACTGTTTTGTTTTCAAACACTGTTCTGGAATTTGGTAGCCTAGTTGCTTTGCTTTGTGGAAAGCATGAGATGTATTTAACTGCTGGAAATATTTTTCCTTAGTAGTTGAAATGATGGATTGATTTGAATTTATGTAATGCCAACCCGATCTCAATGCTTGCATCAATAGATCGTGATCGCCAATATCTTCATATAGTTGTTCTACATATTCATAACAAGGTTTGCTGGAAACTGGTATGTCAAAGATATTTTTTGTTTTTGGAGAACCTAAAATTATTGGTGAACTTTTAAGTGATAATTTAGTTAATCTTTCTAGCTGTCCTATATATTCATGGATTCTTACTGCACTTTTAATTTCTTGCACATCCATAGTAAATATTAATTCTATTATTTAGATTACGTATAAAAATATACGAGGAGAATTGGTTAGTTGTCTAACTATTCCTAGGTGTATTTATAAAATCTTCATTAATTTTCTTAACTACATGAAGATTTCGCGTGTAAATACTGAGAAATTACTGCCGAGAAATTACTGAGATGCTTTTTAGCAAGGTTTGAGGACTCTTCTAGCGACAATTAAGTTTCTTGTTAGCTTGCTTCTAACTAATACATATTTGTAAAAAAATAGCCTGACAAATATAGAAGCGCGCTCGTATAAAACTAGTTATTCTTGCAGCGATCGCCCATACAAAGAAAAATAAGATTTTATTTTCGTGGCACAAATGCGATCGCTCCTAACCTAAAATCAACACTCCAGCCGAAAAATCTGCCAGCAATCGCTTTACTTGCAACGAACAGACATCCAAGAGAATTGTTTCTTGACTCTCAAGAAGCTACCTTGCTGATAAAATTCTTCATCTTCTGCCTTGGGTCTAGCTTTCTCCTGAGCTGATAGCTAGCGTTATGGAAATATCCTTCCCCGTCGCAAAGCGCAATCACGTTTCCCGCTGGCTTGTCTGATTTAGAAGTAAGCTTTTGATAACGGAGAGGGTGGGATTCGAACCCACGTTAAGTTGCCCTAAACAGCATTTCCAGTGCTGCGCCTTCAACCACTCGGCCACCTCTCCAGATGTCCCGACTTACCATCATACAATAAAGTTATTCAGATTTGAATTTTAATTTAATCCAAAACCAAAAAAACTCATGACACACACAATTCAAATCCGCGATCGCGCCACCGCTAAAACCTATACACTACAAGTGCCTGAAGACAGCTATATTCTTCAAAGTGCAGAAACGCAGGGGGTAGAACTACCATTTTCCTGTAGAAATGGTGCTTGTACTACCTGCGCAGTGCGGGTACATAAAGGGGAAATCTACCAACCAGAGGCAATGGGACTGTCATCAGAGTTACAAAACTCTGGCTATGCGCTCTTGTGTGTCAGTTATCCGCGATCAGATCTGGATGTAGAAACCCAAGATGAGGATGAAGTATACGAACTTCAATTCGGTCGCTACTTTGGAAAGGGTAAAGTTAGGGCAGGATTACCTTTGGATGAAGAGTAGGGGCGAGTGGTGAGTGGTAGAGACGCGATATATCGCGTCTGTACAGAGGTGAGTGGTGAGTGGCGAGTGGCGAGAGGTGAGTGGTGAAAGGTAAGAGGCGAGAAGTAAGCGGTAAAAGACAAGAGGCGAGAGCTAGAAGATCTATTTCTCTGTTTTTTCTACTCTTCTTGCTGCTCATGGTTTCATTTTGGCTACAGGGTTGTCAATCGACTCATCTACCTTCAGGAATGCAGGTAAACGTAACGCGGGTGTTAAGCGGGCAAACTTTGGAAGTCGAAGAAACGGCGGGGGCTATGCGGGTGCGGCTAGTTGGGATTGTCGATTGACTAATTATTTGTCATCGTTGTCAAATTGATGTCGTCTTGACAAATTATTTATCATTTTAGATTGATTAGTGTCTCTTAGTTGCTAGTGGTTGTTGAAACTTCTGCAATCTCTTTGAATGAAGTGCAAACTACATTCTTTCAACCCACCCCTAGCTGAGATGGTTGTTGAAACTCGTCAAAAGTTAGCATTGGGCAGTTAACGCACTCATGCATTTCAACCCACCCTTGGCTGGGATGGTTGTTGAAACCCCATCCCTTAGAATCTAATGTTCCGAACAAGTAACCTTTCAACCCACCCCTAGCCGGGATGGTTGTTGAAACCCAAAACCTCTTTGCCGAGTACTAAATTAGCTAAGAAATCTTTCAACCCACCCCTAGCTGGGATGGTTGTTGAAACTTCGCTGTATGGGCTACAACGGGAGCGATCTCTTTCCTTTCAACCCACCCCTAGCTGGGATGGTTGTTGAAACAAGAAGATTTAGTATTTCCATCCGAAATGCTAGAGCATCTTTCAACCCACCCCTAGCTGGGATGGTTGTTGAAACTCAATGACTATGGCTGCCAAAGGATTAGTTAAGCTCTTTCAACCCACCCCTAGCTGGGATGGTTGTTGAAACTCCATGAGCTTAAACCCTTGACTAAGCTATCTTCCAGAGACAATTTTCGTAAAGCTCTGAAATTTCGCTCGCTCTCCTCTTAGTTGAGAGAGGTTAACCATCCCAGAAAATGCTTAAAGCAATACTGGCTGTTGATTTTAGGATATTCGTAAACCTCCTGGGGAATTTGCCCCCGCTTCGGTTCACGAAAAATAAAAATTAGGGTGGATTCCCCCTTGGTCGGAGGTGATTCGGTAGCCATCACTGTGGTAAACCCACACTCTTATTGCTGGGAGCGCACCTACCCCATAATATTGAAGTATCAGTTAACTTCAACATACAGGTTAATCATTTCTACAGTCGAAACCATAGATATCAGCATCCGAGTGGACAGCTACCAGGGTCAGAAAGCACAACTGTCTGCCGACAGTCAAACTAACCCACATTTTCGCAATTCAGAGGTTCAAAAGAACATGACTTGCAGCGCAGTTAATCACTTTATTTTATTGCCAAGGTACAGAATTTAAGATTAAGTTTTGGTAACAGAGCGATCGCGATAAGCAGAAATTGCCATATATAAGGCTTGTTCTTGGGGACTTCCTCGAATGGATTGTTGTCCTTCTTCAACGACAATACTTAATTTGGCAGCAGTAGCTTTGATGTTATCGATTAATCTGCCGTAGCTCCACTGATGGACGCTAACCCTATACCGCTTGCCGTATTTTTTCTGTCCTTCGAGATAACCTGAAATTTTTTGCTCTGCCTTCGATTGAATCTTGCTCTGGAGTAACTCACGCAGATCACCGAGTTTTGGTAAAACAATACTACCTGCGTGATAAGTTTGAGCAAAAGTAATAATAGCTTTTGCTAGTAAGCGATCTACATATTCACCTAATTGAGAATCACCAAATTCATTGGATCTTCCGCGACTTTGAGCTTTGTGGCGTTGGTGAGATTGCTGTTGTTTACGCTTACGTTGCTTGTTTAGCAGTTCGTAATTATCTCCAAGTAATTGTTTGACGCTACGATAAGCGATCGCTTTGCCTGTTGTCCCATCAACAACTGCTGCGGTGGCAGGTTTATCTAGTCCAAGTGCCACACCTACAAGAATATGAGCCTGACCTTGATAGAGGGGTTTGCTGGGACGGGGAAAGGGGTTGTTAAGTCGAGCTAGAGTTGATTGTTTGCGGCGGATAAAGGCTTGCTGTTTGTCATTGAGATCGCCTTTTTCATTCATCTTTGTAAGAGTGAGGGCAATGTCTTCTGCTTTTTCTTGGCACACTTGTTTTGTACCTTCTGCCGTCCATAAACGGGTGTCTACGGTGCAGTAGAGGATGAGGTGATGAATATCCCAAGGCTCACCTTTACCTGCGCCTTGTTGCCAAGCAATCCGCCCCGATCGCAGGGTAAAAAGACCGCTAGAGTATTCCTCTTTACTAGCTTTTTTGATTTCTTGGTCTTCATAAAAGCGTTGAAACCATTTGAGTTGTCGTTGGTCGCAATAGATTTGGAAAATCTGCTTACCCAAACCACTCAATTGAACGCAAAGGCGACCTTTTTCGTTTTTACTCCAAGTTAAATCTTCATTAGTTTCATAAACTACGGGGAAAGGAATTGGCTTTGATTTAGTTAGCAGTCGATCTTGCCAGGATTTAGCTTCTGATTCATCTTGAGGGGCAGTTGTAGATGCGAGTTCTAATGTCTTTAACCAGTTTTCCCTTGTTAAATCCCTGCCTTTGGGGATACGGCTCTTTAGCTGCCGTTTTAAGCGTTCTATCTTAATTTCAACTTTGCGACGGCGTTTAGCCAATTTTTCTAAGTTTTCTTCGAGTTTTTTAGGAACTTTACTGCCATTTTTGAGTAAGTAGCCAATGGCACAGCGAGTAAGGATATTGTCTGTGTCGTTATATGCGCTCCTTAGTTTGACAGCAACACTACCTCCTTGGGAGGATAGGGAACTGAGAAGTTGGGTGGCATTGCTGCGAATTACCTCAACAGAAGTGTTACTTTCTGCAATTAACTCTTCATCGCTTTTGAGCATTTCTAGCCAACGAGTTTGCCCTTTTAGTTTTTGCTCTAGTCGTTGCTGAAGTTTAAACCAGGACTTGTAGATGTACTCAACAAGTGCGATCGCACTTGTATAAAATCGCCCTGGTTGACCTATGAAGTGGGGGTCAGATCTGAGGGGTTGACATAGTTGTTTGACTATTCCAGCCGGAAGTTTGCCTTTTTTTCGCCAGGCTTCAAAGTTAGGATGTTGAGCCATTTGCACCAGTAATTCGTTAATTAAGGGCGTGTTCAGGTCTGCCATTAATTTCCAGAGATGATGGCGGGTTGAAACGTTTGCAACCAAACGACACTGAACGGTAATCTGGCTCATACTTTTTAAACATTAATGTCTAATACGTACATAAATGTATTATAACTGCGTTCTGTAAAATCAGAGGTATGTCAGAAACATTTTTTAGCAGTAAGGAAGCATCTGAGATTACAGGCTGTAGTTTGCGCCAGTTGCAGTATTGGCGGGAAAGGGGAGTTGTTGTGCCTCCGATTAGTGCCACCGGGACGGGACGGAGTATTTATTACTCTCGTTCTGAGTTGACTCAGTTGGCAGTAATGGAATATTTGCTATCGGTGGGATTAAGTTTTGAGGCGGCGGCTAGGGCGTTGCAGGCTTTGAAGCAGAAAGCCCCGGATTTTGCCAATCCAGAGGTGAAGTTGCGGTTTATGTTGGTTTGGGATAGGAAGGAAAAGGATTTAAGGTTGGAGGAATTTGAAAAGGAAGAAGCGATCGCCTCTCTGGATGGAGGTCATCCTGTGATTCCAGTTTGGCTCAATCGGATTCATCAGCAACTGGCGCTTAGGTTGAAGGGATAGGTGCGATCGCGCTACGCGCACTCTGCACGAACGCGCATTCATCTTTGAGTTAATCGTCTAACCGAGGTGTTGAATTGTAGCGATATGCCCAATTAAGCTGCTATGTCCTGTGAATACAAATACTGCTGAAACCCGATAAATACTTCACTGATATTCGCAACGCTTCCTAGTTCTTCAACAGCATCACGAACAGTATGATATTTCAACTCTAACAGTTGAGGTAATTTAGTGCGATCGAGTTCCCCCACCCCTGCTTTGATGTATTGCTCCAGTACAAAGTCGAGAAATTCTTGCTGTTTGCCGATATAGCGCGAAAAGATTAACGACTTGTGAGCGAGGACGCGCTCTCGGCGGCTCATGGGTGCAGAGGCATAGGCGATATAAGCCAGCACGTCATATAAATCGCTTTTCTCGGCATCAATCAAGCGGCTAATTTCTGTGAGTTGTTCCTCTCCGTAGCCCTTTTCTGCCAGTCCTTCTAATAAGGCTTTGCGGGTATCAGGGCGGCTCCAGATTGCCCTTAATGCGTCTTCATCTGTGAATAGTTCAGGAATTTCACCAAAGAGACGTTCCACAAATTCAGCCGCGTTCATGGGTTTACCGTCTGGACTCCAGAAGGTGGTGGAAATCCGGTGCTGGAGGGTGCGTTCTTTACCATCAGCAAGTTTGATTTTGATAACTTGGGGTCGAGGGGGTGGGGCTGTGCCTTCATTACCTTCGTCCAGATTGCTGGTGCCTGTAGGATTGTGGTCTCTATCTCCTGGCTGACGAGTCGGTCGAGAGGTACCGCGTACAGGTTCTTGGGGTTCGCCGTCCCATTCAGGATCGTTGAAGTGTTCGTAGGCTTTGACAAAATCATAAATGGTGAAGTAGTCTTTCCCTTCAAATAGGCGAGTACCACGACCAACGATCTGCTTAAATTCAATCATTGAGTTGATGGGGCGCATTAGAACAATGTTACGGACGTTTCGGGCATCAACCCCAGTGGAAAGCTTTTGAGAAGTGGTAAGAATCGTGGGGATATTTTTCTCGTTGTCTTGAAAGGTGCTGAGGTGCTGTTCTCCCAGTTTCCCATCATCGGCGGTAACGCGAACACAGTAATTAGGGTTAGTGCTAATCTTCGTTTGATTGATTAAATTCCGCACCGCCAGAGCGTGGTCTTGGTTAGCGCAAAACACCAGAGTTTTTTGATTCTGGTCAATTTCTTCCATGAACAGTTGCACTCGGTAACGTTCGCGATCGCTAATTTCAATAATGCGGTTGAAGTCGGCTTCGGTGTAGGTTCTCGCTTCGTCTACTGCACCTTCTATTAATTCATCGTCGGTGCTGTAAATATATTCATCTAGAGTAGTTTCGATCTGCCTGACTTTGAAGGGAGTAAGAAACCCGTCGTTGATGCCGTCTTTGAGGGCGTAGGTATAAACTGGCTCGCCGAAGTAGGCGTAGGTATCGGCGTTGTTGACACGTCTCGGTGTGGCAGTTAGTCCCAGTTGTACGGCTGGGGAGAAGTATTCCAAAATGCCCCGCCAGGTGCTTTCGTCACTCGCTCCCCCTCGGTGACATTCATCAATGATGATGAAGTCGAAGAAGTCGGGGGGATAGTCACTGAATTTAGGGGTAGGATTACCTTCTTCATCCCTTCCCGTCATGAAGGTTTGGAAGATGGTAAAAAAGATACTGCCATTTTTGGGGACTCGACCCCGTTTTTTGATTGCTTCGGGGTCGATGCGGACTAGGGCATCGTCGGGGAAGGCAGAGAAAGAGTTATAGGCTTGGTTGGCTAAGATATTGCGATCTGCTAGAAACAAAATTCGCGGGCGACAGGTGGGTTGTCGGCTGAGGTTCCAACGGCTTTGAAAAAGTTTCCAGGCGAGTTGGAAGGCGATGAAAGTTTTACCCGTGCCAGTTGCCATCGTTAACAAAATCCGGTCTTGTCCTTGGCAGATCGCTTCTAGGACGTGCTTAATGGCATTGTGTTGATAATAACGGGCTTCCCATGTGCCGCTTTTGTCTTCAAAGGGGATGGCAGCAAAGCGATCGCGCCATTGATTTGCTTCGCTAAAGGTGGTATCCCACAGTTGAGCGGGGGTGGGATATCGGTTGATGTTGCCTTCTGCCCCTGTGTGCATATCTACTTGGTAGATCCCGATGCCATTTGTAGAGTAGGCGAATCGAGTCTGCAACTTTTCGGCGTATTTTTTGGCTTGCCCTAAACCTTCGGTATCTGGTGAGTCGCGTTTTTTGGCTTCGATGACGGCGAGTTTTTCACCCCGATAAACCAACACATAATCGGCGATATCTGATTGAGCGCGTTTACCGTTGCCAACTAAGCGACCAGGGGCGATGACCTCGCGGCGGATGCGACTACCTTCGATAACTCCCCAGCCTGCGGCTTTGAGTGCGGGGTCAATGAGTTCGGCGCGGGTTTCGGCTTCGTTCATCTTTCGCTCATCTCGATTTGCTTTTAAGCACTTTTTTGTTGTTTTTGAAAGGGTTTCAGGCTTTGAGGGGTGCTTATCTCGGTTTGCTTTTAAGCACTTTTTTGCTGTTTCTGAAAGGGTTTCAGGCTTTGAGAGTTAGTCATCTCGGTTTGCGTTAAAACACTTTTATGCCCAAAACGGGAGATAGCGAGCATAGCGGGTAGAGGTTGATTCGGATTCGTCTGTCTTGATCCAGCCATCTTCTTTGGTAGCTCCTATAATCTGAGAAACGATTACTGCCTTTGACTCACCTAGACGAAATCGATCTCGTAAGGTTTGGTTAGACATCCGTTGATTGCTGACATACAGCAGACAGCAATGCTGGTAGCAGGCTCTAATTCGGTCTGTTTTGCTCATATCTGCAAAATCCTGATGGGCAAACAGCACTGCTGTAGTGCGTGTGTCACCTACTCGAAAATCTGGTGCGGGTAGTTGAAAGTCCTCTGCTGCGCTAACAACTTTGTCAATGCCACTGCCTTTTTCTTCACATATACCGAAACGTCGCATTATGTCGGCGAGTTGCTCGTTGCGTGAGCGATTTTCATCAATAAATCGCTCTACCTTAATGGGCGGGATGCCGGGATTAGATATCTCAATGCGATCGCTATACATCTCGATCATCACTGAAGTACCTGTTGCTAGAAAATCCTGATGCACCAAAGCATTAGCAATAAGTTCTCGTAAAGCCTGTTTTGGGAACATCTTTACTTCTTCCCGCACAACTTCCTCGATAAAGCGATTTTGCGGTGCTGCTGAGTGGACAAAACCCACTAATCCGTCAAAGCCAACAGCATATCCTCGGATGCCTGTCGTGTCATTACGAGTTTTTAGCTTATTGATACCTTCGTAGATCACGACACGGGCTGCTTTACGAGCTAATGCAGGGGAAAAGGCATCCAGTTTTTTTGCCAAAAGGATGGCGGCTAGGTTGGTGATTGTCCAACCCTGTGCTGTATGTTTGATTAAATCTTGGCTCTGTAATCTTTCTAGGACAGCATCGCGGCTAGTCGGATAGGGAATTTTTAGCAGTTCAAAGTAGGTTTGGGTATCTAGGAGGGCGATTACATCATCAGGACTAATGTTAGAGCGGGCGGGTTGGCAAAACCAATCTTGTTGATCTTCTGCAAAAATTCTCTTGAGTACATCTGGTGTCATTGGCACCAAATCTTCTCCCGCTCTCATTAGGTAGGCTCCATCAAACGCTAATGGTTGCCCGACAGGACGGGTTGGCACTTCAAAAACCAGCACTCGTCCATCAGGATGCAGCAATTCTGTAGCGTCTACCCGAAATCTAAGTTTCTCCACAATGCGAGCTTTGATATCGTTGAGGGCGGTTGAGGATGGAAAAGCTTGGGAACCTACGACACGACGCGGGAGCTTGTCGGTTACGCCCAAAACTAGATATCCACCACCTTCGTTGGCTAAAGCCACGCAGTAGCGCAACAATTTGGTTGTATCATACTGTTGCTTGGCTTCTTTGAATTCTAGCCGTTCTGTTTCTGCGGGTGCATTCAGCCACTTGTCAAGGGTTTCAAGGGGAATCATGCAGCATTTACCTCTTGAGCGGCTTTTGTTGTTTGGTTAGCGGTGTCTGCGGTGAGTTCGCCAGTGAATGCTTTTTGCAGGATGGATTGTTTGAGTTCGTTGAGGGCAGAAATTTTTTGGCGGTAGATGGCTTCGAGGCGTTGCGTTTCTGTACGCAAAAAGCTTAAATTTTCTACAATTTGCTTTTGTATGGATAGAGAAGGAAGAGAGATCGGATAACCCTTTAATTTCGTTCCGTTTATATTTGCTTGATTAACACTACGGCTCATTATTGACTTACCATACTCTCTAGCTGTGTAGCTATTTAGATAAAAGTTGAGAAAATCTGCATCTATTAACTCTTCTTTCCTATGAATTCTAATTAAGTAACCAGCAAAAATAGCTGGCATTTCACCTTTGTATATTGCCGTTTTACCTACGTGTTCATCACTATTAGTTCTGTTAAATAAAACATCGTTATGCTTAAGTAAATATTTGTTAATCTCTTCTTTGTCAATTGAGTATACAAGGTTGCCCCAATCAATCGCGCCATTCTGAATGTTTCCCATTCTTAGTACGGGAATTTCTCCTTCGACAAGGGATTTAGTAGAAGAGCCATATTCTACCTTTTCACACACATCCCCTAACGTCTTCTCTGCCCACCCGTCGCCTTTCTGGGTAAAGATGGCGTTTAGATAGCCTTCAAATAGTTCGCGGGAGTTGACGAGGTTCTTTTTGGTGTTTGCGATCGCTCTATCAATCCCCTCAAACGCCTCATCCAAAATTGCCACAATCCGTTTTTGTTCAGAAAGTGGTGGTTTTGGTATTTTATGTTTCTTGAGTTTTTCTATTGGAAGAGCTTGATAGGCTGATCCGTGGGAAATACCATTTAGTTGATCAATAAAAGCTATTAATGAATATTTAAGGAAATAAGGATCTATATCTCTGAAATCCTTAAGCCATAATACATTTCCATCTTTAAAGTAAAAATTTATGTTATCTACTACATATATTTCGCCTATTGTACCGATTGCAGTAATTAGTAAATCACCTATTACAGGAGTGCCAAATTTTCTCTTTATCTCATCAAACCTATCTTGAGATATATATAACTCTGTCGATATTGTTCTTCCATTTGCTAATTCTTTAATTTCTTTAGTTCTATAGAAGGGAACTCCTGTATCAACATATTCGCTTTTAAATATGCGCTTGCTAGAAGTAATTTTTCCTTGTTGTTCTAGGGCAACCATTTCCCATATTCTTTTCATAACATTTCCCCAATCCCTGCCAAAATCTCTGCACTTTCCGCATCCAAAGCAGCAATTTCATCTAAAATCTCCTGCGGTTCTCTTAGCAACGATTCCTCAGCCTTATTTGGATTCTTCACCGACAAATCGAACGTCACCCGATCCACATCAGCAATATCCACCAGCCAAGACTTTTCCGACACTGCAAACCTAGCCTGTAACTCCACAAACTCGCGCAAGTCGTCATCATTCAGCGCATTTGTTTTCCCCAAACTACGCCTTGGATCGAATTGGTAATACCAAATTTTCTGAGTTGTCATTCCCTGAGAAAATAAAGGCGTTCCCTGAACAGCATCGAAGGGCTTTACTTTCTCAAAAAACAGCACTACCGTTTTTACCCCCGCCCCGATAAATGTCCCACTCGGACAATCCAAAATCGTGTGCAGATTGCAACTACTCAAAAGCTCTTGACGCAACGCCCGCGAAGCATTATCCGAATTTGACAGGAAGGTATTTTTGATTACGACCGCAGCTTTACCGCCCATCTTCAGGATTTTGATGAAATGCTGCAAAAACAGAAACGCCGTTTCCCCAGTTTTTATCGGAAAATTCTGCTGTACTTCCTTGCGTTCCTTCCCCCCAAATGGCGGATTAGCCAAGATGACATCAAAACGATTCTTGTCCTGAAGATCGCTGAGATTTTCCGTCAGCGTGTTGGTGTGGATAATGTTCGGCGCATCAATGCCATGCAAAATCATATTCATGATCGCAATCACATACGCCAAACTTTTCTTTTCTTTACCCGTAAACGTATGTTTTTGAAGTATCTCAAGCTCTTTTGTAGTCAGCTTGCCCCGACGTAAATAGTCGTAACTCTCACACAAAAACCCCGCCGAACCGCAAGCCCCATCATAAATGCGATCGCCAATCTTCGGCTTTACCACCTGAATCATTGTCCGAATCAACGGACGCGGCGTGTAATACTCACCCCCATTGCGCCCCGCATTGCCCATATTTTTGATTTTGGCTTCATAGAGATGCGATAGCTCGTGTTTCTCCTGTTGCGATTTAAACCGTAGCTCATCAATATATTCCAGCGCATCTCGCAAGCTGTAGCCGCTTTGAAACCTGTTCTTAATCTCGCTAAAAATTTCCCCAATCTTGTATTCGATTGTGTCTGGGCTAGTAGCCCGTTGCTTGAAACTCTGTAAATATGGAAATAGCTTGCGGTTGACATAATCAATCAGATCGTCACCAATCAGCGCATTATCATGATCCAACGTCCCATCCGCCTTTTTTGGAGCCGCCCAAGATGACCAGCGATGCGCCTCATCAATAATAAATTCATAGGGCTTGCCGACCAGTTCCGCTAAAAGCGCCCTTTCCTGTTCCAAGTCATCCAAATACTTCAAAAACAGCAGCCAAGAGGTTTGCTCCGTGTAATCTAACTCTGTAGTACAACCCGCCTCTTTCCAGAGAACATCATCAATATTTTTAAAAGTTTGCTCGAACATTTAGCTTTACTGTGGGATTTTTAATATTAATGGCTTAGCTTATATGTACCTATGAGGTGGAATGAGCGTGCGATTCGTTGAGTGCTAAATCACGGTTGAAAACTATACATAGTTAATCCAATCTAAGACTTCCAAGTTTAAATTGAATTTGCTAATTTGCTGTAGGTGTAAACCCGGATTTCTCCTAAGAAACTTTTTCTTAATGGGGGGTAAGTCAAGAAGCTTAACTTGACAGAGGTTCAGAGGGGAGAATCAGTTGTGCTCCTAGTTGTTATGCTTGCTTTTGCAATCGATGTAGTAGGCGTTGCTGATATTGTCTATCAACTTGCTCAGGGGGAAGTGCCTGATAAGAAACTCGATATTTCAACAGATTGTAAACAATACGAGCTAACTTATGTGCGGCTGCGACTACTGCTTTGGGGGTTCCTAATTTAGCGCGCATACGTCGGTAAAACACTCCTAAAGCACTTTGGCTGTGCTTGAGACTGACAGCAGCCTGACGAAAGGCAAGATTAGCACGGTTGGTGGTCTTGCGGGTGCGGCTAGACACTACTTTGCCTCCGGTTTTGTCATTTTGGGGAGACAAACCTAACCAAGAAGTGAAATGTTTGACCGTAGGCCACTTGCTCATGTCTGTGCCAATTTCAGATAAAATGGTCTGGACAGTGAGTACATTTAAGCCATCAATGGCGGTTAAGTCCACCCCTGCTATTTGATGCAACTGTTGGCGTAAGTCGCTGGCTGACTGATTTTTTGTCTTGCGGCGCTTGCGAGACTTTTTAAATGGCAACGGGTGTTCTAGTTGAGGATTCAACTGAGCTAATTGGTGCTCGATGTGCTGTTCGCAAATTTGGATTTTATCGCTGTAGCAGTCATACAACTCCAAAGCCTGCTGTAGAGCAAACAAATGCTCTGGGCGATAATCGCCAGTAAGTGCCTTGGCAATATCGGTTTCGGACTTGGTGCAATTTTGGTGTCGATACTGGGCCAACTGCTGCGGATCGTGATTTCCGGCGACAATTGCGCGCAGGATCAGCAAACCCGTCGCTCCGGTAATGTCACTCAAAACCTGAGTCAACTGCAGATTCATTTGCTGTAGTGCTTTTTGCATATGTTGGATGTGACTCGCACGACAGCGCAGCAGCATCTCTCGATGGCGAACTAAAGACCGCAACGCACAAATCTGCTCATTTGGTCGAAACGAGGCTTGTAGAAGTCCATAGGTATGGAGCTGCTGAATCCATTGACAGTCTAAGATGTCGGTTTTCTTACCTCGCACATTCTTAATGTGGTAAGCATTGACTAGATAGACCTCAAAGCCATAACTCTCTAAGATTTGGAAAATCGGAATCCAGTACACCCCAGTAGCTTCCATCGCTACAGTAGTTACCTGACACTGCTTGAGCCAATCGGCTAAGGCACGTAAGTCAGGAGTAAACGTTTCAAACACCCGCACTAATTGTTCATCCCGCCCCTCAGGTACACAAACATAGATTTCACTCGCTCCTACATCCAATCCCGCAGCATTTAGGTTGATCTGCTTAAGAGTATCAAGAGTAGGGGCTTTAACAGCATTACCTTGTTGTATAGGCTTGGATAGTTTGGTTAGTTCTGACATCAAGAGTCTCCCTTCTCAGTAACGCCATGAACAATGTCCAGACCCGATGATGTTTTGCTATTCGCTAGTCTCCTAAACGGGGTCCCATAGGCCACCAATGTCTAAACCATTCATCATCGGAACCAGGCTCACAATCGGACTTTACCGCACCAATAAATCCTCGGTCTTAACTGTCTGAACACTGCTATTGTATAAAAACTTTGCTCGACTTTGCTCAGATTTATTCCTGTTTCTTACATTTTGAAAGCCCGATTTAGGGCATGGGCTGGCTCACAAAGACTGAGAAAACAGCGATCAAAGCTGTCAGGATGCATATTATACAAGCATTTCACGAGATTTCAGCCTTTTGTTAGAGTCGATGTCCGTGTTACCACGATGCACCTCTCCTTCAAAACCGGACGTGCCACTTTCACGGCATCCGGCTTCTAGCAACCATCGGGTAACTGAGTACTAATATTCCCCAAAATCCCTTCATAAACTGTTTTCATGAATTGACCTCCACATCATTACCGCCTTGAATCTTCCAAACATTTGGGATTTTGTATTCCCCTTTAAGCTGGACAGTTACAGCTTCAGTTTTTCCGACTTGTTCGCATAATGTACGTTTTCCTTAAATTATCTGCTTATGTTCCATCTAATTATTTCTTAGCCGTTTTCCGGGTTTGGGAGCTTTCCCGTCTGTGTCAATACGTGCTGTTAACATTCCCGATGTTATTATCTACTTATTATTAAGTTGATTGCAGCCCGTTTGTCTACACATGGTCTAATCCATTTTTAGATTTCTCGGTTGCCGAGGGCAATTTCCGCCCTCATCCTACCCATCATCTCCCGATAGAAGGTTAATCATGCCTGACCACATAAGATGTCAACCTTATGGAGTTGATGACGTTTTTCCTCGTTCCGTTACGCGCGATTGTTTTGATACGTTAGGTGTCTCCAATTCAACCGTCACCAACCCAGGTATTGCAGCTACCTGGTTAGAATGCTGCGGGTTTTTAGATGACGATGTTAGAGGTTTTCATCCTCTTACATGGAGATAGGTCGCTTTTTCAGGAGCTTCACATTAAGTTCACCATAGTATCTCCCCGTTAGCGCTCCTTGTGCCGTATTTGTTAGCTCTGATTGCGCCCTGGCTCCAGCTTCACAAGGCGTGATTAACTTCGGTGTGGACAGGTAGGGAGTCACTTCAACCTTAAAGGGTGGGGTTTACACCCACATCCAAGAAACAGTTATGAAAATTTCGCTCGTTCAAACCTTTCGTTCTCACCGCAGCTTATGTATTAGGCTGCGAACGAGTCGCACTAACCATTTCCCTTTAACTCCCCTGCGACTTTCCACCAGTAGGGGAATCTTTTTCCGTATAGTTATGCAGTTACGGCAAATCATCAAAGATTGTTTCTTTTAGCCTTTTGCATTTTTCCCATTTCTGCAAAAGTGGTAAAACAACGCTGACACCATCCATCTGCCCATAAAGCCGGAATTTTAAACCTTGCTCCACAGTTGGGGCATTCTGAAAGTAAACTTAGCTGGTGGCGATCGCACCCTGTTGTCGTCTTAAACTGCCACTCAATTTTGTGATAAGGCGACTGGGCATAACACGCCCCACACAAACGAATTGGTTCGTGCTTCATCCGCACCCCTTCGGGCGGTAACATTTCCCGCAAGCGATCGGCATCTAGCTGAACCACTTTCGCTAATGCTTCCAATTCCCTGCGCGATGGAAACGGATTGAGATAAAACTTTTCCCATCGTGCCACAACAGCACCAATTCCTGCCTCTTTCCCTAAACCTGAAGCAGATAGATCGTTTTCCCGCCGAAATCGTCCCAGAAAATGGCTTAAACTTTCTCCCTCTAGTGGCACGATCGCAAACAACCAAGGTTGAATTTCATCCATTACTTATACTCCAACGCCACCTCTTCCAAAGTTGCCCGATCGATCTTCGTCAACCCCTTCTCCAAAGTTCTAATTCCCGCTTCGCGCAAAATCATATCCATCAACCCGATATAACCGCCCGTCGCCTCGCCTAGAATCTTCAACATGGGTTTACTAGCGAGATTCGACGGTACAGGTAAGCGCAAAACATCCTGTTCCCAAATCTCCACAGTTTCCTTAAATTCATTCCCCTGCAATTTGCCAAAACGATAACAAGCACGGAAACGGTTATAGTTTTCTTGACGCTCCTTGAGTACAGCATCTAAGCGATCGGTTCCTACGAGAACGATACAAATACCCAAGTTATCGAAAATATCACGCACGTCTGTAAATGTTTTTGGATTTAAACGATTTGCTTCATCAATAATCAGCATCTCTACACCACATCTGTTAAGGATTTGCAATGTTCGACTACGAATATCTCCAACCGTCCCCTTCACCATCTTGTACTTGAGATGCTCGATAATTGCCCTAAATAACTCTCGTGCTGTGCAATCTTGTGGAGGCTGAATGTAAACCACAGGGACAATTGGCGGCTTTCCTGGCTCTTGAAGTGGTTTATGTCTTAACCGATAAGCATTACAAGCGACTGTTTTTCCAACGCGCGACTCGCCTACAACACGACAAGATTGGCGCGATCGCCGTTTTCCCTCCAACCAATCATGGAGTTTGATAACTTGTTCCAATTCCACAAAATCCTTGTGCCGCAATCGTTCAATTTCTGCTTGTAACTTCGGCTCTAAACATTTGATTTGCCCTAATTGTTCAGCAACAGCTTCAGCCCGATCTTCTGCCATTGTTACCACCCATAATCCTCTTTTAATTGGTCATAATTCAACACCCTTGGTTTTCTTTTAGGTGCTGGTGTATCTTCAATTTGTAGTTCTGGTTCAACCTCAACAGGACTAGATTGCGGCACGACAGAATGCAATTGTTTTTGTTCTTCCTTTTGCCGTTCCTTCTTTGTCTTCTTCTTAGAAACAAAAATATCTCGCTCTCGAACTTCTTCTAAAATCGAATGATTACTAATTGTTTTCCCCTTCTCCCGAATCTTTTGATTACTTGCCTTAACTTCTTCTAGCGATACTTGTTCCGTCTCTAATCCAGTTGCATAAGCCTTAGCTAAAAACACTTCCTTTTCTTTTTGCCGTCGATAAACCAACACGCTGGTGATATCTCTAGGGTCATAGCGCAAAACTACTTGCTCACCCGCATATCCCGCTAGATGCTCCCCTTGATACATCAAATTCTCAAACCGGATATAACCCTCTCGGTAAATCGAGCGATTGGTCTGCTTCATCAAACAAATATCCAAATCTCGCTCGCCGATTAAATCTGGCATTGCTAATAAACCTGCTTCCCAACGTTGATAGCGGGTTTGATCTCCCATGCGCTTATCAATTCGTTGATTGTAGTTATCTACGATGTAGCGGACAATTAACTTTTCTAGTTCCCGTAGAGTTAAATTCGCTTCTTTTTCTGCTTGTTCTGGACGTTGCTGCACATTTGAGCCAACATATCCAGGTAATCCTGCAAATAACTCTGTATTCAACGTTCCAAACGGACGCTCAACCACACCACCTTCACTGGGTCGATCGCGTAAAATGCAAGTAAAACCTAACTGTACACCAATTTGTTTTAAATGTTGAGAGCGAAAATCTTTGCCCCCATCTGTAAATAAATATTCTGGTTTCCCATAGGTTCCCCACTGGCAATGCAACCCATACTCAGCCCCATAATTTTTAGGCAACATTGCATGACGCAACGCTAACGCTACTACCTGAGAACTCGGCGCATCAAACCCCACGCGAATGCCCATAATGCAGCGTGAGTATGTATCAATTACGGTTGTCAACCAGGGGCGACCTATAATTTCCCCCTCTATATCAACCACCAGCACATCAACCCAAGTATGATCGCATTGCCACACATGATTGCTGTACTCCACTGCAATATCTTCACCTGTGCGAGTTTTAACCGATAACTGTGAACCGCGCCAGCCTGGAGTGCGAACCCCTTTCTTTTGCTCTTGTGCTTCAATCAAGGGCTGAAGTACGCGATAAACTGTACGGTAATTCGGATAGTCTTCCTCCCCTAATTGCTTGGCTCTAACTTCAACCCTCAAAGCAACCTGCTTGCGGGACATCCGCTTACTACCCTTATTCCCCTCGCGGTAGGTTTCGATAATAAAGTCTTGCCACTGTTGAGAAATGCGATGCTTACCTTTATCTGCTCTCTCTGCCCCAGTCAGGGCTAATAAACCTTCTTCTTCCCACTTTTGCACCAATCGCTGCACTGTTCTGACTGACTTACCCAGCTTTTTTGCAGCATCTTTGAGGCGTTGCCCGTAGAAGGAGCGATCGCACGGCTCAAGTAAACTCTCGATGATTTCTAGCTTCAGTTTCGCCTCATGCGAGAGTTCCGTCACAATTGCAGGGGCATCAGGATTATTTGTCGCCATTTTTAACAAAAATGTTTGATTGCAACATTATGTAATTATACTAGAACGACAAACAATTTGTCAAAAGTGAGAAAAATCTTCATTTTCAAATTTCGACAGGTAATTTGAAAATTTCCAAAGATTTGACACTTAATTTGTCAATCAGTTTCAAATCAGGGTAAATACATTAAAATAGCCTGTAACCTTTGTATAGTAGTGGTTGCAGGCTAATATATTTACTGTCAAACAATTTGACAAGACGACAAAGAATTAGTCAATCGACAGGGATTGATGCACCTTCAAAGCAGCAACAGCCTTGGGGAGAAGCAGCACAAGAGCGATTAGAGGCGGCGATCGCAGGTAAAACTGTTTTGCTAGAGTTTGACACCCAGCAGAAAGATACTTTTGGGCGGAATCTGGCTTATGTGTGGCATGATGGAGTGCTGTTGAACGAACAATTAGTGAAAGAGGGATACGTGCTGTGGATGCCGCGATCGCCTAACCATAAATACGACCAGCAACTTGAGTATGCTCAAGCGTGGGCTAGACTGATGGGGCTGGGAATTTGGAACTGGGATCGACCTATGCGTATTACCCCAGCAGAGTTTCGTCAAACTAGTGGTGATGGGTAATGGGTAATGATGAATGCTGAATGATGAATGCTAAATGCAATCAGGCTGAATTAACCATTCATAATTCATAATTTTTACCCAATTACCAATCAACAATGCAACCAACTTCATCCCAACTACAAATTTTTTTGGATATTGCTAGCGAATCCGCCCTAGCTGGAGGGGCGATTTTGCAAAGCTACTGGGGAAATTTAGATGTAATTAGCGAGAAAGGACGTGCGGGTGATTTAGTAACAGCCGCAGATAAAGCTTCTGAAACTGCGGTTTTGCAAGTACTGGGGCGGCACTTTCCCGATCATGCTATCTTGGCAGAAGAATCAGGCAAACTCGGTAATCCAGATAGTGAATATTGCTGGGCGATCGATCCTTTGGATGGCACTACCAATTACGCTCACCAATACCCATTTTTCGCCGTTTCCATTGGCTTGCTGATAGCTGGAGTTCCCCAAGTAGGAGTAATTTTCGATCCCTTCCATAATGAGCTATTTCGCGCAGCAAAAGGATCTTCAGCTACCTGTAACCGCAAACCGATCCAAGTTTCCACCACATCCGAATTGCGCAAAAGTCTCTTAGTCACGGGCTTTGCCTATGATCGCCGCGAAACATCAGATAATAACTATGCCGAATTTTGTCACCTCACCCACCTAACACAGGGAGTGCGGCGTAGTGGTTCCGCCGCCCTCGATCTAGCTCACGTTGCTTGCGGTCGTCTAGATGGTTACTGGGAACGAGGTATTGCTCCTTGGGATATTACTGCTGGAATAGTAATACTGGAAGCAGCAGGAGGTAAGGTAACAGCCTATGACAAGAGTCCTCTACACATCAAGTCGGGCAGAATCTTGGCTACAAACGGTAATATTCATGACAGTCTCAGTCACGAACTCATGCAAGTTCCACCACTATCAGCTTGGTAATTATAATCCCTAGGCAACTGCTGGGAATAATAACGATTGAGAGTCAATAACAGATCGGTAATTTCATTCCCAGCAGGTGAGTCAGGGTACTATGTCTTACAAAATTGATAGTGGGCTGTTCCTATTTGATTTCACGGATCATCATGCAGTTTTGGGTGTTCCCGTAGATGCAGATTTTAAGGAGATTCGCAAACGCTATCTGCAAATTGCCCGTCGCCTGCACCCAGATACTTGTCAGGCTGCTAATGTTGTTGATAAACAACTGGCAAACTCGCTGTTGTCCAAGCTTGTTAATCCAGCTTACGAAAAGTTCTCGATCGAGCGCAATCGTGCTGAATATGTGGTATTGCTAAGGGAAATGAGTAAGCGCTTGACACAAGAAGCGGCTTCGATTCAACTCAAAAGTGAACTATCCCAGCAACTCAAACAGAGTAATGATATTGATCGCGTCTACAGAACTACCCTCAATCAACTTGCTCAAAAACAATACCAATCTTTGGAGCAAGTGATGGCACTAATTGCTCAAATCAGCGAGTTGAATATGGTTTACTTGTTGCATAAGGGCGGAAGTGGATTGCGATCGCCAGCGTCAACCCCTGCAATTAACCCAAGCGCGGACGCTCAGCAACCACTAGGGCAACCAGAGCCAGAGTCAGTAGTTGAGCCTTATCTCCGTCGCGCTCAAGCTTTAATTGAGAAGAATGTTTTTGCTGGGGCTAGGGTAGAGTTACAAGACGCGCTGAAACTCGAACCGAATAATAGTCGCTGTCATAGTTTGATGGGACTAGTCTATTTAAAACAAAATTTGACTGCAATGGCTAAGGTGCATATTAATAAAGCGCTGCAATTAGATCCCAAAGATGAACTAGCATTAAAGATTAAACCGCTATTAGACAAACTGGCTCAAACATCTGCTAGTCAGTCCAATTCTACAAAGACTACTGGGAGTCAGCAGTCAGCAGAGTCTAAGAACGGTGGTTTGTTTGGTGGTTTGTTTGGTGGGAAGAAAAAATAGATGGTTTATCAGCCGCCAGCTGGAGCAAGAGATTTATTACCCTTAGATGTGGCTCAAAAACGTTGGGTCGAAGAACGATTGCAACAGGTGTTTCATCGTTGGGGTTATCACCAGATTATCACTTCTACTTTGGAACGCTTGGATACGCTCATGGCTGGGGAAGCAATTGGGCGCTCAACCGTAATTCAAATTCAGGATGCATCAGAGTCACTGGGGTTACGTCCAGAATTAACAGCCTCGATCGCGCGTACAGCTGTCACCCGCATGGCTGGAGCTACTTATCCCCAACGCCTCTACTACAATGCCAATGTATTTCGCCGCACAGACGAAAGCAGTCACAATCGCCAACTGGAGTTTTATCAAGCTGGGGTAGAATTACTCGGCGGTGGTGGCACTCTTGCTGATGCTGAGGTGTTGTTGTTGCTGGCAGAGTGTCTAAATCAACTGAGTTTGGATCGATGGTGTTTAATTTTAGGAGATGCGGGAATTGCCCGATCGCTACTTTCACCGTTTCCCCCTCATCTACAAAATCAGGTGCGACAGGCGATCGCCGATCTTGATCGCATTACCCTGGAAACTCTACCTTTGAGCGACGAATTGCGCCAAAGAGCCTTGCTTATGCTCGATCTACGCGGAAACCCTGCTGATGTATTGCAAAAAGTGGCTCTTTTGCAGCTAGACACACCCCAGCTTGAAGCGCTTGATCGGCTTAAATCGCTGATTGAGCTACTTAATCGCTGCTTCCCTGTACAATTCAGTCAAACTGCTCAAAATTTCCCTTTGATTTTAGACTTGAGCCTAATTCAAACTTTCGACTACTACACTGGGATCGTGTTTGAAGTCGTCAGTGACTCGGAAACTCAACCGCGTATATTAGGACAAGGTGGTCGTTATGACCAACTTTTAGGGCTGTATCATCCTCAAGGGAAAACCATTCCCGGTATTGGCTTTGTCCTTAATATTGAGGACTTACAACAAGTTCTGCTCAAGAGCGATCGCTTACCCCAAGCTACACCAATAACTAACTGGTTGGTTGTACCCGCTTCACCTCAAGCTTATACCGCCGCTTTTGCCTATGCGGAAAAACTGAGAAATTCCCCGCATCTGGTTCGGGTGGAAATGGATTATGGCGATCGCGAACCGGATGCTATTCGGGAATACGCTCGTAGTCATCATATCCAACAAATTGCTTGGATTGAAGCAGATGGTATCCCGGCGATCGAGCCATTGACTCCTTAATTCGTAATTCTTATTCCTCTTTCCTAAATCACTAATGAAAAATAAATAATTTTGTAGGTGGGCAATGCCCACCCTACGCTGGAAATTCATAAATCAAATACGATTGCTATAGTGTGAAATATTTTGTTAAAGAGATACTGTGCGATCGCACAAAATCGAGCGCCTTTTTAAAATGCTTTACATCCTACATAAAGTAGCCTAGTTGTGATACCTTACAATTGCATTTTTAACAATTTTATAGTGAATTGGTAGCATTTATTTAGCTATAAATTAAAACAAAATAAGTTAATAGTGGTTGATTTAGAAAGTTTATTGTAACCATGTACACATACTAACTTAACATAGCTCATGCTAACGGCAGATAGCGACAAAAAGCCAATGTTTTAATCTAAAAAAAGATAAAAAATATGAAAAAACTTAAGAGATAACAATATGGCATACACAATTATGACAGACACTTGCGAAGGCGTTGCCGATTGTGTTGATGCCTGCCCGGTAGCTTGTATTAATCTTGGCACGGGCAAAAATGCTAAGGGTACTGATTGGTACTGGGTTGACTTTACAAACTGTATAGATTGTGACATCTGTTTAAAAGTTTGTCCCACTGGCGCAATTATTCCAGAGGAAAGACCCGATTTGCAAAGAACTCCTTCGGAGAAATAGAAACTTTTTATTATATAATTATAACTTAATCAGCTAAATTAGCTGATATCAATTATTAGTCATTTGTCAATCCACAATACAAATAACCGAGGACAAAAAATAGGGACAGCCTGAAAGCAAAATATGCAGTCTTACTAGAAACAACAACCGAGCGCATTTGGTCTATAGTCTTTATAGAAAAAACTAATATTTAAATCTATATATTATTGTTATACAAACTCAGTCAAGTTGTATTTTCAAAGTTAATTTAAATAGTCAAATGATTTTTTGTTAAAATAAATAAAAAATCATTGACGCTACTGTCAAAAATACTTAAAGATAAAGCACTATGCCACATACAATTGTTACTGAGATTTGCGAAGGCGTTGGCGATTGCGTTGATGCTTGCCCCGTAGCTTGCATTCAGCCCGGGCCAGGCAAGAATGTGAAGGGTAATGATTGGTACTGGATTGATTACGCCACCTGCATAGACTGCGGTATCTGTTTACAAGTCTGCCCAGTAGAAGCAGCGATTCTTCCAGAGGAACGACCAGAGCTACAAAAGACACCACAGTGAAGGCACGTTTAGTTAGCTTTCGTGTATAAGATAAGCTAAATGCTGACTGCTCTCAAGCTGAAAGCTGACTATGAACGATCGCGCTTTCTTGTTAGAAGTTGAAGATGTCTGGGCTGGCTATGTCAAAGACCTAGACATCCTTCAAGGTATGAATTTTCGCATTTTACCGGGGGAACTAGTAGCGGTAATTGGCCCGAATGGTGCTGGTAAATCCACATTAGCTAAAACCATATTTGGGTTACTCACCCCACATCGCGGCAGAATTACTTTCAAGGGCGAGAATATTACCAAGTTAAAGTCAAATCAAATCGTACAACGCGGGATGTGCTATGTACCGCAAATATCAAATGTCTTTCCCTCGCTCAGTGTAGAAGAGAATTTGGAAATGGGGGCTTATATTCGCAATACTGCCTTAGCTCCCTTAAAAGAGAGAATATATGCTACTTTTCCAGCCCTAGCTAACCGTCGCCGTCAAAAAGCTGGCACTCTTTCAGGTGGCGAACGCCAGATGTTGGCAATGGGTAAGGCTTTGATGCTGGAACCTAGTTTATTGCTGCTGGATGAACCGAGTGCAGCGTTGTCACCCCTGTTGGTAAATAATGTATTTGAGCAAATTCAACAAATTAACTCTGGGGGAGTGGCGATCGTTTTGGTGGAACAGAATGCTAAGAAAGCCCTCGCAATGGCAGATCGAGCTTATGTGTTGGATACTGGACGCGATCGCTTTTCCGGGCCTGGTAATGAATTACTCAACGATCCGAAGGTAGCAGAATTATATCTCGGAGTTGGCAAGGCACATTAGCAAGGACAAGGGGACAAGGGGACAAGGGGAACTCGGGGCCCCCACGTTAGCGAAGCGGGGCGAAGCCCAGTGGGGATTAGGGGCAAAGGGGACAAGGGGACAAGGAAGGAAATTCCCAATTCAAAATCACGCCACTTGCTTTATGCCGGGAAACCCGTCCACCGCCCCCTGCTCCAAAATCTAAAATCTAAAATCAATTGTGATGCTTAGAGTTACTGCTGAACATATACGGGCAATTTGCGCCCATGCACAAAGTACTTATCCCCTAGAGTGCTGTGGCTTGCTGTTGGGTAAGCTGAGTCAGGATGGCAAAATTTTGATAGAAGCGATCGCAACGGAAAATGTCTGGAGTGCCCAAGCAGTTGAGTCTTTTTCTCAGATTGATACTAAATGGCAGCTAAGTGAAAATAAAAGCACCCACTACACGATCGCGCCAGAGGAAATTTTGAGAGTGCAAAAAGAATCACGCGATCGCCATCTTGATATAATTGGAATTTACCATTCTCACCCCGACCATCCAGCAATTCCATCTGAATTTGATCGAGTGTGTGCTTGGCAAGCCTATTCATATATCATTGTTTCTGTACCACAAGGCAAAGCTGGCGAATTGCAAAGTTGGTGTTTGGATGATAACCACCAGTTCCAACCACAAGAAATTATTGTTGACAGGCTAATTTAAAAATTAATTTAATCTCTTACAAAAGGATCTCATTTTTAGCTTAGGATATTAAATCCGCTCCCTGCCATCAAACTGCTATGCTCAATCCCAACTTGGATGAAATCCAACTAACCAAAGAAGAATACGGACGCTATTCCCGCCATATCATTTTGCCAGAGGTAGGACTAGAAGGGCAGAAACGCCTGAAGGCTGCAAGTGTCCTTTGTATTGGCACAGGTGGGTTAGGTTCTCCCTTGCTGTTATATTTAGCAGCAGCTGGTGTAGGACGTATTGGAATTGTAGATTTTGATGTTGTAGATAGCTCTAATCTGCATCGTCAAATCATTCACGGTACTTCTGGGGTAGGTAAGCTCAAAATCGAATCCGCGAAAGAACGAGTTTTAGAGATCAATCCTAACTGTCAGGTGGATCTTTATGAAACGCGGATAAGTTCTGAAAATGCCCTCTCACTCATGGAACCTTATGATGTGATTGTAGACGGCACAGATAACTTTCCCACACGGTATCTAGTAAATGATGCCTGCGTGTTGTTAAATAAGCCCAATGTCTACGGTTCCATCTTCCGATTTGAAGGGCAAGCAACAGTATTTAACTACGAAGGCGGGCCGAACTACCGCGATTTATATCCAGAACCACCACCACCAGGAATGGTTCCCTCTTGTGCTGAAGGTGGCGTTTTGGGTGTTTTGTGCGGCATTATTGGCACAATTCAGGCTACTGAAGTTGTCAAAATTATCTTAGGACAAGGAACAACGCTGAGCGGGCGGTTGTTGTTGTATAATGCCTTGGAAATGAAGTTCCGGGAATTGAAGCTACGTCCCAATCCAGTACGTCCTGTAATTGAGAAGTTAATCGATTACGAATTCTTCTGTGGTATTCCCCAAGCTAAGGCAGAGGAGGCAAAAAAACAGATGGAAATGTCTGAAATGACTGTTCAGGAATTGAAGGAATTGATCGAAAGCGGTGCGGCTGATTTCGTATTGCTGGATGTCCGTAACCCGAATGAGTATGAAATTGCCAAGATTCCTGGTTCTGTTTTAGTGCCGTTACCCGATATTGAAGATGGGGAAGGTGTGGATAAGGTGAAGGAATTGCTCAACGGTCATCGGTTAATCGCTCATTGTAAAATGGGTGGGCGATCAGCTAAGGCTCTAGGCATTTTGAAGGAAGCAGGGATTGAAGGTACTAATGTTAAAGGTGGAATTACTGCTTGGAGTCGAGAAGTAGATTCGTCTGTGCCTGAGTATTAATTAGGAAACGTAGACGCGAACACGTGCGCGTAGCGAACACGTGCGTGTAGCGAAGCGTCTAGCGTTTAGCGGCTTCTCGAAGAGTACCGCCAAGGCACCAAGAACGCAAAGAGGGGCGATCGCATTGCCTATCATCCCCCCAGGTAGGGGGGAAAGAGGGGGGTGCGATCGCTTTTTAGCTAGTTTTCGATGGGCACGTTTTTAAATGCTGCTGTTTCTGGAACATAGATATCGAGATTATTAACTTCTTTTGGCACTCTCAGCCAAACATAGGCATCTACCGAAGAACTTGGGAGTATCCGCGCCAAACTAACCGAACTACTTGAACCCTCAATCGAGCCAACAGGTTTGTAAGTTTCACTAGTATCAGGATTACGAGCGGTGGTAGAACCAACAGCGATCGTGTCATCAAAACTGGGGTTTTCTGCAGTAATCCGCCCAATACGCATCTGCACGTTTACTACATCATGAGTTGCCACTTTTGGATCTTCTAGTCGTTTAACGGAAAGTAACTCTACTCGTGCTTTAGTGCCAAGAGCATTTTGCACAAATTGTCCAGGCTGAATGACGGCGCTCCTGGAGTCAGCAACTGGGGAATTATTGTCTTCACTAGCTGCTTGTGCATCAGCGATCGCTACATTTTTAAATGGCCGTGTATTGTCAATATATATGTCAATCGTGTTGACACCTGCTGGTATATTTAAGACAACATAGGTTTCGATTGGTTGACCCCGCCGCATATCAGACAGAGTTGCCTCCCCAGATGAACGTCTAAGGAAGTCAATAGCTTGATAGGTTTGACTAGAATCAGGATTAGTGGCAGTTGTAGAGCCAATACTGATAACATCACTGTCATCCACAATATCTGCCAGCCGCTCAATCCGCATCTCTACGCTTACTTCATCCGTTTTTCCTGGTATTCTCTTCACAGCGGTTAATTCCACCCGTGCTTTATTACCTAAAGCAGGCTGCACTAATTGTGTTGTGGGAATGCCATCATTAGTAGTGGGAACTTGAGAGGTGGATGAACTGCTTGAAGTAGATGAAACTGAAGTACTATTATCGCCATTAGTTTGATTATTGACAGGAGCGATCGCTGTCTTCTGTACCAAAATTTTATAGGCAAAGAAGCCAGCAGCGAAGAACCCCAAGGTAAAAAGTAGAGAAACAGCTACTAAAACGTATTTCACACGATTACCGCGACGATTAATCTCCTTTGAAGCAACGTGACTATCAAAGTCTTGCTTTCTCATAAAATATATACACTTATTCTGTTAAATAGCTAGATAGAAAAATATAGTGTTTCTACGGACATTAATCACGCCAATATTACAACATTATTGTAGTAAAAATTATTGTTTATCGAGTATTGCTCGACCAATTGGGCTGTTAATATTGCTCCAGACTCAGTTAAACATCGGACAGCAAGCAGCCGAAGCAAAAAACGCTTTTCGTTCCCATGCTACTAACTTAATAGTTGCACAAAAGTCAGGTCGAACACAAACTTCACCCGCCCTTTGTCCAGCCCAACTTGCTACAGCAATAGAAACAGTTACAAACCGTCGGGAATTCAGCCGAGGACGCTGGGGCATTTTGGTTCAAACAAGGGCGAGTGGTGATACTCTCTACAGCCAGGATGCTGATAAATATTTTATACCTGCATCTAACGTAAAGCTACTTACGACCGCTGCTGTCTTGCAATTAGGTTCCCAGTTTCGGATTCGCACTTCTGTGTATGCAACTCAAGACGGTGGGTTGCGTGTCGTCGGTCGCGGCGACCCTAGTTTAACCGATGCGCAGTTAAAAGAATTAGCACAACAGATATATCAACGGGGAATTCGTCAATATAGCCAACTGATTCCTGAAAATGGTTACTTTCACGGTGCAAATGTTAACCCAAGCTGGGAATGGGAAGATGTGGTTGCAGATTATGGCGCACCTGTCAATAGCTCGATCTTGAATCAAAATGCTGTCAAATTAACGCTAATTCCGCAACAACTGAGTCAACCGCTACTAGTAAACTGGTCAGATTCGATAGAAGCAAGGCAATGGCAGATTGACAATGAATCGACCACAGTTCGCTCGGTTGAATCAGTTGGGGTTAATGTCAGTCGGGAATCAAACACGAGTGTGTTAAAAATTAAGGGGCAATTAAACATTGATGCAAAGCCTGAATCGATATTTTTAGCTGTAGTCGATCCAGATGAACATTTTTTACGGCACTTTCGGCGCGCTTTAGCAGATGTAGGGATCGATGAAAGCAGATTTAGGCAAGCGCAGCCAAGAAATGCGATCGCCAATATTTCTCTACTAATAAATAAATTAGCAGAGGTAGAATCACCACCACTATCAGAACTATTAAAAGAGACGAATCAAAACAGTAATAATCTTTATGCTGAAGCTTTGCTGCGAGTGCTTGGAGCTAATTTAGGCAAGTTAAGCCCGACAGATTCAACTGCACAAAGGGGTTTGGATGTAGTCAAGACAACTTTAACTCAATTAGGAGTCGATTCTTCTAGTTATGCGATCGTTGACGGATCGGGATTATCTCGGCATAATTTGGTCAGTCCAGAAGCGATCGCTCAAACTTTAATCGCAATGGCGCGATCGCCCCTAGCCTCTTTCTATCGTGCCTCTTTACCAGTAGCAGGTATCAGCGGTACGCTTGAAAATCGCTTTCTTAACACGCCAGCTCAAGGTATTGTGCAAGCCAAGACAGGGACAGTTAGTGGTGTTGTCGCCCTGTCTGGATATATTGATGCACCTAACTACGAACCACTAGTTTTCAGCATCATCGTCAATCAATCAGACCTACCTGCTGCAACTTTAAGGCAAGCAGTTGACGAGATTATATTGTTGTTGACTCGTCTACGTCGTTGTTCGCAATAGTATCAAGCAACACGAGTGCATCGATCTGCTTCACGCGCCGCCACAACTAAAACTAGACAAAGAGCAGCAATAGCTTTTTGCCATTCTTGCCTTACTCGCTCATTTTCTACACCTTCAAACATCCCCACCAGGTGAGGAATTGAGCGTTCTAAAGCCGGACGAGGAACAGGACGATGTAAATCTACTAGACGAGTTAGGCTTTCCTGACCATTAACGAAACCAATCACCCATTTTGTTGCATGGTCTGGGCTATCAGGGACACGCTTAACACCTAACTCATTGTGCAGCCAATGATAAAACGGAGGTAATCGTTCAGCTAATACACTCCCAGCCGTAGGCAAAGTTTCCTTGAGTAAATAGGTGTCTAAGCTTTGCAGCTGTTGCTTCAGTTCAGGTGATTTGAGACACTCAGCTAAGGGTTTTGAGAGAAAGGATTCTATCTGAGTTTGAGATAAATATAAGTATTGAGAGAAAGTTTCTAAGGCAGACGGCATCGTTAAAATTTTAAGAAACAACTAATTATTTTCTGGTGCTTTTTCAGAAAGTTTCAGTATAAACATCAGGATTTATGTTGTATTAAATACATAATAGCATTTGCAGCTATAAGACAAAAACTCCTGAAGGAGATGTCTTGTCCTGACAAATTTAGTATTCCCCTTTCTTCAATGATAGCGATCGCGGTATTGCTAGTCGAGGTATGCTCGGATTCAGTAGTATTCGTGGCGGGGCAAAAGAGCGTATATTGACGTTTGAAGTTTGAGCGCAATTCAAAAGGAGAATTAATTATCCTCGCACCTGTCGGAGGAGAAGGCGGAAATTGCCATAAGTTTTTCACAAAATTAGGCAAACGCTCTGACATCCCAGCACTACACTTGCAAAACAATTGCAAAACACTTGAGAATAAAAAAGCAACACGCACCAGGAGAAGCTCACAGTGAGTCAGGGTTTTGATTACGACATAGTGATTATTGGCGCTGGGGTAGGCGGACATGGGGCTGCCTTACACGCCAGAAGTTGTGGCTTGAAAACAGCGATAGTTGAAGCCGCTGATATGGGCGGAACCTGTGTCAATCGTGGTTGCATTCCCTCTAAGGCACTGTTAGCAGCGTCTGGCAGGGTGCGAGAACTGCGGGATGCTCATCACTTGAAAACTCTGGGCATCCAATTAGGGAATGTTCAGTTTGACCGCGAGGCGATCGCTAACCACGCTAATAACTTAGTTAGCAAACTTCAAGGAGACTTGACCAACAGCCTCAAACGTCTCGGTGTTGATATTATCCGGGGATGGGGTAAAGTAGCTGGACAGCAAAAAGTTACAATTGCTACAGACAACGGCGAGAAAACTGTTACAGCCAAAGACATTATCCTCGCTCCTGGTTCGGTTCCTTTCGTTCCTCCAGGTATTGAAGTAGACGGCAAAACAGTATTTACCAGCGACCAAGGGGTAAAATTGGAGACACTACCAGAGTGGGTAGCAATTATTGGTAGTGGCTATATCGGCTTAGAATTTTCCGATGTCTACTCGGCTTTGGGCTGTGAAATCACGATGATTGAAGCCCTCGACCAACTCATGCCAGGTTTTGACCGAGATATTGCTAAACTGGCAGAGCGAATTCTAATTACTCCCCGCGATATTGAAACTCATGTAGGGATATATGCGAAAAGAGTTATCCCTGGAACGCCCGTAGTAATTGAACTGGCGAATTTCAAAACCAAAGAAGACGTGGATGTAATTGAAGTAGACGCTTGCTTAGTTGCAACTGGACGCATCCCAGCCACTAAAGATTTAGGACTAGAGTGTGTAGGGGTGGAAATTGATCGCCGAGGATTTATTCCCGTCAATGACAGTATGGCTGTGTTGTCAGGAGGTGAACCATTACCGAATCTCTGGGCAATTGGTGACGCTACTGGCAAGATGATGTTAGCTCATGCTGCTTCGGCTCAAGGTATTGTTGCAGTAGACAATATCTGTGGACGATCGCGCGATGTAGATTATCGCAGTATTCCCGCAGCTGCGTTTACTCACCCAGAAATCAGTTATGTGGGGATGACAGAAACAGCAGCCAAGGAATCGGGACAAGCTGAAGGGTTTGAAGTCGCTACAGTGAGGAGTTACTTCAAGGGTAATTCTAAGGCGCTGGCTGAAGGCGAAGCGGATGGAATTGCGAAAGTGGTATATCGCAAAGATACAGGGGAAGTGTTAGGAGTCCATATTATTGGAATGCACGCCGCAGATTTGATTCACGAAGCATCCGCTGCGATCGCCAATCGTCAATCAGTCCACTCGCTAGCACATCTAGTTCACGCCCACCCCACTCTTTCCGAAGTACTAGACGAAGCTTATAAGCGAGCGATCGCTGCTCATTAAGCAAAATATCACTTGATCGAGCGAACTTTGTTGACCAAGACTGAAAACTGATTTAGCCTGCTTTGAGCAGGCTATTTTTATACTTTATGTGAAAGCAACAAGGAAACAATTTTTAAGGTTATGGCGACAATTCACTCACTTAACCCAAATTTTGTTGCTAAATATATAATGAATCGCAAAGTCAAATTCTTAAATTTTTTTATCGCCACACTGGCACTTTCTACCCTTACCATCAGCTCGGTTCTGTCACAAACGAAATTAACAAACCAATCGAAAGTTTATATCAATGGTATCGGAGCGGTTCGTGTTGGTATGACAATTGCCGAAGCATCAAAAGCTGCTGGTACGAAGTTAATTCGAGAGAGTGGCTATGAAACTAATTTGAGTTGCTTCTACGTTAAACCGCAAGGCGAACCCAAAGATATTGGGTTTATGGTGACAAACAAGCGCATTTCTAGAGTAGATGTATGGAAAAATAAGTCCATCACTACCCTAAGTGGTGCGAAGATTGGCGATACCGAATCTCGCATTAGGTCACTTTACCCAGGACAAATTCAAGTTACACCGCATAAATACGTTGAAGGCGGACATGACCTAATCTTTATCCCAAAAGATGCGGTTGATAAAAACTATCGCCTCCTATTCGAGACTGACGGTAAACGTGTGACTAGGTTTAGATCGGGTAAACTTCCCGAAGTTGAATTTGTCGAGGGCTGTTCATAAACCTATTTTTACAACGTGTTTACATATATTGGCAGCAATCGGTTTATAGCCAATCTTGGATGAAAATAGATCGCACTCTTTTCTTGACTTGTTGTTCACGTCACTCTTGAAGGTGGGCATTGCCCACCCTACATTATCTTTCCAGTTCTTCCACTGCTTTAGGAACTCCAGCAGTCAAAACTTCATGTCCTGATTCTGTCACTAAGACATCATCTTCAATTCTGATCCCGATACCACTCCAACGGGGATCGATTTCTGGTTGATCTTCTGCTGGTTGGGTATCTGGGACAATATATAGACCAGGTTCTACGGTTAACACTTGCCCTGGCTGTAAGATTTGGGGTGATTCACCGTGTTGGTATACTCCCACATCATGCACGTCTAACCCCAGCCAATGTCCGGTGCGATGCATATAAAAGGGTTTGTATTTTTCCTCTTTAATTAGATCTTCGATTTGACCTTTGAGTATACCAAGTTCGACTAAACCTTCTGTTAATACCCGTACTGCTGTATCGTGAATAGCACTGTAGGGATTACCGGGTTTGACTTGTGCGATCGCCTGCTTTTGCGCCTCCAAGACTATCTCATACAATGTCTTCTGTTCCGGCGTAAACTTACCCCCTACCGGAAAGGTGCGGGTAATGTCGGAGTTGTAATAACCATAAGCACAACCAGCATCAATTAACAGCAGTTCCTTATCCTGCATCTGCCGATCGTTCTCAATGTAGTGCAAAACGCAAGCATTCGCCCCAGATGCCACAATTGAGGGATATGCTGGCCCCATTCCGCCGCGAAGCCGAAAGATCCTTTCCATCTCTGCTTGGATCTCATATTCATACCGCCCTGGTTGCGCGATTTCTTGGGCGTAGTTATGTGCCTCAACTGCTATATCAGCGGCAGTACGCATTAAATCCAATTCTGCTTGACTTTTCATCAATCTCATGCTGTGTAAGATTGGATTAGAGTCTTCGATCGCAATCGGCCCCGTACCGCGCTTGGCATAAGTTGCCATCAAGCGCTGCCAGTATTTAAGGATTCTATCATTAAAAGCGCGATCGCGTCCTAAATGATAGTAAATGCGATCGGCTTTTTCGATATACTGAGGCAGCTTCTCATCGAGTTCTGCGATCGGGTAAGCTTCATCAGCCCCAAATTTTTCCTTCGCTCCTTCTACTCCATAGCGATAACCCGTCCAGACTTCTTTCTCCCGTTCCTTCGGTTGGACGAACAAGATAAATTTATGTTCTGGGTGATGGGGTGCTAAAACCGCCACTGCTTCTGCTTCATTAAACCCAGTTAGGTAAAAGAAATCGCTATCCTGACGAAAAGCATATTCGACATCATTATGCATCACTGAAGAAGGCGCACTGCGAAAAATTGCCGTGCCATTGCCAATTTTTGCCATCAATTGTTCGCGTCGCTGGCGGTACTCTGCTTGCATAGCTGCTTTATTTATCCTTTATCAGTATTTTAAATGGCAAAAAGATTATTGGTAGGTGTTCAATATTAAGGTAGGTGGAGATATTTCTGCTGTTGTTGAATCATGTCTTGTAGATGCGGAAAGACGTGCAACCATCTCTGCACGAGATGAAACTCCAAGTTTACGAAACATTCGCTTTAAGGCTTGCTTTACAGAATTCTCCTGAATCCAAAGCTCGTTCCCAATTTCTGCGTTGGTTCGCCCCAAAGCAACTAATTGGGCAATTTGTAATTCACGCGCCGTTAAGCGATAACTTCGTTCAGCTGCGCTAACGGTTTTGAAAGGTTGATGTTGCGATTTTCCTTCGGAAACACTTCGTGAACGCATTGCAGTCCAAGTAGACAAGTGCAGGCAGATAGCACTCAAATCAGCTAGATTTTGCGTGTCAAATGCTGGCATTGACTGTTCGCGGGTGCAGCCTACTACACCGACTAATTGACCATGACTCACTATAGGCCCCGCCATCACGTGCCAATGATCGGGGCGAGGACAAATCATTGTCCAAACCTTGGGCGATGTCACCAATGCTTCATGGACAGGAGCATGGCGCTCCACCAAATAACGCACAACAGGATTATGTTCAATTGATAGTCCAATTTTCAGTGTTTTCTGAAGATTGCTATTTACCCTTGGCAGTCGATCAAAGAAAAAAATTCCCCATCGCTTGGCTTGGAAGTAATCACCGATTTTCGGCACGATTTGCGATCGCAGATCTTGTTCATCCTGTATCTGATTGATTGCTTCAAATAAAAGCTGCAAGGAACTTGTCATGATCGCAAAGTCGAAAAGTGTACTCGATCGAGGACTGGGCGAAGTCAATCTACCTCTCCTAATCTTAGCTTTAGTGCAAATGACAGGAGAAAATCAATGTCTCAATATGCTCATCCTCAAGTCTTGGTCGATACACAATGGCTAATGGATCATCTTAACGATCCAATCGTGCGTGTGGTTGAAGTCGATATGAGTCCAGAACCATACAAAGATGCTCATATTCCAGGTGCAGTATTCTGGAATATTTTCGCAGATCTGCTGCTGAGCGATCTTCGCATGAATTTAGACCCAACTGCGATCTCTCAACTACTTTCGCGATCAGGAATTTCCCCTGAAACGACTGTGATTGCCTACGGTAGTTATCCTGGCACAGGAGCTTGGATATTCTGGATTTTGAAAATGTTTGGACATAACAAAGCCTATGTTCTCAACGGCGGATATCAGAAATGGGTGGCGGAGGGTCGCCCACTGGTAGCAGCATTGTCAAACTTCGCACCTACTCAATACCATGCAAAATCCCCTGATGCCAATTTACGAGTTCTACAGGCGGAAGTTCAGGCATCTCTAAATCGGACAGATTGCGTGTTGGTTGATGTCCGAACTTCTCAAGAGTACTGTGGTCAAATATTTATGATCGAGCCGCCACAGGGAACGGAACGTGGGGGACATATTCCAGGTGCTATTCACCTTGAGCATACCCTCACCCTGAATGAAGATGGAACTTTTAAGTCAGCCAAAGAGTTACACACTCTCTACAGTAACCTGGGCATTACCGCTGACAAGGAAGTGTTTCCTTACTGTGCGATTGGTGGGCGCTCTGGGTATACCTGGTTTGTATTGAAATATTTACTCGGCTATCCCAACGTGCGAAACTACGATGGATCGTGGAATGAATGGAGCCGTTTACCTGAAGTGCCGATTGAGCAGTAGATCACGCGAGTATTGCGTGACATAACAAGTCGATGAAGCGGACGGGCGAGACTTGGTGGGGTTGGCTCGGTTGCTTGCCGCCGCTTATCTTGGTTGTTATACTCCAGCGTTGACTTGTTGATAAGTGGGGAAGTCTGTATATCCTTCCTCGTCAAACGAATACCAAACGTTGATATCGGCTGGAGGGTTCAAAGCCCAACCATTAGCAAAACGCTCAACTAAGTCGGGATTGCTGATAAATGGTCGCCCAAAAGCAATAAGATCGGCGTGACCATCTCGAATTGCTGCTTCAGCAGTCTCTTGAGTATATCCGCAGTTTCCGATGAGTGGACTTGTAAAGACGAGGCGAAACTCAGCTAGTGTCATTGGTTCTCCCAATTCATGAAAGCCGAATCCCAACCCATCAACCACATGAAGGTAAGCTAGTCCGTACTCGTTCAACTGCTGTGCAACGTAGAGAAAGGTTTCTCTATAGTCAGGAGAACCCATATCATTGTAATTACCATTCGGAGACAAGCGAACGCCGATTCGATTGGGTTCCCATACAGTTGAGATCGATTCTACGATTTCCTTGAGAAAACGGTAGCGATTCTCCAGACTACCACCATAGCGATCGCTTCTTTGATTAGTTTTAGACTGGAGAAATTCATCAATCAAATAACCGTTTGCTGCGTGAATTTCTACACCATCAAAACCAGCAGCTAAGGCGCGTTCAGCCGCTTTGCGGTAGTCCTCAACCACGAGGGATACTTCTTCTGTTTCTAGAGCGCGAGGTACTTCGTGGGGTTGCTTCCCATTAGGAGTATGAATGCCATCTGCATTTATTTTGATCGCAGAGGGTGCTACAGGTAGTTGCCCATTTTCTTGTAAACTGCTGTGCGAAGCTCGCCCCGTATGCCAAAGTTGTAGAAAAATTGGCGTTCCCTTGGCGTGAACTGCTTGAACAACTTTCTTCCAAGCTTCGGCTTGTTCGTCAGTGTATATTCCTGGTGAGTTCTGCCACCCATTTGCTTGCTTGGATATTGTCGTAGCTTCCGTAATAATCAATCCAGCAGTAGCTCGTTGAGCGTAATACTCAGTCATCAAGGCATTAGGTACGCGCTCAGTACCCGCTCTCGCACGGGTTAAGGGAGCCATAACTATTCTATTTTTGAGGGACAAGCTTTGTAGATCGAATTGGCTCAGAAGTGCTGGTGACATCTTTTGGGAAAGCATTTACATTCTCCAGTGGAATTGTTTTTTGCGCAGATTTGGAGTGTTTTTGACTGTTCTGATGAAACCTCAAAAAGCATAGCATTTCAAAAGAAGATTGCGTACTTATTCCCAAGTTTCCAGTTCGCTTATCCAGTATTGTACCAAGGCGATCGCTTGACTTCTACGTGCCTCAAAGGTAGCAGCAATCCAAATAAATATCAATCCCACAATAATTCCCAATCCCCAGAGTAAGAGCGAGTAGTTGTTGATGAATAGCCACAATTGACGCAATACTTTGATGATGAATGTCAATGTACCAATATAGAGAAAAGCACGAACTCGTAAAGTTAGACCTATAATAATTAAGGCAAAACCTAGGGCAATTGTCAGTATTCCTTGCCACCAACTAGTATCAGATTGATAAATTGCTGTGAGACAGAATAATCCTGTTGCTAAGCTACGGAGGATGTGACGTTTTTCTTTATCCTCGTGCGATCGCAAACTCGGATCGACTTGGGCAATATACAATAAAGTTCCGCTAGGTACTGTCACATACCATAAAAGTTCGCTGACATTCCAATCAATTAGCAGGCGCACAATTGCCCAGTCTGTGAAGAGAATGCTGAGATAGCTGAGGCGGATGCGGTTTTCGGCTTTGGCTAACCAGGCATAGAAGGCGGCGACAAGTAATAAACTTTGAATGCCAATTCCCCAGCAAGTTAGCACCACAATCGATATTGGTAAAATAGTAACCGATCGCTGCCAAGGTTGTTTTGACCAACCCCAACTTCGCCAGGGTAATATATATAGTGCGAAGGCAAATAAGCAGGCGATCGCTGCTGCCCAACTTACAAGTATAGATTCGGGTAACGTGCGATCAAGTAGGTATGCGATCGCGCCTGATGCTTGCAAGACTCCAACATATACCCAATTATCTCTAACTCGCCCCTGCCAAATCGCGTAAGCTGCCAAAACTGCTGTTACACCGATCCAAATGCTACTTCCCGTACTACTTAAATTCACCCACAATGATAGTAGTGCTAACAGACTGCCTATTGCCCAGTGGAAATGGGTAATAAGCAGTAACTCTTGGAAAGTGAGTCGCCAGTAGGGAAGCAGCCAGCGAGAAAGGAGACGATAGGTAATTGCGATCGCTCCTGCTAATCCGGCAAGCAATACTATACCATCCCCCGATTCTCCGCCTGAAGCTTGCAATAGCTGGTAAATCAAAAGTTCGTAAGCGGCGATCGAAATACCTGCAATTGATAGATAGGTAAGCAGTTTGAATTGCGGTTTACGCCGCCCGACACCAACACCTGTTAAGGCAGCAGCAAGAGTATACAATCCAGTTGTTGCAGTAAAGGTATTATGGGCAAAGATCAATCCTAAAGCAGCATAAATGATCGGGATGACGTGCCAACTGGAAAAATAAGGGGAATGGGTAATCGGTAGTTGGTAATTGATAATTGTCACCACTCGCCACTCACCGCTAAGTTGAGTTAATAAACCTAGGGTAAGATTAGCGATCGCTAACTCACTCCAAGATCCGCCTCTAAGTACGACAATTCCCCCTACTACAATTTCTATACCCCAAGCAATACCATAGAAACCGAGATTCAATGGTTGTTGCCAAAGGCGGTATGCGATCGCACTTGTGGTGAGTATAGCTGCCCGAATAATATATGTTGTATCTGCGCCTTCCCAAAACATGAAGAGAGTGCGAACTTGTAAAGTTAGGATACTGAGGTTGTAGAGGCTGATAGCGATCGCCCAACCGTTTAAAGCTGGGGCATAAATTCTAGATGAGGGTGTGTTGCGACTAATTACCCAATGGCGTAAAAGCCATAATCCCCCTTGTGCGATCGCTAACTCTGTCGGTAGCCACTCGAAAGGAATTCCCCAAATCTGCCAAATACTTGTAGCTACAAAACTCAGCCCAAAACCTACAGTTATAGTTGCAGCTATAAGAGACTGCAACTTTTGGGTGTTGACAAGCATTAGGGCTGCGCCTACTGCCAAACTCAGCAAGGGTAGAAGAGAGCTGGGGGAGCTGAGGGAGAAAATCCAAAATCGTATTAGTATTTGAGATAATAGCAGTGCTGACACGCTCAACCAACTAGCTAAAACTGGCTGGGCAAAGTTGTGACGACTGGCAAGAAAAGTTAAGCAAGCGGGTGTGACTAACCAAGCCAAGTTGTAAAATGACTGTTGGTTAAGCAGCAATACATAACTGAGTGCTGCTAGAACTAAACCCAGATGCCATGCACTGCGTCGCCATGTAGAATTTGGGGCAACAAGGCTCAAATTCCACTCTGCCACCATGCAGATCAACAGGATAGTTGCCCAAGTGAGAATATTTAGACTGGGGAAACCCCAACCGATCCAAGCTAGCAGGGTTAACAATCCGCAAATGTGGGTTAAATAGATTAACCATGCACTCGGATTTGTACGTTTTAATAGGACAACTGCTAGCGTTAGGGTAGAAAAGAGTAGGTAGAGCGATCGCACCAATGGATGGAACAAACTAATTGAGGCAAGGATAAGTCCTAAAATCAATGCCATGCTATCAGCATAGTCTGCTATAATAGTTTGCTGCCAACGCCGCAGGCGAAAGGCAAGTACTAGCATTACCACAATGTAGGGAAAGATTGCTAGTCCAATCAGTTCCCACGATTGCAAATTTGCCCCAGCAAGTTGGATTGCTAGAGTAATAATGTTACGTCGTTCTGCAACTGGGATTAGTCGCCACAGCAGACAGTAAGCTTGTAAGCCAATTAAATACAAAGCGATTAAATCCTGCAACTGCCACAAACGCTTGAGTCGATCTGCCAACAGCCAGATTCCCAAACAACTTACAGCGATCGCTTGCCAAGGTGGATCGGCGCTAACAGCTACCAACTCTCCCAGTACCAACAATCCAATTCCAGAGGAAGTCCAAACAATACGCCCACGATGGCGAGTCAACCAACACAATAACCACCCACACACCCCTAAAGCTAGTCCTACTTGGCTCAAGGGAATACCTGCTATCAACACAGCCCTACCAATTAGCAGTAAGGTAGAAAAGGCGATCGCAATAATTCCTATACCTTTTCCCTCTAACCTTTCCCCCCGCATTTCAAACTGATAAAACAGCAGCAGTGCTGTGCCAATTGTGCCGACATAGGTAGTAATCAGTGAGAAGCCAGGAAATGCCCAACCCGATTGCAACCACGAGAGTGTCAGAGTATTAAATATAAGTAGGAGCGGGGCAGGCTGTAGCAGTATCCAAGTAATAGCAGAAAGAGTGAGAACTGCGATAATTCCTATCCCCGATCCCAAACCACTACGCCATAAATTGAAGCCATCGATTACCCAGAAGTTGACTGGAATAATCAACAATGTTGCAACTTGCAACATTTGACTTGTCAGCTGCAGATTTTGCTGTTTTTTCGTCCACAAGCTAGCAATCCAAAACGCCATAGTGTAGCCAAAGAGAATTGCGTATTGCCCAACTGCTGAAAAATTCTGCCACTGACTAGCTGCTAGTACCCCAGAGGATACCACCACCATGAACACCCCTAAAAACAGCAGCCAGACTACACTGATTTCTGCCATCAAGGAAGATAAAATGCGGCTGATTAAAGATGTGGCTTGACTAGGGGATAGGGGCTGGGGGATAGGGGCTAGTGGGGATTCTGACTCCTGGCTCCTGACTCCTGACTCCTGACTCCCGACTCCTGACTCCTGAGTTGTAAATTTTGATAAAGAGCAAACTAAGTGAGCTTGACAAATGCGCTTTACCTGTGCATCAGAAATTAATCCCAAGCGCAACCACAGATCCAGTCCTTCTAGCAATTGTGGATTTTCAGCCTGAATTGTCAGTTCAATTTTTATCGGTCGATCTGGCTTAGAGGACATTTGCAACTATGTCTGCAACCATACCTCATCATGACGGATATATGAAAAACCTATCTTTGGGGAATGTGCTACTTTTTATTGTGGCGATCGCGTAATAAATTATGAATTATAAATGCTGAATGCTGAATTCATAATTTTTTCTCCTCATCCCTAGCTATGGCACATCAAACTATTGTGATTGGTGCAGGATTAGCTGGACTGAGTGCAGCCTATGAACTAGTACGCGCTGGCTGCGATATCCAAGTGTTTGAGGCGCGCCAACGCTTAGGGGGCCGAGTTCATACCGTGCAGCTTGCTGCTAGACAGTATGGAGAAGGGGGGGGAGAGTTTATTGATGATAATCATGTGCGATTCGTTTAACCTAAACGAGTAGAAATACTCAGGGACGGTTAGCAAGGTAAACTGAACCTTGACAACTGATTGACCATGTGGGTGCAGCAAGTATCCTAGAAAGCCTAGTCCCACTCCGCAGGTGTAGCGGTTAA
>DATNQH010000365.1:0-24664 GCA_036704105.1 Leptolyngbyaceae cyanobacterium | reverse complement strand
ACTGATTTAGAGCAATAACTAAATTTTCAACCTTAACTACTATCAGTTTGAAACCTAAAACCCAAGCAATTTATCGTTTTATTTCACCTAGCCTTCCATAATCAAAGGGGTTAATACTAGTAACCATCTGATGGAGTACAGTTAAGTCTTATAATTGCTGCACTTTCGTAGACATTTCCATACTGTCTACATATAAGGTCTGCAAGATATCTGCTAAGCTTTCTTCCAAAAATACACTATACGATAGCTTTTCTAAGGTTTATTGGGAATTAAAGCAGAAGCCTGATTTATGATTCAAAATTGCTTTAAGTTCAGCCGCCTCTTGTAGTAAAAGTTTACGCATATAGTAACAAGTTGAAAATCCAGGCTTCATTATTGTATTCATAGCTTGAATTACTTGGTCAATAATCTATACTATTGTTTATTCAAAATATTATTCCTAAGGTTAAGTATTTTTAAGGTCGATGTAAAAAAATAATTTATTTCATTTAATTCCAAACATCAATTAGTATATCAAAATCTAAATGTAAGCTTAATTTAGGTATGTACTTTAAAGTTGTTTACTCTTCACAGCAGAAACTAAAGAGTTAATATATGGTATAGATAGAAGAGGAAGATTACCCATTGTTAATTTCTCCACTTCTGTAGCTTGTTACACTGATTTTAACATCTCAGTAGCAGAAGAAAATCGACGAGCAGCCAACTTTTGCATAGCAGCAGAAATTACATATCGCAGCAGATATGAAACCTTCTTGGGGATGTCTACAGGTTGATTTATGTGAGATGACATCAGTTATGCAGGTAAACCGGAAAAGGGTCGATAGCCAACTGCTAATTCAAATACCATAACTCCAACTGCGTAAAGGTCGGAGGCTGGTGAATACTTGCCATAAAATCTTTCAGGAGCCATGTAGGCTGGAGAAACCGTACACATACCACTCACGTTGTCAGATGAAAATTTATAGCTAATTTTAGCTAAACCAAAGTCAGAAATTCGAGCTATCCAAGCAGTAGAATTTATGCTTAGTAAGATATTTTCTGGTTTGAGATCGCAGTGAACCACACTACGCTTGTGGGCGTGTTCTAAACCTGCGAGGACACCAACAATTAGTTTTAAACCACGAACTAGGCTGAATTACTCCTGTGATTGGATAAGGCTGCGTAGAGTGCCACTTTCGCAAAAATACGTTACAATATATCGTCCAGTTTGGCTATGCCCTAACCCTTGGAAAGTGATAATATTTGGATGTTGCAAACTAGCTAAAAATTGTAATTTACTTAAAATTTTATTCTGGAAAAAACGATATTTATCTAGCTCTTTAAGCGCTACTATTTTTTCGCTTTTTTTATCAACTGCACAGTAAACACGCCCGGATTCTCTTTGCCCAACTAGTTTAATAATGTGATATTTGTTGAACTCTGGCAAAGGTTCACTCATAGATAGCCAATGTGTTTTATAGATGTTGGCGATCACGGTTCTACCGAGAGCGATAATGCTAGCTATTAATCCTTCTAGGCTTGCTTAGTAAGCGCGAAAGTTTAAAATTTAGTAAGCTCAATCAGCAAAGAGTTGATTTTGTAACTTGTAAACCTTCGCGCATGGCAATCTGGTATGTTTAAGAAAATAAAGATTCTAATGCTATTTCCTCAAAATACTCATTACTTGCAGAAAATACAGGAGTTTCCTCTGGCGCATCTAGCTCATGGAACTTCTTGCTAAGATCTCTAGCTATTTGGTACTTATCAATTTCGCCGATCTCAAAAAATAGTCTTGCTGCTTCGCGCAAATCCTTAACTGCTGCCTTTTTATCACCTAAATCTGCATGGGCAAGACCACGACTTTGGTAAGCTTCGGCATAGTTGGGATGGACTTTAATAGCCTCAGTAAAATCGCCAATAGCCGCGGTGCGATCGCCCAACCGCTGATAGCTCAGTCCTCGGTTAAAGAAAGCATTGGCAGAGATAGGATTGATGCGAATACTTTGGTTACAAGTTTCAATGTCGCGCAAAGCATCAACTGTTCTAGCAATTTTTGCCTGTTCGTTCACCAGCTTATTACTTTGCTCCTCAACTAATTTATCGCTCCGCTGTTGTAACTTCTCTAGCTGCTGAGATAGCATTTCTAACTCTACCAGAGTTGCGCTGTCTGCTTGTTCAAGACTAGCAAGCGATTGATGATTTAAATCTTGAGTTTGACGGAAGTTGTTAGTTAGTTGCTGTATTCGTTCGTCTACTAGACTAATTCCACCATTTAGTTCGGTGTGCTGTTGATTAGTTATTTGCTCAAACCTTGCTTGTTGCTCGGCCAAACTTTCTAGTCTATTCTGAGTTTTAACGTTGTCCTGAATCACTTGGGCGATCGCAGCATAATTGTTCTGTTTCATCGACTCTAGAAATATGCGGCGATTCGCTAAATTAAGCGCCATAGTTACAGATAGAGGAATAGCAGCAACTGCCGCTTGTTGAAAAACTACAGATGCAATCGCACCGATAATTGAACCAGCTACTGACGCAATTTCTACCTTTTCCAGCAACTGAGATTTTTGATTAGCAGCTTGTAAATTTTCTTGCATAAAACACTCGATTTTAGATTTTGGATTTTAGATTTTAGATTTTGGATTTACGATTTTGGAGCGCTTCCTCAGCAGCCTTGCGCTTCCTCAGCTTATTTACCCAAAATGACTTGGTTGAGTCCCATAATTGGAGAGATTAGAGCTGCTTTTTGGGGAGTCAGATATTTCTTAAGTACCTCTTGCATCACTTGGTAAGTGACCGCCCCAGCTTCTCGATCTTGAAAGACACGGATGATTGTCCGATACCAAAGTAAAAAGCGATCGCGATGTTCTATATCAAATACTTTTTATATCTAACTTCAATTAAATCTTTATTCATCCATGAATATACTGGTTTTTAGATTAAATTGCCTTAATATTTAATTAAGTACGTGATTCTACGGATTTAACAAGCGGAGGAAACTGCCAACGCAGCTTGGCAGCAATTCGTAATTAGCGCCACATAGATGTATCGTGGCGATTAAACAGTGAAACAGGCTGTTTATTTGCTTTATAACAATAAAATTAGGGGTGCGATCGCAAAATAAATTACGTACTCAGTAATTTGTGTCAATTTCGACTAGCTTTTGCCGAGATGACAAACCAGACTTAATTCTAATATTTGCTTTTGGCAGATTTAGTTTTTCAGCTAATAGTTTAATTAGCTCGTTATTTGCTTTTCACTGTAGGGGGATTTTATCTACTGGTGAGGACTTAGGTTAATCGTGAAGCTACCATCTGGTTCTTCTTTGATATTTTGTTGCTTAGAAAAAAGTCTGACTTTAACTTTTTTTTGATCATTTTTTTCTGCTTGCTTTAGGAGCGTTAACATTGCGATCAGGAGTTATCGCCACTAGTTGTTTCAACCATAACCAGCCTAAAACACAGCCTAATACATAATGAGGAAAATCCCACCAAGAAAAAGTCGTGCCAATTAACATACGTCCCAAAAAGGTAGAGCGAAACTGTTCTAGCATGGGTTGATGCCATAATTGTAAGAATTCCAGTCCACAAGTGACACCAAAAACCCACAGAGGAATTTGTCTGGCTGCTTTGCGACTCGGTAACAACAAGAACACGAACAAGCACCAGAATATTTCATAAAATACAGCGGCTCCGTAATTATTGAACCACTCATGGGCAGAGCCAGTATAAAATTTAAAAATAGAGCCCATCACTATAATGATGAGCAAAGAGAGAATAGAATAAAGCCATTGAATCGCGTTTAGCCGCATTGCTTGAAAAGTAAGGATCTGCTTTGGAGATATTAGCTTACCTTACGTAAGATTTTGCATCGAATCTCTTTCACCCCATACTAAATGTAGCGGCATTTTTAAATTTCAATGCGATCACCCTGGAGATATTACATAAGCATATCCAGAAGCATACAGCGTTAAAAGTGCGTAAGCTACAAAAGCGAGTAAGGTGGGCAATGGCTAGTTTTAGTAAGCTACTACAAACGCTTAGATATACAAGTAAGGTGGGCAATGGCTGACTTTTAGTAATGCTACTTGGGACGTTTATATATGTATGAGTAAGGTGGGCAATGCCCACCCTACGTTACGGTTGAGTTCGGCTTCCGGAACCTACGACACCTATTTTATGCCGATATGATAGTTCGGCTCCAAACCAACCAGAAAGGCTAGTCAGCGTACCAACAATAGTGGAGATGAGCAATCCCCAAGGTAGGATTGCGTCTATATGATTACCCCAACGCAGATAGAGATTAATTGCTGTTAAGACTAGCAGCGAGACGTTGAGGATCATATGCGCCCAACCAGCATTGCGCTTACGAACTCGTTCGATTTGCAAAAAATCACTCATACCAATGATGGCAGCTACCAAGCCAGTAGCTAAGCCAGCGACAATCAGCCAAAATGAGCCTCTTGCCCAAAAGGGATCGCGGGTTAACCAGTATACTGCATCAGTTACCAAGGCTCCTGCTAAAGAACCGATCGGGAAGATCACGCTTAACGGATGTAACGGATGTCCAGCGATCGCAACGGTACTTGGCACCCCAGTATCGCGGTACTCTCTGTCGTCACTTTCAATAATTGGTGGAATATTCGGAAAGGGTGTTCCTGTTCTCGGTTGTGTATCCATAATTTTCTCCTGATAAAAACTGTAACTATGGTTCTGTTTAGAAAGGAGTTACAAGTCAGTATATTGAAATATTGAACCATCATTCTTGTGATCGCACCTAACCCCCTAGCCCCCTGACGAAATTAAACCTCTTCCACTTCCCCTCCCTTGTAAGGAGGGGTTAGGGGTAGGTGGGAATGGGGAGTGTACTTCCCTAGATCGCTTAAACTTTCCTAGCCTGTGGGGATTTGCTCGACATGAGCTTGGGCTTCTAAGGTGAGTTTACCAGTTTCTACCTGAAGATGATTAATCTTGAGCGTCATTCCTTCGAGGTCGAAGTTGCTCAGATTCAAAATTTCACTAGTTTGATCTACCAAAGCTTTTGTCAATTCTGGCGATAACTCCTCGCCCTCGCCATATTGGACATCTTTAAGAATAACGGTTTGTCCATCAGCGCCAACTTTGGGTACAGCCGTGAAGGCAACTTGTTTTGTTTCACCTGTTGCAGGTAACAGCACAGTTGCATTAAGTGAAACCTTACTTTCACCAGGTAAACGAAAATCAACTCGCTGGGGTTCAATGGTTGTAGGTTTCCCGTTGACTTGTACTTGCTGACTTTTCAGTTTGTCACGAATAAAATCAGAGTTGAAGGCGCGGTTAATATCGGCTTCTAATAAAACAACGTGAGTGCTTGCCTCGGTGGGCTTGGTAAGTTCAATTTTGCCAAAAGCAGCACTCAGGGGGTTGATAGCAACGCCACTCATGTGCATATCCAGTTCTTCCATGCGCAGATCGCCCTGCATCACCATACCATTGCCTTCGATGTCAACTGAATCTACTTGTCCCTGAATTGCTTTGAGTGGATCGGTTTTGATCTCTACATCTAGATTTTCAACTGCATCTAGCTGGCTAGATATACCAACTTCTGCTGCCTTATTTAGCGCCTGCTCTCCTAGTCCTTGTTGTTCTGACATCCGCTACGATTTCCTCAGTTCTTGCCTCATGAGCCAATCTAGCGATTTGCCTTATGTGATGTTATCTGCCTAGTGGTGGAGGACTAAGCGTTAGTTTTTAGACATGAGCATTGCGATCGCTTGAATCTATTCTTTGCCAAAGAAAAATTTTAACTGGGAATTATGATGTTTCTTAATGTCAGTTTAAACTCGCTCGGATTAACTATAGTAGCAATTGATTCTTAGGTTGACTACGCATAAGAGTTTTTCAGCCTTATGACTGGTTTTATCAAATTTTCCCACTGATATATCAAAAGAAAGATGGAATCTTAGTAACCTGCATGACAACCTAAAAATATATACCGATGCAAAAAGTTTATTGAGAGGAAAGTGTAAAATGGTAGCAACTTTAGATGATACCAAACGCTCTGCGATCGCAGTCAGATTGGCTGATATGAAAGCTTTTCAAGAGCTAATAATTGCTAACGAAGAGACTCTTGTATCTCAAGTAAATGATTCAGAAATTCAAAAGCGTCTGCAAGATATGCTTGATTCTGATCGGAAAAACTTAGGCGTTCTTGAAACAGTAATCGTTCAGTACGGCATCCAAGCAGAGCCTAGAGACATAACGAAAAAGTTTGTTGAAATGACTCAGCAAATGATGAAAGGTTCTGACTTCTCTATGTACGATAAGTTCATTCAGCACGAACTGCTTAAGCATGGACAAGTAATGACTGGCATCATGTTGCATAAAGCTGCTCAAGTTGTTGGTGCTGATATCGATCTAGCTTTTGGTCCTCTAAATACAGTTAACTTTGAGAACCGGGCGCACCAAGAGCAACTCAAAGGCGTGCTGGAGCAAATCGGCACCCGCGAACTAACTGGTAAAGATGCAGATCAAGGGCTGTGGGCGCGCGTACAAGATGCTGCCGCAGCATTTAGCGGCATTGTCGGTAGTGTGGTAACACAAACCTCCGACAAGAAGGATATGAACATTCAAGACCTGATTCGCTTGGATCACAACAAGGTCAACACTCTGTTCACCGAGTTGCTGCAAAGTAACGATCCTCAGAAGATCCAAGAGTACTTCGGTCAGATCTACAAAGATTTACTGGCTCATTCTGAAGCTGAAGAGCAAGTTGTATACCCTAAAGTACGTTCTTTCTACCCTCAAGATAAGGTTCAAGAACTCTACGACGAGCAAAGCCACTTCCGGGTGCTTTTAGATGAGATCAAGGCTATCGATCCCTCTTCTTCTCAATTCAAGGACAAAGTTAAGAACCTGATGGGTGAAGTAGGCGACCATATTCGCCAAGAAGAGTTCGATATGTTCACTGCTATCCAGAACAACATGAGCAGCGATCAAAGCGAACAACTGTCTAGCCAGTTCAAAGAAGCTAAGGCTCAGGCTCAACAAAAAATGGGTGTTGTTAACAAGTAATCGTTCGCTGGAGCGAAAAATTAGCCCAATTAATTAACTAAATAAAACCCCATCCCAGCTAGTGTGGATGGGGTTTTTAGTTATACGTTTGTCTGTTAAAGTTCCAAAAGTTCAAAAAAGGCAGCAGCTACTTAAAATTTGTTCCCAAGCTGAGCTTGGGAACGAGTGATGAGTGAAGCTAAGCCTCAGAACGAGGGAAATCGTTGGGGTGAGGTTAACTAATGCTTTAGCCGTTGACTACTGTACCGCCGTTGGGATGTATAACCTGACCGGAAATATAAGAGGAGTCGTCAGACGCTAAAAAGACGTAACTAGGTGCTACTTCTTCCGGTTGTCCAGCGCGTTGCATTGGTACTTGTTTGCCGAAGTTGGCTACTTTGTCTTCAGGGAAGGTGGAGGGAATTAGTGGTGTCCAGATGGGACCTGGAGCAACAGCATTAACGCGAATTCCCTTTTCTACCAGACTTTGGGACAACGCCCGCGTGAAGGCAACGATCGCACCCTTAGTAGAGGAATAATCCAGCAGTTGGGGATTTCCTTGATATGCTGTTACTGATGTGGTGTTAACAATTGCGCTACCTTCGTGCAAGTGCTTCATTGCCGCTTTTGTCATGAAAAACATCCCAAAAATATTGGTGCGGAAGGTACGCTCCAACTGTTCCTTGCTGATGTCCAAGATGCTTTCTTGGGGATGCTGTTCGGCAGCATTGTTGACCAAAATATCAAGTTTGCCCAACGCATCTACGGCTTGTTGCACTGCTTGCTGACAAAAGTTTTCGTCACCGATATCACCTGCGATCGTTACCGCACGGCGACCTTGTTCTTCTACCAAACGTTTTGTCTCTTTGGCATCATCATGTTCGTTCAAGTATAAAATCGCTACATCTGCGCCTTCTTTAGCATAAAAGAGCGCCACAGAGCGACCAATGCCACTATCTCCACCCGTAATCAGTGCTACCTTATCCTGCAATTTGCCACTCCCCCGATACTGCGGATCGTCAGCTTTTGGCCGGGGGGTCATTTCTGACTCGCGTCCTGGTTGTTGATCTTGATGCTGTGGTGGTTGTAGAGATTGTTCTTCTGGCATGAGATACATCCTTGACGATCGACGTTGATTGAACTTGCGAAAGACTGCACCAAAACCAAACTTTGGATCAAATCCTGAGATCCAAGGTTTATTTATGACGATTTGCCAATTTCGACATTAGTTTCTACACTTTTAATTCTTACCTTCGAGAGTAGAAACATTTCCGCGTCAGTTTTTGTTTTTTGCTGACATCAGGGCTTTTGACCTGAAGCCGTGCAAATATAAAACAGTTGGGACCGAAGACAGGAAAAAAATTGTCTTTGGCTGCCATCCATTTAACTACTAGCGCAGTTGTTGTTATTCACTCTAAAGGTGGAAACTAACAAAGAATTTGAACGAGTTTTTGGTGTAAAAAAGGTCACTTTTTGGTTGTAACTTCAATCCTCGATCTTGAAAATTACTGATTGTTACTTGCGGAATATTTTGCTGAAAATGCAGCCGTAGTACGATCGCAATAGTTGGGAAGGCTACGGGGTTTAGGGCAATGCAAACTTTAGATCGTTCTGTTTCTGACATAGCACAGCAGTTTCGACAACTGCAAATGCAGCTACGCACTCGCTGGCAGAACGTGCAGTTGTTTGACCAGGGTGATGGCGACATTTTGGTTATTCCTTCGCTGAGCTTAGATCAACAAGAGATCAGTAAAATTGAAGGCGTTCATTACTACGAAGAGCGACTGCTATTCTCGTTGATTCGGCTGCAAAATCCCCGTACCAGACTGATATACGTTACTTCGCAGCCTTTGCATCCCAGCATTATTGATTACTATCTGCAACTATTACCTGGAATTCCGTTTTCTCACGCACGCGATCGCCTGCTGCTATTATCTACTTATGATTCTTCCAGCAAGCCGTTAACTGAAAAAATTTTAGAGCGTCCTCGCTTAATTGAACGGATTCGGCAAGCTTTGCGGCGCGAAAAGTCATTCATGATTTGTTACAACACTTCTCCTTGGGAGCGGGAGTTATCAGTCAAACTGGGTGTACCGTTGTATGCTGCCGATCCAGATTTGATGAAGTGGGGGACAAAGAGTGGAAGTCGGCAGATTTTTGCTGAAAGTGGTGTACCCTATCCAGATGGTTGCGATGATTCGATTTGGAGTGTAGACGATCTAGCAGAAGCAGCAGCCGAGCTATGGGAACGCCAACCACTTCTTAAACGGATGGTGGTGAAACTCAATGAAGGAATTTCCGGCGAAGCAAATGCGCTATTGGATCTAAGACCAATGCCAAATTTTGCCCCAGAAAAAGCATCGCACCTGGAACGGGTAGCAGCAATTAAAGAAAGCTTTCAGTCGTTAAGGTTCCAAGCGAAATCAGAAACATGGGAGAATTTTTCAAGTCGGATTCCAGAATTGGGAGCAATAGTCGAGGCGTTTGTCGAAGGAGAGGAAAAGCGATCACCCAGCGTCCAAGGTCGAATTCTACCCAACGGGATGGTGGAAATTCTCTCAACCCACGATCAAATTTTGGGGGGGCCAGATGGGCAAATATATCTTGGCTGTCGCTTTCCCGCTGATGAAGCCTATCGCATACGTTTACAAGACTTAGGTTTAAAAGTTGGCAGGAAACTGGCAGAAAAAGGTGCGCTAGAAAGGTTTGGTGTAGATTTTGTCGCAACTCATCAACCAGAGATTAGTGAAAACCAGTGGGATTTTCTGGCGATCGAAATCAATTTGCGTAAAGGTGGGACTACTCATCCGTTCATGAGTCTGAAATTATTGACCAACGGGCGATATGACTTATCTACTGGACTATTTTACAGTCAGCAAGGTCGTCCAAAATACTATGTTGCTACCGATAACCTGCAAAAAGACCGCTATCGCGGGTTACTACCCAACGATTTGATGGATATTATTGCTTATCATCGGTTGAATTTTGACACTGGAACTGAAACAGGTACGGTGTTTCATTTGATGGGCTGTCTTTCCGAGTTTGGCAAGCTGGGATTGACAAGTATTGGTGACTCTCCTCAGCAGGCGGAAGATTTATATCAGAAGGTGGTGAAAGTGTTGGATGAGGAAACCAAGTCTAGTAACAGCGTTTTGACTTGTGATACTGATTGTTTGCCCTTCGCTTGGAATGGAGGATAATTCAGGTTGGATTGAAAGATAGGGGCGAGTATTACGAAATTATTTAATTATAACAAATATCTTGGCATAACCCACCCCCTATGCACATATTTGTGTGTAATATCCATTGTATATATTGTCTTTACAAACCTTCACCAAAGGCAATTATTCGATCCACAGTTAAATTCAAATCGGGGAAGAATTCAGATTTGATGCGATCGCTACCTGTAAAGCTTTGAAAGCGATATTCATTCTCTACCAGGATGCTATCAGAAGCAACCAGCTTTCCTATAGAAATTGTCGGTTGCAAAATTTTAGGGTTGCGCTTACCGGGATACTTGCCCTGATGAAACAGCGGATCGACGATCCATAATTCGCGTACCCCAAAAGCAGCATACCAAAGCGGTTTATTTCTGTAGTCATCTTCCCAATTAGTGCTGACAATTTCGATTGCGACGCTGGGGGGTTGTCTAAGTACTGCTTGCGTTTGAGTTTGTTGGTTCCAAGATTCCCGATCTATTGCTATCAAGTCAGGTTTGCGGGTATCCTTCTTACCAAGCATCACCACTCGCTTGGGATGGATTAGCAACCCAAGATTAGCTCTCTTGCTTTCTATTCTTAAAGAGACTTACAACTCAGTACGCAGATTTTCATGTTTTCCAGAGGGTTCTGCCATAGGTACTACGATCCCATCGATCAGTTCATATTCTTGTCCTTCAGGCAGATCCAAAGCGAGGAATTCTTCGATAGTGTAGATGTGGGACTGGATAGCAGTATCCATAGGGCGAACCTTTGCCGGGTATAATACCTCATTCTATCTTCAGTGAATTATTACGGTTTGAGAAGCTTGGCGATCGCTACGTAAATCAAAAACTTCATACAACTGACACTTGCTTTTAACGCAATTTAAGTGCCATTTGTGTAAAATCTAGAGAGCCTGCAATCTCTAAGCTGGTTGTGTTTCATTCCAGTGCTAGTATTATTCTCTGCATTAATCCCAACGACCCCCAGCATCCTCATGTCCAAGGGCGGGGGAACAAATTTTGTACTATTTGTGGTTCTCAAATCGTCCTGAAAAATCGCTACATTCCGTTGCAAAAACTCGGTTCAGGGGGATTTGCAATTATCTACACTGTTTGGGATTTGAAAACGCAGACAGAACGGGTGCTGAAGGTTTTGCTAGAAACTTCACCTAAAGCCAGAGAATTATTCAAGCAAGAAGCAGAGATTTTGCAAAGTCTGCGTCATCGGGCTGTTCCCATCGTCGATCCAGATGGCTATTTTCAATTAGCTATTGGTAATCCACCAATACGTTTATTACCGTGTCTGGTAATGGAAAAAATCAACGGTCAAACGTTGGAAGATATTCTAGCTAGCTATCCCCAAGGATGTCCTGAAAAGATGGTGATGGACTGGTTTGAGCAAGCAGTAGATATTTTAAGGGTGTTGCATAGGCGGCAGATTATTCACCGCGATCTTAAGCCGTCTAACTTGATGCTGCGCAAAGAAACGAATCAACTGGTGTTGATTGATTTTGGTGGAGCCAAGAGATTGCGATCGCTCTTGTCTTGGTCACAAGATAGTTCCACTCGGTTATATTCTCCCGGTTACAGTCCCCCAGAGCAATCCCAAGGGCGAGATGTAGACTCTGCTGCTGATTTTTATGCTTTGGGTAGGACTACAATCCAATTGCTGACAGGCAAATCTCCTGCGGAATTGACAGATCCTATGACTGGGGAATTACACTGGCGCAGATTAGCAAGAGTAAGCCCAAAATTTGCCGATTTGCTAGATGAATTAGTCCAAGAAGATGTGCGTCAGCGACCAAATAATGCAGCCAGAATTCAACAACGTCTAGATCGCAGTATCCCACAATCTCCACAGCAGTCTTTCCAACCAGTTAAACCGCAGATTCAAATTCAATGGCGAAAGGCTGCGGCTAGCATAACTAAACGCGCCACGACAAATAAATTAACGCGAAATATTTGGCAGCGATCGCAAATTATATCTACCAACTTGTCAAACAGTTTGGTTAAAACAAATCGTTCGCTGTTCAAATTGATTGTTCAGCTAGGCAAGTTTTGCATAGATACGATCAAAGCAATGGTATTGAGCGCGATCGCAACTTGTGTCGGCACTTCAACAGGCTTTATCTTGGCTTATTTCACTCCTTTGGGCGCTACAGTAGCCAGTTTTCTTGCTCAACATCAACCCCAACTACTTCAATATCCTCAAATTACAGCCGAGGTAGAAATAATTATATTTGCAGCAGCAGGGTTAGCAACAGCATGGGGGCTAACCGTAGCTGGAGGATTCGCTCAAAAAAAACGCCCTATCATATCATCTTTAATCGGATTATGCAGCTATATCTTAGGCTGGTTGTTTTGGCTTGCTGCAACACCCTCTGCTCAATTTTGGGGCATAGCAGGACTAATTGTAGTTAGCGTTGCCATTCTCACTTTTGGTTTGGGGCTACGCAGTCGCCACCGCGTTCATGCTTTTGTTACTTCAGTTGGTACCGCGATCGTCTTTGTCAGTTTGGTTAATTTAAATCTCTTTCCAGCAGTCATATATCATCTTAGTCCTCAACCCCTCTGGAATGACTTTTGGATATACATGGCTTTTTTCAGCTTTATGAGTATCACCCTATGTTTTTGGTTGGGGATTAGCTACTACATAGTTGTACCTTGCTTACGCTGGTTAGGTTGGCGCTAAAAAAGTAACAGAGACGCGATGTTGATCGCGTCTGTACTTACAAGGGAAAATGATGAATTATGAATGTTTCAGCGATCGCCTACATTTAGCAGAAATTGCAGCTTCTGCATTCATCATTCAGAATTCTTTTACTAATCTAGGTCTAATTGCACGATTGTCCAACGTCGAGTCCGGCGTGGATTCTCTGTCTACTACCTCCTCCAGTAGGACTTGCTACAGGATAGGAATTACATAATGCTTCGTTGTCGGATTGACTGGTGTCGTCAGTGGTTGAGCTTTCTGCGTCTGGGGTTGTCGTCGCGTCTGGAGTTGTAGTTGCGTCTGGAGTTGTCGTCGCGTCTGGGGTTGTAGTTGCGTCTGGGGTTGTCGTCGCGTCGGGGGTTGTAGGTGTTGTAGTTGCGTCTGGGGTTGTCGTCGCGTCTGGGGTTGTAGTTGCGTCTGGGGTTGTCGTCGCGTCTGGAGTTGTAGGTGTAGTCGTCGCGTCGGGGGTTGTAGGTGTTGTAGTTGCGTCTGGTGTAGTAGTTGCGTCTGGAGTTGTAGGTGTAGTCGTCGCGTCTGGTACTTGAGATTGCAAAATTGGTTCTTGCTGTTTTGCTTGAGCGGAGAACCCGCCTGTTAGCAATAAAGCGAGAACAGAACCACCTGTTAAAAGTTGCTTAAGCATGAATGTTATCTCCTAGTATTCGCTTGCTTTGCCTAAAATTAAAGTTTTCAGCTAAGCATTGCACCTCTAAGTTAGACATCGCTTATACCTTAATGCAGATTCTACATTCTGCCTATATAGTATCTAGCAATGACCATTTAGTAGCAATATATACACTTAGTATAGTAAAAAATTTTGAATAATAAATAATATATCTAAAGCAATAGTTATTTTTGTTTTTTATTGAGTATCAAGTGATACATTATTTTTAATTAGTGCTAGGAAAAATGATTAGTTTTTTTAATTAATATTTATTTTGAGATTTACTAAATAATAATAAAGGTGGGCATTGCCCACCCTACCGTTAAGTTTAAGACTTTGGCTTTTTGGCAGTTGAGGCGACGTGCAGTTCTTTGAGCTGCTTGTCATCCACAGTAGAGGGAGCATCTGTCATCAAGCAACGAGCTTGTTGTGTCTTGGGAAAGGCGATCGCATCTCGAATTGATTCTTCCCCTGCAAGCAACATCACTAACCGATCTAAGCCGTAAGCTATACCACCATGCGGTGGAGTGCCATATTCAAATGCTTCGAGCAGAAATCCAAACTTGTTGTGAGCTTCCTCCAAGGATAAGCCGATCGCTTCAAAAACCTGCTCTTGAATTTCCCGCTGATAAATCCGCAGACTTCCACCACCAATTTCAAAGCCGTTGAATACTAAGTCGTAAGCTTGAGCGCGGGCGATTTTGATGTCGTTAAGATCGTCAGGATGAGGCGCTGTGAATGGATGGTGCAGCGCCTCTAAGCGCTTCTCATCTGCATTCCACTCGAACATGGGGAAATCTGTCACCCAGAGTAAGTTAATTTTACTTGGATCTATTAGCCCTAATTCTCGACCGATAACTTGCCGCAATCGATCTAAAGTTTTGTTAACCGTGTTAACAGCACCTGCACCGAACAGCAATAAGTGACCGGGTTTCGCGCCTGTGCGGCTTAACAATTCTTGTTTTTGTTCGGCGGTGAGGTTGTCTTTAATCGCGCCAATGGTGTCAATTTCACCATCTTCGCGGACGCGAATATAAGCAAGACCTTTTGCTCCGGCTCCCTCTGCTTCTTTGAATAAGTCACCACCCGGTTTAATTCGCACGTTGGAAATGAGATCGTTGCCGCCGGGAATTGGTAGGATTTTGACAACACCACCAGAGGCGACAGCACCGGAAAAGACTTTGAAGCCAGAATCTTTGACTAGATCCGAGACGTTGACTAGTTCTAAGCCAAAGCGGGTATCGGGTTTGTCGCTACCATATTTTTCCATCACCTCAGCATAGGTAAGGCGGGGGAAGGGACGCGGTAAGTCGATGTTTTTAACTGTCTTGAAAATATGACAAACTAAATTTTCGTTTAGTTCGATAATTTCTTCTTGCGACATGAAACTCATTTCCATGTCCAGTTGAGTGAATTCTGGCTGTCTGTCAGCTCGTAAATCTTCATCGCGGAAGCAACGAGCAATTTGGTAGTAGCGATCGCACCCAGCCACCATTAGCAGTTGCTTAAATAACTGAGGTGACTGTGGTAAAGCAAACCATTCCCCAGGATTGACGCGACTGGGAACGAGGTAATCTCTTGCACCTTCGGGAGTAGAACGAGTCAGGACTGGGGTTTCAATTTCCATGAAAGCTTGTTCGTCTTCCAGGTAACGACGAATAGCTTTGACAACTTGATGTCGTAATTGCAGATTACGACTCATGCGATCGCGCCGCAAATCCAAATAGCGATACTTCAGTCGCAGGTCTTCCCGCACTTCTTCTGTATCTGCTGTTCCTACTTGGAAGGGTAACTGTTTGCGGACTGGGTTGAGTAGTTCTATAGAGTCTGCATAAATTTCCACTTCCCCTGTAGGTAGACGGGGATTGAGGGATTCTTCCGGACGTTGCGTTACTCTTCCTGTAACTTTTACCACGTATTCGTTCCGCAGAGATTCCGCCATGTGGTAAGAATCGGGGGTACGCACAGGGTCGCTGACGACTTGGATGATTCCGCTGCGATCGCGCAAATCCAGAAAAATTACTCCTCCATGATCGCGGCGACGGTCTACCCATCCGCACAGGGTAACTGTAGCTCCAATGTGTTCTGTTCGGAGTTCGCCGCAATAGTGGGTTCGCATAGCTGTTGCTTCAGGTTCAGTTGAGGTAATTAGAAAGCCAAATTTTGACAAAGCCTTCCTATTATCTAGCATTCTGCAAGAATAATTCGTAATTTGTAATTCGTAATTCTTTTCTGTTACTCCTCACTCCCAGCTTGAGCTAGAAGTTCTACGCCTTTGGGTGGTAGCGGCGGTGCTAAAAATCACCTGTAATACGGCAACATAGCATTTTTCAACCTTTATAATTCCGTTTTTGAGCGGATTTTCACCTAGAAACAGTGTAATGAGGCATCAACAAATCTTATTAGAACTTGCCACTAGGAAGGCTACACATCCTCAAGAACTAGATCGACTAAGGCAGCCTAGACGTAAGCGGCGATTCCCTCGGAAAGCTTCGCTAACGCATCCGGGCAAGAAATATTACAAAGCTACTCGTACAGCATCCGGTGTTGCTCAAAGGTCAAAATTTGTTGGCGATCGACTTCCCAGACGCAAAAGACGAAGACGACAAGCTAGCTGGAAAAAATTAGTAATATTAGCCCCGACGATTATTCCGATCCTGTTGATTTTAAATTGGCTAATATCTATCCTTTCTAATTCTTTTCCAGTGTTTAATTTACAGCAATTTGAAAATCCTCCCCAACAAGTAGCGGTTTCACCGCCACAAATTTCACCAGTGGATGCTTTGGTTCGAGCAATTATTGAGCAAGAAAGTACAAACAACTTTCAGTCGTTAAATCCTCACTCTCAAGCCCTAGGATTAGCCCAAGTTATGCCAGCTAACTTGAGTGATTGGAGTAAAGAAGCTCTCGGTTATCATCTCACAGCGAAAGAGTTTCTCAATAATCCAGAATTACAAAAGAAAATTATTAACCACAAGTTGAGTGAGTATTGGCAAGACGCTTTAACTGATACTAATGGTGATGAAGATTTAGCAATATTGATGGTAGCAAGCCGTTGGTATAGTGGTAGCGCTGATAATTACAATTCAAAAGCACCGCAATGGTATAAGGCAAAAGATGGTAAATTGCATCGCTATCCATCAATTGCAGAATACAGCAATTCGATTTTAGAAAAATATAGACAATTTATCACCCCACAACAGTAGAGACGCGATATATCGCGTCTCTACCAAAGGTAACGGGAGATTGAAATTATCGATCTTCACGAGAACGAGGGGCTGTAAAAGCGTCCCAAGCAGCTTTAGCCGCATCAGTTAAGCGATCGCCTAAGTCTGCAACTTCCTTGGTAATTAATTCGAAATTCTTCTCGGCTTCTTTTTGCAGCATTTGCCAAGAATATTCAATCCGATCGCGCTCGATCAGCTGATTATCTTCAAGTGATTCTCTCACCTTGCGTACAGCATTTAAATATGTCTCGCGGGTGAGCGTACCAGCAGAAACAGCCTCCATCTGAGCGCGTTTTCTAATTGCATCAATCAATGCCTTGGTTTCCAGGGTAATATCACCGTCTCCAGACATTTGGTTTTCTACGATTTCACCGCTTTGGGGAATAATTTCAATCTTGATTGATGTGTCATCGACATCATTAGTTTCAGCAGCCATATTTTGGGGAGTAATTTCAATTTTGACTGATGAGTCTTCTTGATTGTTATCAGTAGTCATTGCACTATCTCCTAGATTGCAAGGGTTATTTGTGATTTGTCCTTTGTTCAACACTAAGAAATTTTGAGTAATAACAAAGAACAGTCTTAACTAACAAAAGTGTCTGATCGATACCAAGACAACCAGTTCATGACATCTGCTATAGCAATACCAACAATTACGCTGCTACCACCAATGAGCCAGTAGCTAATCGCAATCGACAAACCGCTTAATAAACCTAGTACCGACAGTTTTTAACTGATTTTGCATATTTTTGCTCCCCTGATAATGCTGTCTGCTGCCAATTTTACTTAGCTACAGCATTACTTAAGTCGTACCCCGATCTTATTAATGGTTACTCAGATTTGTAGGGCTAATATCCCCTAACATCCAAGTACGGTTCTGCCTACTTAATTTACTTCGATCCTAGCTTATTTGAAAGGCGTTTGAGGTAATAATGAGCCAGAGCAATTTAAGCATAAAATCTGTTACTCATAAATAAGTCATACGTTAATAAATCTATGCTAAATCAACATCTATCGTTAGTCATAAATTAGGAGAACCTGCGGGAAAATCTAAATCATAAAGTGATGATATTTAGCTTAATAAACCACTTCAATTGATGACATAATTGACGTTTAGCTAAAAGTTTGAGCATTTTGGAGATTAAAATGCTACAACTCAAAATTCCCGATCTGTTGGCTACCAATGCAAACACGATCGCGGCATAGTGAAATGATTTTTATAGCTGAGAGCTTGTTTGCAACAGATACTGTATCTTTGTTGCTGACTCAAACAGACAAATATTGATGAATTTGAAGCACTTAATTCAGCAAAGTATCGAATTTCTAGTTGCTGTGACTACACTTGTCCCAGAAGTTCGCAATCCTCTTGCTGTGAGTTTGGGAGCGATCGCAGGGGCTTTAAGTCGCTACTATCTGACTTTATGGTTTGCCCAGCGCTTCGGCAGCAATTTTCCCTACGGCACTTTTTTCATCAACTTGACAGGCTGTTTCGTCATGGGCTTCTTTGCCACTTTGGCTTTAGAACCGGCGGCGACAATTTCCCCAGAAGTCCGATTATTGGTTGCAGTAGGTTTCTTGGGTTCCTATACTACGTTTTCCACCTATGGGCTAGATTCTGTTTTACTACTGGGGAATCGCAAATTTGCTGCTGCTGGTTTTTACTGGCTCTTTAGTGCTTTGTTGGGAGTTATCTGCGTACAACTGGGAATGATGCTGGCTCGTTTGCTGAGGTAGAGCGATCGCGCTTGGCGCTTGTATTAACTAAATATTTATTTAATACCACAATATAGCTAATTCGTCAATATTTCCAACTTCCTCCTGATGCCTTGTGCTTGCGGTCAGTCTATGACATACTCACTACTTATCGACATTAATTACGGTATTCCTACCGGATTATGAGTGATTAAATCTAACTCACTGTTAATTGCATAAGCTGAAGGAACAGGCTACCCGTGCTGAACACTTTAAGCGCTGATTTTCGGATCATCTTTGATCGCGATCCGGCTGCTCGCAACTGGATAGAAGTGCTGTTTTGCTACCCAGGCGTACAAGCACTTATTTTTTATCGACTAGCACACTGGTTTTATTGTCTCAACGTTCCCTTTATTCCCCGCTTGATTTCCTATGTAATTCGCTTTTGGACGGGAATTGAAATTCACCCAGGAGCCAAAATTGGAAAGGGTGTATTTATCGATCATGGGATGGGCGTAGTAATTGGTGAAACTGTGATTGTGGGAGACTACGCCATGCTCTACCAGGGAGTTACTCTCGGTGGTACAGGTAAGGAAACAGGTAAACGTCACCCGACATTGGGACAGAATGTGGTGGTAGGTGCAGGAGCGAAAGTATTAGGAAATATTCAGATAGGCGATCGTGTTTGCATCGGTGCTGGTTCTGTTGTCTTGCGAAATATTCCCGCAAACTCGACAGTAGTGGGGATTCCAGGGCGAATTGTCCGCCACCAAGGCAAGCCTGTTAATCTCAACAATGAAAACTTGCCCGATCCAGAAGCAGAGGTAATTCGAGCCTTGTTTGACCGAATTCAATTCCTCGAACAAGAAATCGAACGGCTGAAAACTCAAAATGGTTTAGTCTGTGCAGCACACACTCAAAAGTCGCAAGCTACCACTTCAATCATTGAAAATTTTCTCGATGGGGCTGGAATTTAATCAAGGAGCCAGAATCGAGCAATTATGAATGATAAAATATATTCTTTTTTGATGATTCAGCCCATCGCTCTGTACTAATTCCCGATTGCTTAGTTTGTAAGAATTGCTTTCACACTTAAAAAATTATGTCTATCTCTTCTGCGTTCCCAAATCTGTATGCGGCGCGATCAATATCTACATTTGCTCGGCGCGAGTTCCTACCTCCCAAACATGATGCTTTGTGGCTGATTGAAACTGGTGTGGTTCGTAGCTTAACAATTTCAGAAGATGGCAACTATAACACTCTAGGATTATGGGGTGCAGGAGATGTCGTTGGCAAAGTTCTTTCCCGCGTCTCTTCTTATCAAATCGAATGTCTCACGCCAGTAGAAGCAACTTTATTACCAAAGCACAGATGGCATGAAGTGACTGAAGCGATGATTTTGCATATTCAGCGCTCTGGGGAGCTAATGGAAATTCTACATTGCCGACAGGCTGATTCCTCTATTTTACAACTGTTTACTTGGTTGGCTAAAAGATTTGGTCAACAAGTAGAGCAAGGAAGACTTATCGATCTACGCTTAACTCATCAAGACATTGCTGAACTTGTCGGATTAACCCGCGTCACAGTAACGCGGCTGATTGGAGATCTCGAAAAGCAAGGAATTATTCAACGCCAAGCACGTCAATTCATCGTTTCGCATGACGTACCACCCTTCTGGCATTATGAAATCTAGGGGGTATAAGGACAAGGGATTACAAATTGCGAATTAATTATACGGTGCATCACAAATGCCCGATACACTTACAACTAAGCATAAAAATCATGCTTGCTGGTAGTCTAGTTATGCTTCTTTACAAGCTGCGATCGCATCACAAATTATGCAGCCCAAGCAAACTACCAGCAAGCATTAGCTGTCGCTTTTCAGATGCATATTGCTAAACCAGTACCAAGCTACCCTATTAGCAACAATTATTGAACTGACTGAACGACACACAAGTTCACAAGAGCATTACAGCAGCATTAGTCTGTGTCACTGATGCCATGATGCAACCATAGCATTTGTCAATTGTTGAATTTTGAGTTCTATTTTTTATCAACAGGTTTTGACTACGCCCAAACTACACTGGTAGAGACAACGTGCAGCGAGTGCTGTTGAAAGTTGAGTGTTAAGATTTAACAACCTTCACGCAGTATCTATCGCAACTACCACCCGCATGGCATTATTTGTCTGAAAGCAGTATAAACAAAGCCAAGTATGCAAGAACCACCACCACGTTTTTGGGAACAACTAAATAATTTATTGTTAGTTCGCTTTTTGTTACTTTTTGCTTCGGGTTGGGCTTTTGTCCAGCTTTTAGCATACTTTGAAACTGTTATTGTTATTTTCAGCTTTGCCGCAATTTTGGCTTTTTTACTTGGCTATCCCGTGCAATGGCTACGTCGTTTTTTACCGCACGGGATAGCAGTTATTGTAGTTTTCTTGCTCAGCTTTGTCCTTATTAGTGGTCTTACAGCTACAGTTGGCTTATCAGTTGTATCTCAAGCTCAACAATTGTTTAATAGTGTAACTGTATTTTTAAATTCTCTAATACCGCTAACAGAGCGATTAGAAGAATTTCTGCTTAACCGCAATATTCAGGTAGACTTGAATGCTATTCAACAGCAATTAGAAGACCAAATTTTGTCGGGTCTTAGTGCAGGAATCACTTATAGTTTATCAACAATACAAATATTTTTTGCTAACTTTGTTACTTTAATATTAATCGCAGTTGTGGCTTTGTTCATGCTTTTAGATGGACAAAGACTATGGATTCTTGTACTTAAGTTAGTACCAAAAAAAGTCAGAGGTCGTTTTGCAACTATAGTTAAACGCAAGTTTTTAGGCTTCGTTAGAGGTCAACTGATTTTGACTTTCTTTTTGACTTCTTCTACTTTTATTGTTTTCTTAGTTTTAAAAGTTCCTTTTTCACTGATTCTAGCAACTATAGTTGGTGTTCTTGATACAATTCCTGGGATTGGAGCCACATTAGGAGTTAGTATTATTTTTTTGCTCGTCTTGTCTCAAAACGTTTGGCTAGCGTTCAAAGTTTTAATTATTTGCATTATCTTGCAGCAAATCCAAGATAATTTGATTTCACCTAGGGTTATGCAAGGTGCGGTTAATATTAATCCTGTTGTGATATTTTTTGCATTGTTAGTGGGTGCTAGAGTGGCAGGATTGCTGGGAATTTTTATTGCTATTCCTGTCACTGGTGTAATTGTCAGCTTTTTTGAAATTGATGAAATGAAAGCAGAAACATAAGTAATAAGCTACTCTTTCAGTCTGTAGATTAACTGTTTTGTCTGTCATTCGTCATTTGTTCAACATCAATGACTTTAGCCTCAGCACCTCTGTTTCGACATTTAGCTTACTAGGTACTAGAATTGAGTTTTAGGTTACTCAAGTGGCATAGGCTGGAATTTAGAACTTGTACGACTAAGTAAAGAAGGCGTTGCAAGTCGATGCTGGCAAGTAGCCCGGCAATGCCCACCCTACCTCAAGGAAGAGGCGTAAAACTTATAGTCAAGATTGAGGAGAAGAAGTCAGCTTAATTCATAATTGGTAATTAGTCGCGGGCTTGGAACACAATCAATAATTGCTCCGGCGCGAAATTGTGAATTGTTTGCTCAGTTTGACAAATTATTCAAATTAATTGTTTACCTTATTATCAGATCCTAATACCAATTTTATAGTTTGCAGAATTATTCATGTTATGTTATAATCGCTTGTTTAATATAAAAATATTCTAAGCAAACAAGACTTTTCAGCCCTAGCTGTAAAGAAATATGTAAAACTGTAAAAACATTAAACACGATGCAGAAATTCGATACTGCAAAAGAAATTACGAATTATCAAGTGTGAGTGGGAATAGTTAGCCTGTAGTTGTTGGGTATTACGAATTATTCTGTGTTGACGCAGCAGGATCGATACTGAGCGAAAAAAATGTTTAATGTCAAAACATCACAAACATCAGATATCAGCACGCAAACTTTACCTGATCAGGAAAATTCCCCTTTAGTTCTAGTAACGGACGATGAAGAGGGGGCGCGATCTTTACTGCGAATGCTAATGGAACAAGAGGGATATCGGGTTGTAGAAGCTTGCAATGGTAAGCAGTGCCTAGAAGCTTACACCACCTGCCATCCAGATATTGTTCTGTTAGATGCCATGATGCCTGTGATGGATGGCTTCACCTGCTGTCAGGAATTGATGGAATTGGCAAAGAGCAATTTTACACCCGTGTTGATGATTACTAGCCTTCGAGATGCAGAATCAGTCGATCGCGCATTTGCAGCGGGTGCAACTGACTACGTTACCAAGCCGTTCCACATAGACGTGCTATGTCGGCGAGTACGTCGTCTGATTCAGCAATCCCAGCTTTATCAGCAAGTGCAGCAGCTTAACGCCGACTTGGAATACCAAGTACAGAAACGCACAAAGGAGTTGCAGCAAGCACTAGAGTTTGAAGCAACGCTGAAACGGATTGCAGATAAGGTACGCGATAGCCTGGATGAAGCCCAGATTTTAGCAACAGTGGTGCAGGAGATCGTCCAGACTTTAGGAGTTCGCGCTTGCAATACTTCGATGTACGACCTCGATCGCGGTGCGTCTACTGTTCAATACGAGCAAGCCACTGCTGGGTTTGCATATCACGGTCGGATTTTGCAGATGGCAAATTTTCCTGAACTTTACGAGGATCGCCTGCTTAAACGAGAGTATTTTCAATTTTGCTCGATCCCGATCAATCCCAACCGAGGACGGGTGAGTATGTTAGCTTGTCCAATTTTTGACGATAGAGGAGTTTTGGGCGATCTGTGGTTGGTAAATCAAGCAGATTATAGCTTCAATGAGTTAGAAATTCGTTTGGTGCAGCAGGTGGCGAATCAGTGCGCGATCGCTATTCGTCAAGCCAGACTCTATCAACAAGCGCAAGCACACATAGCAGAACTTCAAAAACTAAATCAACTCAAAGATCACTTTTTGGCTACCATTTCCCATGAATTACGCACCCCCATTACAGCCATCAAAATGTCAATCAAAATGTTAGAAGTTGCCATTAATAGCGAAGGTGAGTTACACGAGAAACACAAAAAGATTACCGAATATCTATCGATTTTGCAAAGCGGGTGCGAACAACAAATCAAGCTGATTGAAGATCTGCTGACACTGCAAAAATTAGAAGGCGGGGAACAAATCTTAGATCGTTCAGAGATCGATCTGCATACCTGGTTGCCGCCAGTTGTGGCAAAGTTTCAAGAGCTTACTAGCAGGATGCAGCAGAATCTCCATCTTGACTTACCTGCCAATTTGCCCATCCTTTTTTCCGATGCCTCCAGTCTAGAGTCGATTGTGACTGAGTTGCTGACAAATGCCTGTAAATACACACCTGCCAACGAACAGATCCACGTTGCACTCAGCGCCAGCTCAACTCATATCCAACTCAGCGTCACTAACTCAGGAATAGAAATTCCCCAGTCTGAGTTTGAGCGAATTTTTGACAATTTCTACCGCATTCCCACTGATAACCCTTGGAAACACAAAGGTACTGGATTAGGGCTAGCGCTGGTGAAAAAGCTGGTGGAGCATATAGGCGGCTTGATTCGAGTTGAGGCTACCGCCGGAAAAACCTGCTTTACTGTGGAGTTGCCTATTAATGGGTAAGAGTTAAGAGGATCGATGTAAAAGGTAAGGGGAAAAACAATTACCGCGTTCCCACTTCAGACTTCAGACTTTAGACTTCTCTAGTACCTTAGCTATGTTGGAGCAAAGCAAATCTGACTGTAAAGATTGCCAAAATCCCAGAATTGATTGTCCTACCTGCTGAGGGTAAAAGAAGTGAAAAAAGTGACCTCCTTGGGGACATGACCACAAGAAATCGCCTTCTTTTAACCAAGGCTGCCATCCTTGCAGTATCTGGGGTTCTACAATTGTGTCATCCTGGCAACCACAAATCATCAATGGTACTGAAACACCACCAGGAAGGAGACTTTGATGCCCAAACAGAGAGTGAGGTGAAAGCGAACAATTCAAGTCTTGCTCCAAAATATTAACTAATTTGGCAATGGTACATTCATCGTGATAGCCAAACAAGTTATAAACCATTGCTTTGAGAGTTGCTTTGCGACTCAACAGCCGCCGATGAACGTAGTAGTGTGCTT
>DATNQH010000364.1:0-22331 GCA_036704105.1 Leptolyngbyaceae cyanobacterium | reverse complement strand
ACTACGGCTATGCCACCATCTACTCAAACTTATATATTAATTAGCTGTATTCATCGCCTCATCTATCAAAGGGTAGAAGCCCTGTATACTAGCTGCCACTTTAGATAGAAGCGTATATTGTCTTTCCAATGGATAATATGGCGAAGATTAATTTTGTATATTGGACTAAGGTTCGATATTTATCTACCTTTAAGTAGAAAATTAAATAAAAACACTATAGTCGAAAACGTAACTTTTAGATAAAGAAATACTTTTTTAATAATCAAGCTATGACAACTGCACAAGCAACCAACGACACAGATAATCTCGACCTGAAACAACTGCTGAGGATTTTGGCAGAAGTTAAGAAGGGTAACTTTTCAGTGCGGATGCCACTTGAATATACTGGCATGGCAGGAAAAATTGCTGACAGCTTCAACGACATTATAGAGATGAACGAGCGGATGGCGAACGAGCTGGAGCGCGTCAGTACCGTTGTCGGTAAGGAAGGCAAGATTTATGAACGTGCTTCTTTGGGAAGCGTCAGAGGTGGCTGGAAAAGCTCAATTGAGTCAATCAACGCCATGATTACCGACTTGAGCGGCCCTACAGCTGAAACTGCGCGTGTGATTCGAGCAGTTGCCAATGGGGATTTGTCTCAAACCATTGCCACCGAAATTGAAGGCAGACCTTTACAAGGTGAGTTTTTGCAAACTGCCCGCATCGTTAACACAATGGTAGATCAGCTCAACTCCTTTGCAAGTGAAGTAACGCGGGTTGCTCGTGAAGTCGGAACCGAAGGAAAGCTGGGCGTACAGGCGCAAGTGTCAGGGTTGGCGGGTACGTGGAAAGACTTGACAGATAGTGTTAACTCAATGGCAGGCAACTTGACAGCACAGGTAAGAAATATCGCTGAAGTAACAACGGCAGTAGCAAATGGCGACTTGTCGAAGAAAATCACTGTAGATGTGAAGGGCGAGATTCTGGAGTTGAAAAACACGATCAACACGATGGTGGATCAGCTCAATTCCTTTGCAAGTGAAGTAACACGAGTTGCTCGTGAAGTTGGAACCGAAGGTAAGTTGGGCGTACAAGCGGATGTTCGCGGCGTGGCGGGTACGTGGAAAGACTTAACTGAATCGGTAAATTTTATGGCAGGTAGTTTAACTGCCCAGGTAAGGAATATTGCCGAAGTAACGACGGCAGTAGCTAACGGCGACTTGTCGAAGAAAATCACCGTAGATGTGAAGGGTGAGATTCTGGAGCTGAAAAACACGATCAACACGATGGTGGATCAGCTCAACTCCTTTGCAAGTGAAGTAACACGGGTGGCGCGGGAAGTAGGTAGCGAAGGAAAGTTAGGCGTACAAGCACAAGTTCAAGGTGTGGCGGGTACGTGGAAAGATTTGACCGACAGTGTAAATTTTATGGCAGGTAGCTTGACTGCCCAGGTAAGGAATATTGCCGAGGTAACGACGGCAGTAGCCAACGGCGACTTGTCTAAGAAAATTACGGTAAACGTCAAAGGTGAGATTCTGGAGCTGAAGAACACGATCAACACGATGGTGGATCAGCTTAACTCCTTTGCAAGTGAAGTAACTCGTGTGGCGCGGGAGGTGGGAACCGAAGGTAAGTTAGGGGTACAAGCTTACGTTCGGGGTGTGGCTGGAACGTGGAAGGATTTGACAGATAACGTCAATTCAATGGCAGGGAACCTGACGGCACAGGTAAGGAATATTGCCGAGGTGGCAACTGCGATCGCAAATGGCAATCTCTCCAAAAAGATCACCGTCGATGTCAAAGGCGAGATTTTGGATCTGAAAAACACGATCAATACGATGGTGGATCAGCTGTCGTCCTTTGCAAGTGAAGTAACACGGGTAGCGCGTGAGGTGGGAACCGAAGGTAAGTTAGGTGGTCAAGCTCATGTGACGGGTGTGGCTGGAACGTGGAAGGATTTGACAGATAATGTCAACTCAATGGCAGGCAACCTCACAGCACAAGTGCGAGGCATCGCCAAAGTGGTAACGGCGGTTGCTAATGGCGACTTGAAACGCAAGCTGATGCTGGACGCGAAAGGGGAAATTGAAACCCTAGCTGATACGATTAACGAAATGATTGACACCCTGGCAACGTTTGCCGAGCAGGTTACTACGGTAGCACGAGAAGTAGGAATTGAAGGCAAACTGGGCGGACAGGCGAAAGTGCCGGGGGCATCAGGGACGTGGCGAGATTTAACGGATAACGTTAACGAACTTGCAGCAAATTTAACTACACAGGTAAGGGCAATTGCTGAAGTGGCGACCGCTGTTACTAAGGGCGATTTAACTCCTTCGATCGCCGTCGAGGCCCAAGGCGAAGTAGCTGTCCTGAAAGATAACATCAACCAAATGATTGCCAACCTGCGGGAGACAACGCAGAAGAACACCGAGCAAGACTGGCTCAAGACCAACTTGGCGAGGTTTACGCGGATGTTGCAGGGACAGAGGGATCTGGAAACAGTGTCCAAGCTGATCTTAAGGGAGTTGGCTCCCCTGGTTGCGGCTCAACAAGGTTTGTTTTACCTAATGGACACGGGGGAAAATCACCCGCCATACCTCAAACTGATCGGCACTTATGCATACCGCGAACGCAAGCATTTGTCAAACCGCTTTCATCTGGGTGACGGGCTGGTGGGACAGTGCGCTTTGGAGAAAGAGCGAATTCTACTGACTGAAGTGCCGCCCGACTACATTAAAATTAGCTCTGGTTTGGGCGAAGCAAGTCCGTTGAATGTGGTAGTCTTGCCCGTGTTATTTGAAGGGCAAGTGACAGCAGTAATTGAACTAGCATCGTTCCATCGCTTTAGTGAAATTCACTTGACTTTCTTCGATCAACTGACAGAAAGTATTGCGATCGTACTCAACACGATCGCGGCTAGTATGCGGACAGAAGAATTGCTCAAACAGTCTCAGTCTTTGGCAGAAGAGTTGCAAACTCAGCAAAAGGAACTAACCGAAACCAACAAACGCCTGGAACAACAAGCACAATCCCTCACAGCCTCAGAGGAACTGCTCAAGCGCCAGCAGGAGCAATTGCAGCAAACTAACGAAGAATTGGAAGAAAAAGCCGAATTGCTAGCTTTGCAAAACCGAGAGGTAGAGCGCAAAAATCGGGAAATCGAGCAAGCGCGTCAGGCTATAGAGGAAAAAGCTACACAACTAGCGACAACTTCCAAGTACAAATCCCAGTTTCTGGCGAATATGTCCCACGAGTTGCGGACACCACTTAATAGTTTGTTAATTTTGGCACGAATGCTGTCTGACAACAGCGAAGCTAACTTAACGCAAAAGCAAGTAGATTACGCTCGCACCATCTACTCTTCAGGCAATGATTTGTTAACACTGATCAACGACATCCTCGATCTGGCGAAAATTGAGTCGGGTACGATGTCGGTGGAAGTTCAGGAAACTTTGTTCAGCGACTTACACAACTACGTCGAACGAATTTTCCGTCAAGTAGCAGTTGACCGCAAGCTAGATTTCAACATTCAGCTTGACGATCGCCTGCCTCGCGCCATCTACACGGACACAAAACGATTACAGCAGGTAGTGAAGAATCTACTAGCAAATGCCTTCAAATTCACCGAAAAAGGTCAGGTGAGTTTGAATGTGAGCGTGGCAGATAGCGGCTGGAGTCAAGACCACGAAATTCTCAAGCGATCCGAGCGCGTCATCGCCTTCGCGGTTGCCGATACGGGAATTGGCATTGCTCCGGAAAAACAGCAGGTAATTTTTGAAGCCTTCCAGCAAGCAGATGGCACCACCAGCCGCAAATATGGCGGTACGGGTTTGGGCTTGTCGATCAGCCGGGAAATTGCCCGCTTATTGGGTGGCGAGATTCGCTTAGTCAGCGAAGTGGGCGAAGGTAGCACGTTTACACTCTATTTGCCCCAAGCTTACTTTAGTCCATCAACTGAACTAAGTAGTAGTGATCGCAGCAATGCTAATAGTCGGCGGCTGACTGGATATCGTCAAACGTCAATAGTTAATCCTCAATTGTCAACAGTTAAGAATGATTCGCCGTTGCCTAGCGAACAAGCGATCGCAGATGACCGAGAGACGCTCCAAACAAGCGATCGCACCCTACTAATCGTGGAAGATGACCTGAATTTTGCCCGTATCTTGCTCGATATGGCACGACAGCAGGGCTTCAAAGGATTGGTAGCGGGGCGGGGCGATGTGGGTCTAGCAATGGCGAGAGAATACCGCCCAGCGGCAATTATGCTGGATATTCGTCTGCCCGTGATGGACGGCTGGACAGTACTTGACCGCCTCAAGCACGACCCTAACACCAGACACATTCCCATCCACATGATGAGCGTTGAGGAAGGACAGCATCGCTGTAGGCAACAGGGAGCGATCGCTTACTTGCAAAAACCGATCAGTACGGAAGGGCTGTTGCAAGCCTTGAGCGCGATCAAGGACTTTATTGATCGCCCAGTGAAAAGCCTGCTCGTAGTTGAAGATGACGAAACCCAACGCCATAGCATTGTAGATTTAATTGGTAATAGTGACGTTGCTACCACTGCGGTTAACACAGGTGCAGCAGCACTCGAAGCACTCAAATCCGCTCGTTTTGACTGCCTAGTGCTGGATTTGGGGCTACCAGACATGAGCGGATTCGATCTGATCGAGCAGATCAAAAAGCAACCGCGTTTAAATCATTTGCCGATCGTTGTCTACACTGGAAAAGAGTTATCGCAGCAGGAAGAAACACACCTGCGGCGCATTTCAGACACAATTATCGTCAAAGACGTGCGATCGCCCGAACGCCTCTTAGACGAAACTGCCTTGTTTTTGCATCGAGTGCAAGCCAATCTGCCCCAAGACAAACGGGAAATCCTCGAACAAATACAGCAAAAAGACCCAGTACTGGCAGACAAAAAAGTCCTAATCGTCGATGATGATGTCCGCAATATTTTTGCCCTCACTAGTCTGTTGGAGCGTTACCAAATGGAGGTTCTCTACGCTGAAAACGGCAAAGATGGCATTACCATGCTGCAAAATCACCCCGAAGTTAACATTGTTCTTATGGACGTGATGATGCCAGAAATGGATGGCTACGAAACGATGACTGCTATTCGAGAAATCGACTGTTTCAAATCATTACCCATGATTGCCCTCACCGCCAAAGCAATGAAAGGCGATCGCGAAAAGTGCATCGAAGCCGGAGCCTCCGACTACATCACCAAACCCGTTGATACCGAGCAACTGCTCTCACTGCTAAGAGTTTGGCTATATAAATAAAGGCGCAAAGAAAGTATGAAGTGTGAAGTATGAAGGATGAGTAGAGACATAGCAGTGCTACGTCTTTAGTAAAGTGTGTAAGCGTTGCGGCGGTCAGCACAGTATGAAGTATTAAGTGAAGAGACAGGAGCGTGGTGACAGAATAATTAATTAATGCATTCTTCAGCCTTCATCCTACCCTAGCAAGCGCGGGGGCAACGCTGCGCGTACGGCAAAGAGTTCGGGGAACGGGAACGCTAGACGCTACGCTACACGCACGTGTTCGCGTACATCATTCATCATTCATCATTCATCCTTTTGACTTTTAATGTCCTCCCAGCAAAAGATCGAACTTGAAGACATTGAGATCCAGCTACTGTTGGAGGGAGTGTATCGCTATTACGGCTTTGACTTTCGTAACTATGCTATGGGTTCGCTCAAACGGCGCGTTTGGAATACACTTCAAACTGAAAAGCTAACAAGTATTTCTAGATTGCAAGAAAAAGTACTGCACGACCCTGTTTGTATGCAGCGTTTCCTACTGGGTCTTTCAGTCAATGTCACATCAATGTTCCGCGACCCTAGCTTTTATGTTGCCTTGAGAAACACAGTCATTCCCCTGCTGCGTACTTATCCGTTTATTCGCATTTGGCACGCTGGCTGCTCTACAGGTGAGGAAGTTTATTCAATGGCAATCCTGCTATTTGAAGAAGGATTATATCACCGCTGCCGGATCTACGCTACTGATATAAATGAGGTCGTGTTACGCAAAGCCAAAGCCGGAATTTATCCGCTCAATTTAATGCAAAAATATACGCATCTCTACCTGCGCTCAGGTGGCAATCAAGCTTTTTCAAAGTATTATACTGCTGCCTACGATGGTGCTGTTTTACACTCATTCCTCAAGCAGAACATTGTATTTTCATTACACAACTTGGTAACGGATGCTTCTTTCAACGAATTTAACTTAATCGTGTGTCGCAATGTTTTAATCTACTTCAATCACCAGCTGCAACAGCAGGTACACAAGCTACTATATGAAAGTTTGACCACGTTTGGAGTTTTGGGATTGGGAAAACAGGAAACTCTATATGGAACTCCTCACGAACAGGACTATAAGATCTTAGACAATCAAGAAAAGCTCTACCGGAGGATGCAGTGATCTAAGGGGAAGTTGGGAGTCAGATTAATTATGAATTATGAATTATGAATTATAAATTATGGCTATTGACAATTAGTAATAAGTCTGAGTGATGACCAGAGATTTAATTAGCTTCGCAATTTCCAATTTAAGCATCCCAAAGTCCAAATCAGTATAAGCCTATGAATGCACCAAAAGCCAATATCCTCTTGGTAGACGACCATCCGGAAAATTTGATTGCATTAGAGGCAATTCTGGACAGGTTGGATCAGAACCTGGTGAAAGCAACTTCGGGACAGGAAGCCTTAAGGTGCTTATTGCATCAAGATTTTGCTGCGATCTTACTAGACGTGCAGATGCCGGGGATGGATGGATTTGAGACGGCAACGCTGATTCGGCAACGAGAGCGATCGCGCAATACGCCAATAATTTTTCTGACAGCCTTTAGTACTAGCGACCCTTTTGTGTTTAAAGGCTACGAAATCGGTGCAGTAGATTACTTATTGAAGCCGCTGGATGCAGGGGTCTTAACTTCAAAAGTGTCAGTGTTTGTTGAACTGTTCAAAAAAACAATGGAGGTGCAAAGACAAGCAGCCGAACTCGTTGCGATCAACGGTAAACTGAAACAAAGTGAGGAGCGGTTTCGTTCCTTGAGTGCTTGCGCTCCACTGGGAATTTTTTCCCTCGATATCAGCGGACGTTGTACCTACACTAACCCAAACTGTGAGGCAATTTGTGGTTTCACAATTGGGGAAAGTTGGGAAACAGCTTGGGCAAGGTGCATTCATGCCGAAGATCGCGATCGCGTTTTTGCCAATTGGTCTAGTTGCACCCAAAACGACCAGACATACATTGATGAATTTCGGATTTATGCGCCGGATGGAGGTTTGCGCTGGGTTCAAGTTGCCACTTCAACAATGCTCTCTCCACAAAGGCAATCGTTGGGTCATGTCGGCACTATAGAAGATATTACAGAGCGCAAACTCGCCGAAGTAGTACGCGAACAAATGATCCGCGAACAAGCAGCACGGGCTGAAGCTGAAGCAGCCAACCGGATGAAAGACGAGTTTTTAGCGATCGTCTCCCACGAACTTCGCACCCCGCTTAACTCAATATTGGGATGGTCGCAACTGTTGCTGACGAGAAAATTCGATCAATCAAGTACTCTTCGCGCCTTAGAAACGATCGCGCGTAACGCCCGTTCGCAAGCGCAACTGATTGAAGATCTTCTGGATATTTCCAAAATCATCCGGGGTAAGCTGCGGTTGTGTATGCAACCAGTCAACGCGATCGAGCTAATTAAAATCGTATTGGAGACAGTACGCCCCCAAGCCGAAGCCAAAGCAATTGAACTAGAAACCTTGCTTGATGAAAACGCACAAATGGTTTGTGGCGATCCAGAACGCCTACAGCAAATTATTTGGAATTTACTCTCCAATGCGATCAAGTTTACACCAAACGAAGGCAAAGTTGAGATTCGCTTGTCAGTAGAAGGATCGATGCCAGAGGTGAGCGGTGATTTGGAAGATACTAGCCTTGTGCCTCAAGCCTCTAACCCCGGCTCGTTCGCCTGTATTCAAGTAATTGACAACGGAATTGGCATCGCTGCCGACTTCCTCCCTTACGTCTTTGACCGCTTTCGACAAGCAGACAGTTCCTCTACCCGTTCTTATGGAGGGCTAGGGCTGGGCTTGACGATAGTTAGTCACTTGGTACAGTTGCACAGTGGCAAGATTGAGGCTTGCAGTGAAGGCGAGGGGAAGGGTGCGACCTTTACTGTCAAAATCCCGCTGTTGGAAAGAGCAGGGAAAGACAGCAAAGACAAACAAGAGGAGGAATTAGGAGATGGGCTTTCCTTGTCCCCCAATCCCTTGTCGCCAAGTCCTTCCACCCACAACGAATTTCAAACTAATGAATTGACTTTGCCATCCAATCCTCCCCCACAGCCTTTTCTTGATGGCGTGCAAGTGTTACTCGTAGAGGATAATAACGATACCCGTGACTTGGTGAAAATGATTTTGCAGCAGTCGGGCGCGCAAGTCACAGATGTGTCATCAGTTGCTGAAGCGATGGAATTTCTAGAACGATCCACTTGCCATCTTATGGTAAGTGATATTGGGATGCCAGAAGAAGACGGTTATCAACTAATTCGCAAAGTGCGAGATTTCGAGCAACAGCAAGGCAGGAAAATACCAGCGATCGCCTTAACCGCTTACACTAGAGCCGAAGAACGAATAAAAGCACTAACAGCAGGCTTTCAATTGCACGTTTCTAAACCAGTTGAACCAACTAAATTACTCACAGCTGTGGCACAACTTGTAGCGTCATTAAAAATTGAACAGGTAAGGACACAATGAAATCATGATATTTTGCTCGATAGGAGAGCAAAAAAAGTACGTCCAATACCTGTTTTAGTTGCATCCTTTGACAAAATATCAGAGTCTAGCAGCAGCAATCGCCGCCCCAATTAATCCCACTTGTTGGTTCAATACAATATGCACGGGTACGTTTTCCAGCACGGATCTCATTCGTCCTTTGCTAGTGAAGGATCGTAAAAAACTGCCCTCTTGCATCAAAGGTAGATTTTTAGCAGCAATTCCACCAGCGACATAAAGCCCACCGTAGGGTAAAAGTTTCAAAGCTAAATTACCAGCTTCCGCCCCATAAGCTTCTACAAATATTTGCATAGTTTGTTCGGACAGGCGATCGCTCTTTTCTATTGCAGCCTTCGATATTGCTGCGGCTGGATCGACTGTCTTCTCACTACGTCCAGCTTGTTGTTCCCAAGCTTTCACCACAGAGGCAATTTCTGGCGATTCTGGGGTGATTTGGCGATCGCGCAAGAATTGGTAAATTGATACAATACCTTGACCGGAAACAACTCTTTCAACTGAAACTCGCTGAATATCGTGTTTATCCAACAAATACTTTAACAATTGAAAATCCAACTCCGCACGGGGGGCAAAGTCAGCGTGTCCGCCTTCAGAACCAAAAACCTGATAGCTGTCGCCCTGCTGAACTAAAAAACCTTGTCCCAGCCCCGTTCCTGCCCCAATTACAGCAATAGGTGCGGTTGAGTCGGGTTTACCTGGTTGTAAGGTATACAAATCTTTCTCATCTAAGCCCAAAACTCCATAACCAACAGCAGCAAAGTCATTAATTAAAGATATCCGGGCAATATTTAACTGTTCTTGCAGCCGTTTGGCATCGAGCGACCAAGTGAGATTGGTCAACTTCACAGTATTATTAACCACAGGCCCGGCGATCGCAAAGCAAGCCTTTTCCGGTACAATACTTTCACCCGAATGCTCGCCTGCTTCTGCTAAAAACTGCTGCACCATTGGCACCAAATCGGCAAAATCGGGGCTGCTATAGCGCTTTTCATACAGAGTGTGCATTGATGACTCTGACGTTCGCACTCCTCGCAGAATTGTTTTTGTACCGCCGATATCTCCAGTTAGTAGTACAGTCATAAATAATTTTTGATTGTTAATGGAACCGGATGACTTTTTCAGAAGAACTGAGGTGGGAGGTATCCCCATTTAATTCCATCACCCATTCTCGGTCTTGACGGACAATTTTTACCAAACAGCACAAAACTGCATTAACTTCAGTTTGGGCAGTTGCACCTACCAGCCCCATTGTTGCACCCAACACCGATGCACCATGTCCTACCAACAGGATATCTTCTGGAAATTCATCTGCTAATATCCTGGCTGTTTTCCCCGAACGTTCCAGTACTACTTCTTTTGTTTCTGGATATTCAGCCATCACGCGAGAAGTGTAACTGATGTCAATTTTGGGAAACATCTGTGCCAAAGCTTCGATTGAAAGTCTTTCTGGCATTTTTGGCATCCAAGCAGGATTGAGCCATTCACTCAAACCAGATTCCAGTTTAATCGGTAAATTTAGAACTTGCGCCACTTCATTTGCTGTTTGCACCGTGCGTAAGAAAGGAGAAGCAAAAATATGTTTAATCTTTTCTTGCTTAAGACGCTGTGCTAGCTGTTGGGCTTGAATGAAGCCATCATCAGAAATTGGTGGATCGTAAGGTCGCTCTGCTGTATTAAACCACTCAGGGTTAACAAAGTCGAGACGGTTAGCGTGACGAGCGAGCCAAACAATTTGAGTCATGCGATGATTGATACTTTAGCTTGAGACGCGCAAACTGCAACACACACTATACTGCTCAAAGCGGTGTTGAGGGAAGATTATAAAGATTACCATAATTCGCGTTATAGGTGTTTTGAACGAACCGCCAAGACGCGGCAGCCGAAGGCGAAGCGAAGCGTTAGGACGCGAAGATAGAGAAATAGAGGATTTTTCCCGCTATTTAGGAGTGTTATTAACCTAGTAACAGAAATATTTACGAACATACCCTTAAAAGTTGATTTCCACCTTTTTGAAACTCATAAGGCACTTGCTTAATTTCCACTTTGTATCCCAACTCTTGAAGATTATTTATGATTGGTTCGAGCAAAGGTGATGTTTCTCCTGAAAAATGGACTAAAAGTGGAAAAATGCGAACTTCTTTTGCCACTCGACACATTTCTACAATAGAAGCTAGATGAAAATCTATTGATAACTGGTCTGAATAAGTAAATAATAAATGGGAACACAATACTAAATCAAACTGACTCTGATTAAATGACAGCACGGGTAATTCATCTGTCAGATAGCGCCCTTCCCTAATTCCCACAGGAAAATCCTCTATAAATTTCTTCATAGCCGCCATTCTCACTTCTCCTAAATGTTCCGGCGACTGAATATCTTGCCAAACAAAACTGTCATAAGTCACCCGCACGCCATCAATAATTTTTTGGCAAGTATCCCGAATGCGTTGAGCAATTTCATCAGCACTAAACTGATAAATTGGATCGCAAGAAACGACTTTGTATCCTTGACGATTCATCTCACAATTGAAACTAGCAGGACCGCCACCACAATCAAGGATTTTTAACTTAAAATCGTCAGGACTCAAGTCGAACATCCTAACATACTCCTCCATTGAACGTCCCCAAGGAACAACATTCTCAAGTTTAAAACTCACTTTCTCTTTCCTCTGTGTCCTCTGTGTCTCTGTGGTTTGATTTTTTTTGGGTGCGATCGCCTCTAATACCTTTAAATCCTTTCTAGCCATTTTTCTAAAGCTAAATCAACTATTTTATTTAAAGAAAAATATGGAATTTGATATTCAAATTCTGTAGTTGTTTCAAGAGATTGAAGCTCTTCTTCTGTAGCTGGTTCCCAACCTTCGTCAAAATATTGCATTTCTTCGTGCGTTATTGGTGAGCGATTAGAAAGTTTATTTCTAATCGCATTTATATCTTTTGCATATTGCCTAAAAAACATTCTGTTTGAATAGTATGTTTCTTTTTTTGCTAAAAGCTCCTTAAGTTTTTTATGTCTATTTGCTATTACTCTTTTATGTGAAGTAATTTTTGTGCCGATCCCCTCTGATACATAACCCTCTACCAAAGCCGTATCGTTCCAGTCTGTCCAAATTCTTGCTCTACTAATTATTTTACTTGTAAAATCTTTTCGAGGCAGCCATAAAAATATTAAAATTGAACCTTTATTATCCGAGCAAAACTCAGCACAAAGTTTACTTTGTTTACTCTTTCCATTTCCATACTTGATACTTGCAGCCGTAGCCATTTCTACTATACGCTTATCAAAACTGAGAATTTGATTACGAATCTGCAAAATTACTTTTGTTTGTTCTGGAGTACATCCACTCAATAGCTTCTGAAGTGCTGGAGGAGGAATAGGTAAACTTTCTGTAGTATCTGTTGTTGGCTGGGAAATCTTTACTTTTGTAACTTTATTAGTATCTATATATTTTAAATATAAATGACATTTGTTACCAGTTTCAATAATTTCAAACTGTAAAAATTCTAAAAAAAGCTTATGATACTTTCTATCTGTGAAATTATCTTTATGAAAACTTGGCGTGATCGCTACTAAACGAACAGGTTGTCCGTAATCTATTTCTTCATTAAATGCTTTCTCCTCTAACAAAGCATCATAGTAACGAGTTAGCTGCTGAACAATATAGCGATCTTCGCAGTTTTTTAGTTCCAGCACAACCAACCGCTTATTCTCATCTATGGCTACTATGTCACAGATTTGACTGTTAACGCGATATTGACGCTTCAGAGGAATTAATCCCAGTAGCTGCTGTAAATTTGCCCAAATAAAATCTTCCAGATCAATTTCACTTTCAAATTCCCAACCCGATCCTGTTTTCCTCAACCTTACAAAAATTTGCATCTTGCCATAATTTGAGAATTATTTCTCCTTTTAGAATTCCCAAAGCAAGACTTAATCTAATACTATTTGTTTTGTTTTTTGCACATTAGTAAAGGCAGGTTTTTCAAGATAACTGTTTCACCATAGATATCTCGATTAAACCCGCCCTTATAGATAAATCCCCTTGGCGTACTTGGCGTTTTGGCGGTTCAAACACCCACTGGTGTCTGCTGAGATGTCAAAACCTGATTCAACTTCCCACTGCGATAACCTTCCAAATCCAGCGTTACATATACAAAACCATAACTCTGAAACGCTGCAACGATCGCCTGTAAATCCATCGTCAGCACAAACTCTTTAATCTTCTCCGGCGGTAACTCAATTCGTGCTGTATCACCATCAGAACGCACCCGCAGATTCTGCCATCCTAACCGCCGCAGATAAATTTCTGCACGTCCTACCCGTTGTAACTTAGCTATGGTAATCTCTTCACCATAGGGAAAACGTGAACTTAGACAAGGTTGCGCGGGTTTATCCCACCAAGGTAAACTCAGTTGTTGAGATAACTGACGAACTTCAGCTTTTGTCACCCCAACTTCCGCTAAAGGCGATCGCACACCTCTTTCTTTCGCTGCTTGAATTCCGGGGCGATAATCTCGCAAATCGTCAGCATTCACCCCATCCACCACATAAGGATAGCCCAACTGCGTTGCTAAGGGTTTGAGCGTATCGTGCAATTCGCTTTTACAAAAATAGCAGCGATTGACTGGGTTTGCCGTGTAATTGGGATTATCCATTTCATGCGTATCAATTATCTGATGAGTAATCCCAATTTCTGCCGCTTGAATTTGCGCATCTTCCAACTCTTCTGGTAACAGCGAAGGCGAAACAGCTGTCACAGCAATAGCGCGATCGCCTAAGACATCATAAGCAATCTTGGCAACCAAAGTGCTGTCAACACCACCAGAGTAAGCAATTAAAGCCTGCTCCATTTCTGCAAATATAGTCTTCAGCTGCCCTAATTTCTGCTCTAGCATGATTTCCCAATCTACCATCCTACTAACCCTATTGTAAGTGGCTAATCGCAATCGCAGCAGATAACAGATAGATAAACTACCACTACCCGCCTGACGGGCGCGAGGAGTGCGGGGAAATAATTCCTCCGCACACATCGCTTCTGAGGTTAGGGTTTTCATCTGCCCTGAATACATGATCTTGCACAGCCAGAGCCTTTTGGACAAGTTGGTAGCTAATGATGTGGTTTTGATGCGTCTGAAAGCGTTTCTCTAACGTTGCAACGACTCCTTCACGTCAGTCCAACTAACTTCGCGCTCAGTTCCCACATCTTCTTACCTTTCTCATCATCGCGGGCTTGAGGAGAAACCTTTTGCACAAACGACTTACCATCTTTCTTTTGCCGATTACCCCAACTCCAATAAGCACCGGATTGGTTATACTCAGGATCGGCAACCACTGCTGCTACTCGTTCGCCAGCCAATTCCTGAGACACATACCCCCCAGTGATGTACTTCTGGAATTTTGGGAAGAGTTTCTGAAATAGGGGATAATGGTGGCGAAATAGTGGCGTATCTGCGACACATCCCGGATAAACAGAGGTGAAGGCAATCCCGGTAGACTCGTGATAGCGCTGATGCAGTTCCCGCATAGTCAGTACGTTACAGACTTTACTGTCCTTGTAAGCTTTGACTGGCTCAAACTTCTTACCGTCAATCATCGAGATTGGCTCTTTAAATCCAGCTGCAAAGCCATCCAAATTTCCTAAGTCCGGACGCGGGGGAATTTTTCCGCCAAGCTCATCAGGATTGTGAGTAACGGTTCCTAAAATGACCAACCTTGGCTTTGAAGCCAATGATTTCTTCAAGTCCTCAAGCATGAGGTTGCACAACAGGAAGTGTCCCAAGTGATTTGTAGCAACGCTCAATTCATACCCATCCTGGCTGCGCAAGGGCTCCTTCAATAAAGGTAGATAAACTGCCGCGTTGCACACCAAAGCTTCCAAGGATCTACCGCTTGCCCTGAAGTCCTTTACAAACTGTCGAACACTCTCCAAAGAGGCTAAATCGAGGTGCATAATTGTATAGCTGTCCTGCGGTATTCCCGCCATTTGAGCAGCTTTTTCCGTCTTAGGCAAATCCCGACAAGCCATTATTACATACCATCCTCTTTGAGAAAGTGCTTTCGCAGCGTACAAACCCACTCCTGAAGAGGTACCTGTGATTACGACCGTTGACTTGCGATGTTGTTCCATTCAGTTAAGACTATCTTGACCGCTGTTGCCTATTTTTATGATCTCATACTACGGGTATTGCCAAATTAAATCGCTGGAAAATTGATACTTCCCGCAGCTGAAAACTCTGTGGCTCTCAGCTTAATCTCTATAATTTTGCGGCAACCCAAGAGCGGAAAGCTTTTATCGCTGCATTTCTTCCGTCTACTTTACTTCGTGTTATATACTGGGGGATCGCTTCAACTATTGGCAAGGAAAAGATTTGACTTCGATTGGTTGCAACATATTGTCGATTTTGCAGCAGATTGATTTGTAGTGATCGCCCATCATAGATCCAAAGTTCGGGAACGCCTAATGCTTCATAGCTATTCTTTTTAATTTCAGATTTGCTGGTAATATCGATCTCAATTGCTAGATCGGGCGGTGGCTCAAAGTTCAAGTTTATCCTATCCCTACCTCTAACAGCGGCTTCATTCTGGATGTAGAAACAAGCGTCGGGTTCTACACCGCTTGCCAAATCTCTACTCTTCAAGGTGGTGGAACCTAAGTTTCTAAACTCTATATTGAGTTCTTCCAACAGAATTTCCACTAAGTTACTAATGATGATCTTGCCATCTTCGTGCCCTGCCAATGGCACCATAATTTCCAGCGTTCCTTTATAGTATGCAAGTCGGGCAGCGCGGCGATCGCCCAACTCGTCCAGAATCTGCTCAAACTCATCCCAGCTAACATTTCGTAATAGCACCCTCTGACCTGGCTGAACGTCTAGCTGTTTCAGTTGTAGTTGCATTCTCTGTGGCTCCATCTGACAGGCTGACTATATATGGTGCTATTGCACTAGCCCAAGCGTCTGTACAAAAATAAAATTGGCAACTAATTGATTCATTCAGTAGAGAGAATTAGCTCAAACTATTCAACACCAGCGCTGGATTCTCAGACTGCAACTTCAACGACTTGCTAATCGCTGATATTCAATCGCTTTAGTTGTTCGATCTTTGGTTGCTAAAATGGCGCTTACCCGGCTGAGTAAAATCTTAAGTTCGACTGGCTTACAGATAAAACCGTCAGTTTCTATCTCGTCAAATTCATCATCCTCACTCAATAAACTGCTGCCTGTGAGCATGATAATTGACATTGAAGACAGATTCCTGTTTTGCCGAATGCGTCGCGCCACTTCAATGCCATTCATTCCTGGCATCACTACATCCAGCAGCACCAAATCGAAAGGCTCTGCTTCAATTTTTGCCAAAGCTACTTGCCCACTATCGGCAACTTCTACTTCATACTCTTGTGTCTGCAAAACCATCTCCATTAAAAACAAGTTATCAGCTGTATCATCAACAACTAGAATTCGCTTGCTTGGGGAAGATGGCATAAACGCTTAACCTTTAATTATAATAAATATTTTGTCAATATTGTAGTTAAAGTTTCTTGAGAAAACTTTGTTACAACCTCTGTCTTAGGAAAGATTTATTTAACGTCGCAGCTGTTGACCCTGGCGATCGCTACCACTGTCTATCAGAACGGAACGGTCGTTTTTTTCATTCTTCGCCCTTCCCATCCTGCGCCGATTTGGACTAGCTACGCCACTAGGGTTGGAAGCTAGATTATTCACCAGGGGTAGCACAAGAGTGAAGGTTGCTCCTTGTCCCTCGCCTGAACTGTGGGCTTGCACTGTTCCACCATGCATTTCGACAATTTGACGCGCGATCGCAAGCCCTAATCCCAAGCCACCAAAAGAACGGGTGATAGAGCTATCAGCCTGACGGAAGTAGTCAAACATATGGGGGACAAATTCGGGATTGAACCCGATACCGCTGTCAATAACTTGAATTTGAGCGTATTTGTTAGTTGTGAGTTGTTTTTGAGTGCTGACGACTGACAATTGCACTTCAACTTGTCCGCCCTTGGGTGTGAACTTGATAGCATTCGAGAGCAAGTTCCACACAACTTGTTGTAAGCGATGGGAATCACCGGAAACTAGGAATTGTGGACTTTGGGTTTTAGATTTTAAATTATTAGTTTGTCCATTAGTTGCTGAATATTCAGAATTTTGACTGGGTTTATCGCTGTTAAAATTTGAACCAAAATCTAAAATTGTCAAGCGCAAATCGATAGACTTTTCCTCGGCAGACGATCGCACTCTTTCAATTGCGGCTGTAATTAGGGAAACTAAATCGATTGGGTAAGCTTTCAAACGCAACTTACCTTGTAGAATCTGGGAAACATCTAGCAAGTCTTCCACCAATTGTGTTTGCCTTGCTGCATTGCGCTCGATTGTTTCCAAGGCGCGGGCTGTAGTTTGCTGATTTAACTGGCGGCGACGAAGCAGTTGCGACCAATTTAAGATCGCGTTGAGTGGGGTACGCAGTTCGTGAGAGAGGATTGCCAAAAATTCATCTTTGGCAAGATTAGCGCGTTCGAGTTCACCCGCTTGTTGCCGGAGTTGATTTTCTAATTGTTTGCGATCGCTAATATCTAGCATCACGCCATCCCACATCACACCGCCATCTGGCTGGAATTCAGCCCTAGCAGTTGCTTGCAACCACTTGATTCTTCCGCTGGGGGTAACAATCCGCCACTCATACCGCCATTGTCCATCTTTCACATCGAGGCTGAGCGATCGCCGCAAGCCTTCCACATCGTCGGGATGGATTGCTTGCCAAAATAGATGTGGATGCTGTTGAATATTTTGGGAATCAATTTCGTAAAAGTCGAGGCAGCCAGAACTGATATAAGGAAATTCATATCTGCCGTCAGGTAACAAACGATACTGATAAATTACCCCAGGTAAATTCGTTGCTAAATTAGCAAATCTAGTTTCAGAAGCGCGTAAGGCTAATTCAGCCTGCTTGCGGTTTGTAATGTCCTGAAAGAAGATAGCCAAGCCGTTAGATTTGGGATAAGCACGGGCTTCAAACCAACGTTCACTACCAACGGGTGATGCTTCAACCGTCACCGCTATTTGTTCGTTAACAGCCTTGTGGTATTGTTCGTAGAAAACGCTGCCCACTGCTTGGGGAAACATTTCCCAGATGTTTTGTCCCAACAGTTGTTCGCGGGAGCGTCTTGTCAGTTTTTCGCACTGATGATTCACATAGGTAAATCGCCACTCGGAATCTAGCGTCAAGAAAGCATCGGTGATACTTTCAAGAATATTTGCGATTTGCTGATTTGCTGCTTCCAGTACTTGTTCGGAGGATTTGCGATCGCTAATATCAGTCAGCATTGCCAACGATCCTACAAACTCACCCTGCTGATCAAAAATCGAGTTAATACAAACGATCGCCCACAAATCCGATCCATCCTTGCGGCGGTAGCAAAAATCAAATTGCGCTTGAATTCCTGGTTGACGTTTGAGATGTTGCAAAGCTTCCGCCCGCAACGACTCATCCATAAACTCAAAGATGGGACGATTGAGCATTTCCTCACGGCTGTAGCCGAACATTTGGGCTAAGCGCTGATTGAGATACTCGGTTCGCGCCTCTGCGTCGATTATCCAAATTCCCTCACTCGCCGTATCGACAATTTGGCGGTAACGTTCCTCACTCACGCTGAGCGATCGCAAACTCACTGCCGATTTTGTTTTAGCCGCGTGTAGCGCCTGACACAAGCCACTAACGAAAATTCCTTGCAATGAAAATAAACTTAATCTGATCATGTTCTCCCCCTCAAGCGCAAGTGAGTAGGCGGGAAAGAGGAAAAAGTATTCGCTCACGACAGCAGACAAGACAGTTGCAAGCATTCCCGATGCTATACCACCGTACCAAGCACTTATCATTACTGCCCCAAAAAATAGCAGGAAAGGAGTCTGCGACATCGATATCCAGGGATCTAGCATCAGCATCAGCATTGCTGCTAAGATAACAGCCAGAATACCAACCCAATAACGCTGTATTTGGATGTGAGTAAGGTATTTCATCTGCTATTTAACTAAAATTAATAATTTTTATTAAATATTCTTTACCTTACAGTGCATAATCTGCCTAAACCATTTATCTAAAGGAATGTCTTTTCTCCTCCCTCGATAGGCTTAGTCTGGGATGAATTGAAAAAACTTGCCTTTAACTACTGCATTATTGTATCTAAAATCACATCTGCGCCACAACGCACTACATCGGTGCAAGGTAGTTTAGTTTCAGCTTGTATTTGCTCGATCGCCTTTTGCGCCTTTGATACATCTAAATGAAAGGTATTTAGAGCGATCGCTGCAACTTTCACGTCTGCAAACGCTCCCCCAGCCCTGGCAACTGTTTCATATAGCTGAATCACTTCTGGCAAAGGTGGAATCTCTACCTGGGGATGGTTGCGAATATGAGTTTGTCCTGGTCGATGAACTAAAATTAAATGAGTTGCTTGCGATCCGCGAATCAGAGGTAAAGTTGCAGTTGAGCCGGGATGCAACAACGAACCTTGTCCTTCTATATGCAGAATGTCGCGATCGCTGCCATAACGCATCACTATTTGTTCCACCGCCCCAGCGGCAAAATCCACCCGCACCGCATCCAGTGGCACACCATCCCCAGCAATCATCAAACCTGCTTGCCCAGTGGCGAGGAACTTGGAACGCAAACCGCGTTTTTGAGCAGCTTTGTTTAACTCCAGGCTGGTGGACATTTTGCCCACACCCATATCAGTCCCCACAGTTAATACACGGCGACACGCAAGCGATCGCGCCCTTGCACTAGCGATCGGCAAATTGAGGGGTTCTTGCCGCACATCCCAAATCCACTGTCCTTCACGCAAGCTAGCTTGTAGTTCTGGTATAGTATTCATTGGTGTATGCAAACCATTGACAATTGACAGTCCAGATGCTAAAGCTTGCTTAATTTCCTGCCACCACTCATCTGGTAAAATACCCCCAGATGGGGCAATGCCAATCACCAGCACGTCTGGTTTATAAGCTAAAGCTTTCTCCACTGTTGCCACAATCGGCACGTCGCGGTTAATTCCAGTCAATTTTGGCAGTGATTTTCCCGCACATTCGCGATCTATGACTGCCACAATTGTCGCTTCGCTGTAGCGTAAAAGGGCAACTCCAGTTTTCCCATGCGCTCCCTTAATGCCATCATGCAATAAAATGGCTACGCGACGATCAGGTTGTAGCACAGCGTTCTACCCCCAATCCTGGTTTATTATTTGGCTGCAACCTTCCAGCTTGCATGACTGCACCGCTGAAGGGATCGTCGGTTAAGTTGAGGTGGCTATCTAAATCTAAATAATCGGCTAGTGGTGCTAAGTGTGCCGCTGCTGTGTTTGAGAGAGAACTGTCAGAATAGCAACCGAACATCACTTGTAACCCAGATGCCCGTGCTGTATTGATCGTGCGCATTGCTTCAGTTAAACCACCAGCTTTCATTAATTTGATATTAATCCCATGTACGCAGTTTATGAGCTGGGGAATATCTTTACTTGTAAGACAGCTTTCATCGACAAAAATAGGCAGAGGCGATCGCAACTTCAGTTCTGCTAAACTTTTCTCTTGCCCTTGCGCTAGTGGCTGTTCTACATACTTGACATCAAAGTCAGCCAGCCAGCGACACATGATTGCAGCATCTTCCAAACTCCAACCCCCATTAGCATCGACATATAATTCTAGCGTTGGTGCTTCTTCCCGCACTGCCATTAACATAGCGCGATCTGCCTCAACTCCCTCTGGACTACCTAACTTGACTTTGAGTACTTTAACAGAGGTAAAATTTAGCCAGTTTTGTACTCTCAACCTTGCCGCATCTGGAGAGTTAATTCCAATTGTCACCGAAGTTGGGACAATGCGATCGCGGTCTAATCCCCAAAGTTGCCACAATGGTAATCCTACTCGCTTTCCTAGCCAATCGTGCAACGCCATATCCAATGCTGCTTGTGCCGAAGAGGGAATCTGTGCCTCTTGCATAATTGAATCAATTCGCTGTCTCTCCCAAACACTAATTGTTCTTAGCGATGGTGTTATTGATGCGATCGCATCTTTCAGCATTTCGGTAGATTGACGATAATTCCCCAAGGAAAACGGCGACGCTTCCCCCCAACCTTCAATTCCATCCTGTTCTACTCTTACCCAAACATTTGTTGTCTGTGCTGTCGTACCGCGACTAATAGTTAATGGAAACCGCTTATTGACTGTAAATATTTCAGCGCGAATTTGCATATGTAATGGGTAGAGGCGGGTTTTTCCAGCATATCTGTTTTCTCACAGATCTTTTCTTGAAACCCGCCTTTAAGGAGCAAAAATTTTCGTTGACTTATACTTTTATATCGGCACCGTCAAGGGCATACCATTATCCTTGGGGCTGAGTTGGAGTAAGAAAGGAACAGCTTTTTTTACCCAATCTTGAATTGATGTGTAAGCAGCAGCTGACTCTCCGAAACAAATCTCTAACATATCGGTGTGGATAATACCAGGGTTGAGGGGAATAGCAGCCATTCCAGCAGGTAATTCTTGTGCCAAAGAACGAGTTAATCCTTCAATTGCCCACTTAGAAGCACAGTATGGCGCAACTTCGGGGGAAGTGGAGCGACCCCAGCCAGAACTAAAATTGACTACAATTCCGCTTTTTTTGGCAATCATCGCCGGGACGAAGTGACGGATGATATTAGTAACGCCCTTGATGTTGACATCAATTAGACGGTCAAATTCATCAGCGGGAACTTTCCACAACGGTGCTAATTGATTAACTACAGCTGCGTTGTTGATCAGTATATCTGGTGGCGAGTAGCGATTTAATACTTCACTTGCCCAAGCTTTCACAGAGCGATCGTCAGCTACATCTACAACACTAAAATTGTGAGGCGATCCAAACTGCTGCTGTAGTTTCTCCACACCTGCAACTCTGCTAGCACAACCGATAACAGTATGATTTTCCTTAATTAGCTGTTCTGTCATGGCTAAGCCTAGACCACGACTAACGCCTGTGATAACGATGAGCTTAGGCATATTTAGCTGTAAATTTTCCATGTTGTTTGTCATTTGTCATTCGTCGTTTGTCGTTTGTCATTTGTCCACAGAGCTTGACTCTTGACTAATGACAATCATCACAAAGATTTTATGATTCAAATAGGATTACTATAGTAGCGAAATTTAATTCTAAAAATTCAACTTCTATTTTCGAGTAATATCTTGCAGATAATCTATAACAAATAATATTGCTGCTGTTACGAGGGAAATTTTGACAATTCCCCAAGACATATTCCCATAAATACTATGTATAGCAAATATAAAGATATTACTCACGAGCAGGTAAAAAAGAACGTTTTTTCCTACTTTCTCTAACAATTCAATTTTTTTAAGCTTACTAGCCAATAAATTTGGCTCTATCGGCGGTGGTATGCTAATGTAGTGTGCAATACAAAATAACTCGATGGAACCTTTGCTGACTCGACTACTAAACCTGCCAGGCATTGTAGTTGAAAACTTCCGCGAAACAGAAACAGATTTGCTACTCGAAGT
>DATNQH010000363.1:0-17525 GCA_036704105.1 Leptolyngbyaceae cyanobacterium | reverse complement strand
GAAACTCAATCTACCGTCGTTCACAACCCGCTGAGTAACCTGCGCTTAGGCAGTGGCATCGCCCCGATCTTAAAATATCGTGAAGCTGGGGTTAACGTAACTTTTGGTTGCGATGGTGCTTCCAGCAACGACTCCCAAGACTTACTCGAAGCGATCAAAATTGGCTCCATCTTACACAACATCACTGACTTTGATTACCGCCAGTGGATTACACCTCGCCAAGCCGTAGAAATGGCATCATTAGGTGGTGCAAAAGGACTTAATTTATCAGCACAACTCGGTTCCCTAACTATGGGTAAAAAAGCCGATTTAGTCCTTTACAATCTTACTAGTTTATCACTTTTACCCCGCACCGATCCAATTGGTTTACTAATTCTTGGTCGTCCCACTCAAGTAGTAGATAGTGCGTGGGTAGATGGCAAACAAATTGTTACCAATGGTAAAGTTACAACCATCAATGTAGATGAATTGCGGCAAGAATTATTTGATCGCAGTCAATGGAATAGTTATCGTAAATCAGGGGCAGTAGTTGAATTTGAAATACACTATCGGGCAGTAATGGGATTATGAAAATTATAAATTATCAATTTAGAAATAGGGTGCGTTAAACTTCCTCCTTAGCTGGTGTGGCGATGCCATACTTGACCAGAAACGCCTCAAGTTCCTTAATAAATTCAGAGTCAGACTCCAGCAGCGACTGGCTTAAGGATAAGTCTTGATTCGCGGCGGGTCTTTTTTCCAGGAAAGCAAAGCAGCTGCGAAATTGGCGCGGACCTACCTCAATTGGTGAGTCAAAGTGACAACTAATAATCCGCTCAAAATTCCAAGATGCAACTTTGTCAGCCCAGCCCAGTACTTGTCTCGATGCCTGGGGAAGAATGAGAGTTTGCAGAATCGGCGCTACAAATGGTCGTCCATTTCCTCGTAGGGCATCAAATGACTGCTTCCAATTCTCTTTCCATCGGAACGGAAATAAACCAAAGTAAGCCTTTTTTGACTTTTCCGGTGCTTTGAGAGCATTGCGAAATACCTGCAACAGCCCAGTTATTTCCAGCGCACTTGGGCGGAAGTAAATCGCAAACAAACAAATGCGTTGCCATCCCTTGCGGCGGTTTGCTTCATTGTCCTCAATCGCCTCTTGGGCATTGTCTCTGGCATGAAACAGCAAGGCGTATGGATCTAATTGAACGATCGCGGGTGGAGATAAAGGCACAGACAGTATGGAATCGGTTACAAGCAGGGTGCGCGATCGCTTGTGGATCAGTGCAACTTCAGCGAAAGAACCGCGTCCAAGGTCGATTTCCAACACCTCGTAATCAAACTCCTGAGCGAAGGGAGTTTGACTTGAGTTTTTTGGAAGCACATGAGTTCGACTTTGGGGAAAGCCAAGCCACGCCAGCGGCAGGTTTAGTGGAAAACTCCACTGGTTTGGGGCGACGAAAACCTGCGCGTTCTCAAAGCGTCTGGCAAAGGGGCCAACAAATACCTTATGCTCCAAACCAGAACTGGTTGGTAGGATGATGTATTTGACATCACCGTGTTCCATCACTAACTCGTTAACTAGGCGGATACACTCTGGAGTCGGAGCGATCGGTGCATAGACGAGCAAACCCCCTGCTTTTAGCTTCACAACGGTCATGCGAATTGGCACGACAGTGTAGAGGATGCCCTGCACTTGGTCGAACGTCCAGATAGTGTCTTTAACTACTTCAGAGCGAAGCGTTCGCCGCCTGCCATAGGGGTAAAGTGGTACAAGAGGCCAGAAACCCCATGACCAGTCTCTGGGACGACTATCGGGTTGGATTCCCTGCTCAATTGAACTTGTGCCAATTTCCATCACCTGCTCCTGTTTGGCTACTCCTATTTTATCAAGCTCTGCCTCCACAAAGAGTATACTTTCGTTGATTGAGCGCAGATCGAGGCTAGATCGTGTTGTTGCTCTGATGGTTTTATATCAAATACCGCTCCATTTAAAAAACATCGGCGGGGTCGGCAGAACGAAGTTTTTGCATGGCGATCGCACCGGATACACTGCACATGACAAAGGTCAGTACTAGCACAAATACGGCACGTTCAAACTTCATAGCAATTGGCATTAGGATAGCAGCATAAGCTAGCTGATAAAGCCCAACAGAAATCAAAAATCCGGGAATATAGCCTAAAATTGCTAGCAGTAAAGATTGCTGAATTAATACACCCAAAAGGTAGCGATCGTCATACCCCATCGCTTTCAAAGTGGCATATTCTGGTAAGTGATTGGCAACATCGGTGTAGAGAATCTGGTAGACAATCACGATACCAACAATAAAGCCAACCGTTACGCCCAATCCAAAGATAAAGCCGATCGCGCCTTGGCTTTCCCAGTAGTGTTTTTCAACAGAGGCAAACTCTTCTGGTGTCATGATTCTCACTTCATTTCCCAGTATTGCTATCAGTTGAGCTTTTACTAGTTCTGGCTTAGTTCCAGGCTGAAGTTGAATTCCTCCAACTTCAATTTTGTCTGGCTGACGTTGCGGAAATAACTTCAGGAAGGTAGAGTCACTGGTGATGATATTTCCATCAGCGGCGAAGCTAGCACCAATGGTAAATGTTCCTACGACTCGAATCATTTGCTCATTGACTTCTGCTTCTAATGTTCCCTGTTTTTGCAAGGTGTCTGCGATCGCCCCATATTCTGGACGAGATGAGCGATCAAACAATACTTGGTTTAGTTGTTTAATCTGCGGCAGGTTCCGTTCGATCTCTGGTACGGCAAAGCTTGGTGCTTCTGGATCGACACCCCAAACCAAAATAGCTCGGTTTTGGCGCGTATCGGGGTTTTTCCACTGGGCGCTGGCAATATAAATAGAACTTACTGAGGCAACACCATCAGCACTTAGAGCTTGATACAATCTCTGCCTGGGAAAGCTTTGCACCGAGAACAAAGTCTGAAACTGTGGATTAATTAAGACTAAATCTGCTTGCAATAAGCGTTGCGTTTGGGTTGCACCATCATAGAGCGCATCTTGGAAACCTAGTTGTAATAAAATCAGCATATCGGCAAAAGCAATGCCTGCGATCGCTACTACTAGGCGCGTTTTTTCTTTGATTAACTGTAGCCACGCCAAGGGTATCTTTTTAAGGAATTTGGGAAACATAAAAAACAACAATCAAGTAGATATTGTCTAGGTTTTATAGTCGTTATTCATCTGAAATTAAACCTTTTCTGCTGTTTCTTCTATGTGGCGTTGTCGCACCAGCAAGAATAAAGGTAATCCGAGACAAACACCTCCCAGCAAGTTACTTACTATATAAATCCATAGATTTTTCATTTTTAAACGCGAACCTTCCCAAAATACAAAAACCCAAAGAATTAGCGACGAGATAATTACATCTATGCCAAAGAATGCAGAAATTCGATTAGCAAACAACTGCTCAAAGAATAGTTTTAGATCTAATCCGTGTTCTATTAGAAAAGGTACGAATTGCCAGTACTGTAAAACACTACCCAAAATGCAAAGAATTAAGTATGTTGCTTGCAGCATGGTTTTCTCCTTATATCGGACATTCGTTATAAATTCATCCAGCAAAAATTACAGCTTAATTGCTGTCTGCACTTGCAAGTTAGTCAAACCAGCAACTCGTTTGCTGTCTTCAGGATTGAGGCGAATTTTCACTTCAATTACACGCCGATCCATGTTCTCCCCTGGCTGATTGCTGAAAACGTTTTGACGGTTGACTTGCAATCCAATCTGCGAAACCTTTCCTCGGATTTCTCCTGAAAAAGCCTGACTGGTAATTTCTGCTTGTTGTCCTAGCTGGACTTTACTAATATCAGTTTGATAAACTTCTGCTACGGCTACCATTTGGCTGGTTTGTCCGAAATCAGCAATGCCTGAGTCGCTGATCTTTTCTCCAATCCGAGTATGAATTTTGAGAATCTGCCCCGCCATCGGTGCTTTAATGTAAGCTTGCTCTAAGTTAGTTTGTGCCTGTTTCAGTGCTGAATCAGCATTATCTACTTCGGCTTGAGCCGCTTTCACATCAGTGGGGCGGATTTCAGCAATGCGGCTAAGAGTGGCTCTAGCTTCGTTAATTTCAGCTTGTAGCGTTTCTTTAATCCGATTTTGTGCCGCGATCGCTTCCCTTAATTGAGCTTGAGCAGTTTCTGCACTCAAACGTTTACCATCTAAGTTAGAGCTAGAAATAGCACCATCTCGATACAACTGCTCAAAGCGGTTATACTCACTACTAGCGTTACGGACTTCTGACTGCCAACGGGCAATAGTAGCGTTTTGGGCAGCAATTCCCTGTTTTAGCTCTGCCTGGAGTCTAATAATAGTTGCTTGCTGTGCTTGAATTTCACCTGTTTTCGCTCCCGCTTTAACTTGTGCCAGTCGAGCTTGCGTAACTCTAACCTGTTGTTTGGCTTGCTGTAGCGCATCTTGTAAGCGATCGCGAGAATCAAGAATTGCCACCACAAATCCGGCTTTAACGCGCTCGCCCTCCTTAACTAGGAGTTTTGCCACGCGATCGTCGTTTAAATTCAACGGTGCAGAGATCCGAATTACTTCTGCTTCTGGTTCTAATCGTCCTAAAGCTGTGACAAGTCTAACTGGGAGAACTGTTGCTTGTGGCTGGGATGTCTGCTGGGGAGTCTGATAGATGACGTAAAAAGCGATTGCGCCTGTAATAGCAGTAGCAGTAACTAATAATCCAATTAGCCTTCTACTTGATGGTTTGGAAATAAATTGCACTATAATTTCCTCACTTGAAAATAGACCGGAGGCGAGAAAAGGATTTAGAATGAAGTAATAAATTTAACCTTTATCCTTTAACGGGTTGTTTTTGTTCCAGAAAAGTAGTTAACATTTGGCTGAGCAAAGCTCCCTGTTCTGCATAAGAAACTGTTTCGTCTGCAAACAATCGCCGCAAGAACAAGCCATAGAGAAAGTTTAGGACAAAATCAAAAACTGCTCTGTCTTTAATGTGCAGGTAGCCTACGATCGCTTGTATGGTTTGCTCATCTGCTTGCCTTAGCCTCTGTTTTATCGATACATCAGTCCAGTCTTGCTGTTGGCAGAACTCAATCCAAAGCAAAATTTGTTTGAGAATATAGTCTTCATTTTTGGCTACGAAGCTGAACATCATTTCAATCCGTTCTAGCAACGTCGAGGGATTTCCCGCCTCCGCCAGAAATTTCAGCACGTTCTGCTGCTCTAGTTCTTCCACCAATTGCACAAACAAAGCTTCTTTGCTGGGGAAGTAGTGATACAGCGTCCCAGTAGATACTCCCAACCCTTGAGCCAACTGCCTCATAGTTAATGAACTGTAGCCTTTTTGGGCAAACAGATCGAAACTCTTCATCAGCAACTCTTTGCGATACTGGTCACGGTCAACAATCTTAGGCATCTACACAGGGCATCTATATATATCGAACGTTAGATTTAAAACTAATTAAAACAAATGTTCGATCTAAAGTCAATAAAAGGATGAAAAGTCTAAAACATCCTTTGAAATCAACCACTTTTTTGAGCGATCGCATCTTCTGAATTGGAAGTTTTTGGCACTATCAATTTTGGTAGCAGCAATCCAGAACGTTCTTTGTAGTCAGCAAATTCTGGGTAGCGCGAGAGAGACTGGTCTTTTTTGCTCATGTTAGGAAAGAATAATCCACCGACAAAACCTGCAAGAATCAAAAATGGCAGCCAATGTTGAGTCAGCAAGGCAAAGGCAGTATAAATTAAGATTTCTCCGAGGTAATTAGTGTTGCGACAGCGGGCAAAAAACCCTTCTGTAATTAATCCAGGTCGATACTTCAAGGTGTAGTACTTTTGGGCATCGCTGGTAAAGTGCAAAAACACGCCTAAGATGTTGATCGAGATGGCAGCTGCCACAAGTGGAAGTGGTGGTACAGTGCCACTGCTGATGAGAATAAAGGGTGCTACCCAGTACAAGTTGACTAAACCAAAGGTGAAAACTCCCTGCCCGAAAGGAATTTCTTGCTCCCATTGCTTATCTGGGAAGATTTGATCCTTGAGCAACCACAGAAATCCATAAGTACTGTGAAGCGAAAGGTAAACCCAAGCACCAAGAGTGAAATTCTGGTATGCCAGCATCAGCCCCAAAACAAAGAAAAAGGTAAGTCCTTTATGTAGATTGATAGCGTCCTTGACTTTCATATTGATGACCTTCATTCAGTAGAATGCTGGAGTTTGATCTTCTCGTAGTATGTAGCAAGTAGTTAGCTGCCATCGAACAAACAGCTAATTTATGCAAATGCAGAAGATCCCAAATCTGGCGGGACATCTTGAAGCCTTCCTTGTCCGATCGCCTGCAAAGCTGCTTTAAGATCGATATCACCAGTATATAAAGCGCGACCAACAATTACACCTGTAACGCCTAGTGGTTCAAGAGCAAGTAAACTTAAAAGATCAGTGACAGAACTTACACCACCGGAAGCAATGACGGGAATTGTTAATTCTGTAGCAAGTTCTCTAAGTGCTTCTAGATTCGGCCCAGAGAGAGTACCATCACGGTGAATGTCTGTATAAATAATTGCTGCTGCTCCCAACTGCTGCATTTGTTGAGCTAGATCTGTTGCCAACACCTCGGACGTTTCCAGCCAGCCGCGAGTTGCAACTTTCCCATTACGAGCATCAATACCGACAACAATTTTACCAGGAAATTCTTGACACAGATCGGCTACCAATTGGGGTTGTTCTACTGCTGCGGTTCCCAAGATAGTCCGCTGTACTCCAAGATTTAGTAGTTGGGCAATACTAGAGCGATCGCGCAATCCCCCACCTACCTGAACTGGCACTGATACTGCTTGTAAAATTGATTCAATTGCCTTGTGATTGACAACTTTACCTATTTTCGCTCCGTCAAGATCGACAACGTGCAGCCAGGTTGCACCTTGTTCTACCCATTGTTTGGCAACATTAGCAGGATTATCGTTGAATATTTGCGATCGCTCATAATCACCTTGATACAAGCGCACACATCGACCTTCTAGTAAATCTATCGCTGGGATAACGTCCATAGAATTATGAATTATGAATTATGAATTAAACACATTCAGCATTCAGCATTCATAATTTAGCATTCATCCTTTGTTTGACTGCTTGTCTAAAACCCAGCACAATCAAAATATTGGTAAGAGTTAAGAAAAACTCTGCTCCTCCGTGCAGCCAATCGACATTTGCTAGAGTTTTACCATAATGTGCTTGAGCATAAATCCCGGCGGGGATGGTGACGGCGACAAAAACTAATGTACCGTAGAAGCCAATCAATCCCAAATGCGGCATTTGTTTAGAGCGCGTGATGAACCACAAGAAACCCAGATAGGGAAAGAGTGAGAGGGCAAAAAGGGCTTCTTTTGCCTGATATAGAGTAAAGCCTTTATCAAATAGTAGGATGAAGGATGCAGACACCCCTAGTCCGGCTTCTTGCAGAATAGGATGTAGGGTGTAGGATGTAGGATGAATCATAATTCTACTTTTTGCCTTCAGCTTGAGATCGACTCCGAAGTTTGTTGTTCGTCTTCTGCTCTTGCTTGTATCTGCTGTGTGTCTTTTGATGATCGCCACAGTAGCCAACCAGCAGCTAAAAGAGTGAAGTTACCTATAAGCGTCATTGTGGCTTGGAGTGTTACTAGCCATTCTAGAGAGGCTGGATTGTCGAAAAAGTGCCAGGTACAAGCACACATCGCACTTACCAAAGCAGGAAGCATAGCCAAAGAAAGAGCATACCAAGCTCTGTTCCGAGTGATTTCACCATAAGTCCAAATGAGCCAAATGGCGACACCCCATTCAATCACACTAGAAACATGAATAATCCAGGTAGGAATCGAAAGTGCGTGCATAAATGAGCTGGGGGAGCTGAGGGAGATAGGGGAGCTGAGGGAGAATAATAAATTTACCATTCATCATTCATCATTCATCATTGTTTTGAATTGTGTCTCCTATTTCCGATGCTTTCTTATGTTACCGTCCAAAGTCAGATAAGATACAGCAAAGTTGTACTTGAGAATGAGTTAAAGCTAGGCTGACGGAGCAAGGCGTGAGAAAAATCCGGGCGGTTTTATGTGGCTACTACGGCAAAGGAAATGGTGGAGACGAGGCTTTGTTAGCAACGCTATTGCAAATGCTTCCGGATTGTGTTGAGCCTATAGTTTTATCAGGTAATCCAAAAGCAACAAGCGATCGCTATCAGGTAGAAACGTGCGATCGCATGAGTTTTTTTCCCGTCTTAAACACACTGCGACAATCAGATGCTTTCATTTGGGGTGGAGGCAGTTTAATTCAAGATGCCACAAGTAATATTAGCCCGTTATATTATGGCGGCCTGATGGCATTGGCGCAACGCCTGGGGCTAAAAACTATTGCTTGGGCGCAAGGAATTGGGCCGTTGAAGCAGCCTTGGACGCGCTGGCTGGCAAAAAAAACATTTGCAGGTTGTAGTGCTGTAAGCGTTCGCGATCGCGCTTCCGCTGCTTTGGTTTCTGATTGGCACAATTATCTCTTGGCTCCCGATCCTGTTTGGGCAATGGATGCAGGAACTGTGCCTGGGCTGTGGGATTTACCTGCACCTAGGGTAGCTGTAACATTGCGATCGCATCCTGGGCTTACAGCCGAGCGGCTTGAAAACTTTACCCGTGCTTTGATTGATTTTCAAACTGCAACGCAAACTTGCATTTTGCTAGTACCGTTTCAATTGTCACAAGATTTGGCGATCGCGCAAGCAATTGGCCCCCAATTGCCAGGAGCGTCTAAAATTCTTTATCTTGAAGATCCTAGAGCTTTAAAAGGTCTGTTTCGCGGTGTCGAAATGGCAATTGGTATGCGTTTGCACAGCTTAATTATGGCTGCTGCCGAACGTTGCCGTTGTTTTGCCATCAGTTACGACCCCAAAGTAAGCCAGTTGATGACAGAATTGGCAATGCCGGGATGGGATTTAGACAACTTGCCAGACGATCCTAACTTGATGAGCCAAACATGGCTTGAGTATTACGCTAATGGCGATCCTTTGACACCAGATCAAATCCTGTCTTTTGTAGATCGAGCTTTAATGCATCGTGACTTATTGCATGAAGTTTTGTCTTAACGCCAAAAGACAAAATGATGAATGCGATTTAGTTAAATGTCCAATGTTAACTCATAAATTCAACATTCATCTACTCAGTAATTGTAAAATGACAAGACCTAAAGTTATAGCTACCACCAAAGCAGTAACAGTGGTAAAGTTTCGCATCATTTGTAATTGTCGTTCTACATCTTGCAAAGATGATTGAGTCAAGCGCAATTCCGTTTCTAACATTTCCTGTTTTTCAAAATATTCGGGACTAAACCCAGCTTCGCCCAATTGTTGAACGAAGGCTTCCAGTTCAGCAGTCAATTTAGCATCAATAATTTCATTTAAAGACGTTTGAGTTGCTTCATCACTTGTCCATTCTCGCCAAAAACTTTTTAGCCGTTTTGCGACTTCTTCCCTAATCTCGCTGACTTGCTTAGCCAGTTCAGCATTGTAATTACTCAGATGAATATCTGCTGTACCAAATTCGTCGCGTAAACGAACAATTTCACCCTTGAATTGGGTCGATTTTGAGTTAATAGCTGTTTCTAATTCTGCCAAACGTTGATTAACCTTGGCCTCGAATCGCGTGATTTCTGCTCGATTAACCTTGACCTCATCTAAGCTTTGCTTAAGTTGGTTGTTAGATTGTCCCAACTCTTCAAACTGTGCCGGAATTTTTGCTAAAGCTTCCAGAACCGCAAATGATCGCTGAAGGTGGTTGCGGAGATCTTCCAGTTCCTGTTCGATATACTCTAGCTCATTTAAATTTTTTTCCATAAAGTTTTTTAATCTTCAAGTTTTGAGTGAATTAGCATTCTCCAAACTTCGCTCTAGGAATTCCAGCTTTCCACTTAAGGTGGCGCATTTGTCACTGAAACTACGCATAGCTCTAATCTGTAGTAGCAATAACAGAGTACGGTATTGCCTGGAAGTTGTACCGAACAAACGGGATGCTTCATCCAGCAGGAAAAACAATCCTGACTCGTTATTCCAAGGAGTATCAATTCTAGTCAACCAACTAAAAGCTTCGATCGCATTATGCTTTACGCCCTCAAAGTAAAACAACAGTATATCTTCGCGGGATAATCTTTGGTTAATTCCCTCATAGAAGCCTAATTTTAAATATTGCAAGCCTTGAGTTCGATCTTCGGCTCCAGTGTGAAATGACAAGGCTCCAGCTAAATATAGTGCAGCTAAATTATCTTGGTTTGGCTGAAGCAGACTATTAACATAAGCTAATAATTCAATTACTGCTTTTTGCTCAACCGCAAGATGAACCAATTCTGGCAGAGTTTTTGGTTCAAAGTTTTTAACTTGACGCTCCACCTCAAGTTTTAATGATTTAAAAGCAGTCGTTTGCGGCGAAACAGAGACAGAGTTAATTTTGTGTAAATCTGGAATTCTAGAATTAATTTTTTCAAGCAACCCAGGGCCAATTTGAGAATATCCTTTATAAACGGCTTGAATCACACTTATCAGTTCTTCGGCGGGAGTATCTTTAAGTAGATAGCCCTTTGCACCTGATCGCAAGGCATCAACTAAATATTCTTCATCGTCATAACCGCTGAGGATGATAACTTTGGTATTTGGAAAGCGTTCAGAGATAATCTGCGTTGCTGTCACTCCGCCCATTCCTGGCATTCGGACATCAATTAGTACAATATCGGGCTTGAGAGCTTCCACTTGTTCAATTGCTGACTCACCATTGCTGACGCTACCAACTACTTGGATATTTGGATCTAGCTCTAGCAAAGCCTTCAATCCTTGACGGATGAGTTTTTGATCGTCTACTAACAAAATCTGAATCATTGAGCCTAATACTAAGGTTAGATGGCGACTTTAGACAGAATAGGAGCGATCGCCTCAAGTAACTCATCTTGGCGGAAGGGCTTGGTAAAATAGTGTGTTGCCCCTAGATTACTTGCTATTTGTCGATATTGGTGATTTTCCCGTGAAGTTAACACGATTACTGGTAAGCTATGCCATTGAGGTGAAGAACGAATTTGTCTGAGTAACTCCAACCCATCGATCTGCGGCATCTCAATATCAACAATCGCCAAATCAAATCGCTCACCCGGAGAGTTTAGCTTTTTTAGAGCTTCCTTACCATCACGGCATTGTATAACCATATATCCCGAAGCAGTTAGAACGCGCTCTAAAATCCGGCGAAAGGCGATCGCATCGTCCACAATCAAAATCTTTGCTGTATCCTCAGAGTAAGACGGCAAATCTGTTTGATTTTGGCTTTGCGCCCCGCGTAGCTCTGGGTTGAAATTTCTAGCTTGTGCAATTAACTCGCCAAAATATTCACTAGACAGCACTGGCACTACTTCACCTGTACCCAAGACAGTACAACCTTGAACGTATGCTGGTACTCGCAGCGATAGATCGAAAGATTTTAGCACCAGTTCCCGTTCTCCTAATAAGGAATTTACTGCTAGCACTATAACCTCATCATTTACTTCCAGTACCAAACCTAAATAAGAGTTAAGTTGCGCCAAGGGCGGTACGATGGCGCTGTGATTGTAGGGAAGTAAATGGATTAAAGAATATAGCTTTGCATAGCGATCACGCAAAGCGATCGTACTTGAGTGCAACAGTGGTTGACTATACTCGGATAAGGCAATTACTTCTTTCACCGCAGCCGCAGGAATTGCTAAGGTTTGCCCGTGACACTTGCACAGCAACAAAGGTAAAATATTCAAAGTTAAGGGAATACTAATTCTTATTGTCGTACCTTGTCCCAAAACAGTTTCGATTGCTACCGCTCCGCGCAGTCGTTCTACTTGCAGCCGCACGATATCCAATCCCAAACCCCTACCGGAAAAAGTATTAACCGTCGTAGTAGTAGTAAACCCAGGTTGAAACAGAAATTCTAGAATTTGCTCTCTAGTCAATGACTCTGATTGTGGATCGCACATTCCAAGCTCGATCGCTCTTGCATGAATTGATGGAATATCAATCCCGCGACCATCATCTGCTAGAGTGACAACAAAGGAATTTCCAATCGTAGCAGCAGCAAGAGTGATTTTAGCAGTGGGTGACTTACCTTGCATCTGCCGTTCTTCTGGGGTTTCAATCCCGTGAGCAAAAGCATTACGAAACAGATGTAGCAGAGGTATTTTTAATTGTTCTAGGATCGCGCGATCAAGCGGCGTTTCCTTACCAATGATTGCCAAATCTACAGCCTTATTGTATCGCTGGCTAAAAGTTTGTTGTGCTGCTACCAATTGTGTGGCTAAAAGCCCAAATCGCACTAATCGTGATTCTGTTAAATCGCCGCGCAAATCGTCGAGTTGCTGGCGTAATTCGGCTAGTGTTTCCCGAAATTCCAGGGAAATTAGCTCTACATCCGCTCTTGCTTCCTGTACCTGCACCATTAGCTCTTGCATATCTTGCAGAGTAGCTTGTATTTTGGTAGCATCGGCAGATTGGGGCGATCGCAATTCCTTGTCTGAGTCAGATAAAAGTGATGGGGCAGGAGCTACTAAATCTTCGTAGATCGCTTGTACTTGTTCGCTCAGCGGCGCGATTTGAGTCGCACGTTGTTTAAGTGTTTTGTCTACTTGTTGTAGTTGGTTTTGATACAGAAAAAGACGTTCGTAACTGATAAAAAGTTCGCCAATCGTATTGTCAATTCGATCCAGTCGAGACACTGGCATTCGCAAATTCAAACTACGCAAACCTTGAATTTCTGGGGTATCCTCAGAATTTAGTGGCGAGTGGTTTGATAATTGGTATTTTTTCTCTCCCCCTGCACCCCCTGCACTGTTGTCTCCTTCTGGCTCTTTTTGGGATGAGACGCTTCCTGGCAAATTTTGGAGAAAATCCTCGATCTGCGTGAGTGTGGGTAAAATAGTTGTTTCCTCTGCTACAAGATCAAATGTTTGTGCTTGAGTGCTGGTAGCTGCAGCAATTAAACTACCAATCTGTTCAACACTCAAAGATAATAGATCGTAAGCTTTAGCTCGATCTGGCACTCGTTCTTGTTGCAGGGCTTGCAGTAAATCTTCTAGATTGTGTGCCAGGCGACTGAGAGTTAAAAATTGTGCAATACCTGCCCCACCTTTAAGCGAATGTGCCGCCCGCATTAAGGCTGTGTACTCAGCTTGCAGATTGTTAGTAGCATCTTGCGCACTTAACTGACGAATCCCTCCCTCAAGAACTGCTAATTGATCTGGAGCATCTTCGTATAAGAAGCAAGCGCGTATTTCTTGAGTAATTGCCTCTAGGCTGGCAGCATCCAACGCCATATTATTTTATACCCGAAATCGAGACACAGAATTTTGTAGCTGTTGTGCCACTTCCAGTAGTTCCTGCATAGCAGACAATACAGCTTCTGATTCAACTTTAGTTGTTTGAGCGATCGCAGACACTGCTTGCATAGTCGAATTGACCATTTTTGAGTTTTCCGCTTGCGAAACGGTACTGACTGAAATTGATTGCAGCAGAGAATCGATTTGTTGGCTCACAGCAGCCAAAGATTGCAGATTTTGTTTAGTGTTTGCCACCAGTTTCGTACCAGTTGCTACCTCAGCAAAGCTAACTTCCATTGTTTTTAACACATCGCTAGTTCCCTGCTGGATTGAAGTTACAAGTTGTTCGATTTCTTTAGTAGATTCTGTCACTCGTTCGGCCAAACGCCTGACTTCATTTGCTACCTGACGGAAGCCTTTACCGTTTTCTCCGGCTTTTGATGCTTCAATTGCAGCGTTGAAGGCTAAGAGGTTTGTTTTTTCTGAGATTCCAGAAATAATGCTGACAATTTTGGAAATTTCTTGTGCCGATTCAGCTAGCTTTTTAGCTTTATTGGTAGTTGCAGCTACGCTAGTGCGGAGCGTCTCGATGCTGCCTACGGTTCGATCCATGTGTTGATCGCCATCTGTGGCAGCTTCTAGGGCTTGATGCGCGATCGCGGCGGCTGTTTGAGCGGATTGTGCGATCACCCCAATTGATCGCTCCATTTGCTCGACACTAGTAAGAGCTTCTGTGACTACATCAGCTTGGGTTGTTGCTTCATGGGACAGTTTTTCAACCGAAGCTTCACTATCAATCGCCGAGGATTGTACAGATTTAGTAGCAGAGGAAACTTGGATTACAAGCTGCTGCAAACTGGAAATAACCGAATTGAAAGCATCGGCGATCGCTCCTGTTTCCTCTTGATTTACCTTTGCTCTAACGGTCAAATCCCCATCTTTGGCTGTTTCAGTCTCCAGCAGCAGGTTAATTATTCCTTGCTGTAAACGTTCTTTTTCCCGGCGCTGTAGTATTTCCCTAGAGCGAATCCCTTGCAGATCAGCTTCAATCTTAGCTGCCATTGCATTCAAATTCTGAGTCAAGATGCCGATTTCATCTTGCCGCTGGTCGTCCTCTAATCGTATACCCTGTTTTCCATTGCCAATAAAAGAAGCAAAATCAGCTAAACGTCCCAGCGGACGAGCAAACGAGCCTGCTATGATAATTGCCAACACACCAGCTACAAGTGACATCACTAATCCAATACCATAGGCAGATATTTGTTGGAGTGCCAACAAGCTATCCAATTCCGCCATAGGCCGCGCCACAAAACTCATGCCTACAGGTTTGGCTTTTGTCGCGTTCAGTTCCTGCTGATGGTCATACAGAGGCTGATAAACTCCTAGATAGTTTGCTCCGGCAATTTTTGTCAGATCGATATACTCTTGCCCTCGATTGAGAACAATTTCTGCTACAGAACGAGGCGCGCGTGTCCCAATATCCCGCTGACCATTAGCAGTAGGAATATTAGAAATAATCCGCCAATCAAGGGCAAAGACACTTGCAATCGGTACATTTACTCGTGCCTTAAAAGCATCAACTGTGATCGAGTTGCGGTTTTCTATTGTCCCGACAATCGCAGTTCCTACTAATTTGTTCCCAATCTTAATCGGCTTAACCACCATAGGGGCTAGTGCAGCTTGACCCCCATCAATATCATAAGTCCCATCAGGAAATGGTTGTTCGGAGGTTGGCAATCCTTTGTTAGTCGTGAGCCTTTGTAAACCGATATTAGCTTGTTTGTCCTGCCCCAAACGTTTAAGCACATCGCTTTTCAACAATTCCGTCCCAGCCAACTCTTTTCCAGTGTTTAGGGCATTTTTCACAATTGGAATATCTCCTAAATAAATTCCAACTGGCAATGATACTTGACGGTAGCGTGGAGTGAGTTGCAGTTTATCTGCCGGAAAGTTGAAAGATTCCTCTGCTAAAGTTTGGATATTTTGAGCAACTGTTCTGCCTTGGGCATCAGTCAAAATTCTTATATTCTTTTCAACCGAGTTACTTTCTTGTGAAACTCTAAAATTACTAATATAGTTTTGCAGGAGTTTACGGCTTGCGGCAGTTTGTCTGGGATTGCTCAAATCAATTTGAACAGTCTGCACAAAGTTGGCTATTGTCTGAGCCTCTGTTCTAGATTCATCCACATTCCAAGTCACATAGTCTTCTCTGAAGTACATTCCTTCTCTTTGCAGAGATTGTTTGAACTTGAGGAATAAACTTTCCTTGGTGACAGCTACAATGCCTTGGGTTACAATAAGTACAGGTATGGCAGTACCTGCCATTAACAGAATAGTCAGTTTCGTGCGAAAGTTTAAATTTTTCCAGCCATGGCGCAGCTGACGAAATGCAGATAGAAATCCTGGGCGAAAGGAATTTTGGTCAGATGTTGGGGTAAAATCAGAGATGTTTGCCTGTGATTGAGTCAGAGAGCTAATTGCACTAGTAGATCTTGGTGTTTGAGACACAGAAGAATTTTCTAGACTCTCCAACGCCTTGCGGGCAACTAAGCCGTAGTTACCATCTCGATCTTGCTCAATAATTTCTTTATAAAGAGTAACTGACGCAGCAATTTCTCTTGTTTGCTCTAAAGCGTTAGCCAGTGCAATTTTTTGGACTAAATCTGTAGGATCGCGTTCAACCTGCGCTGCTAGTTCCTGAATATATTGAGGTGTAGGAGTATGGGTATAGCCGTTGCTTGATGCTTTCATTCGATTTTGGATTTACAATTTTGAATCGACCAGATGTTTAAAAACAGTTGCTGATATTACAATTACGATTTGTTCCATAGTTAAAACTGTTGGCTCGAATCTGTTTAATTTTAGATTCAAGCAGATAATTCCTAATCTAAAATCGTGTCATGAAGATACTAGGGAAGTATCGAGGTTTGATAGGGCAGTGAAAACTGCATTGACATTGAGAACCGATACTAGCGATCGCTCGATTTGAACCATACCAGATAAAAAGGAATCAAAAATAGGGGATTTTGCAGGTACAGGTTTAAACTGCTTTGAGTCTAAAAATACAATTTCCTTGAGAGTCGATACCACACAACCTACCATCCGTGACTCTTGCTCTCCAGTGGTACGAGATGAACTCGCACTCAGCACTAATAGTGTTAAATTATATTGCGCTCTTAAACTTGTGTCAGATTGCCCTAGCCCTAACAGACTGCTTAACTGAATTACCCATAGTAACTTACCGCGCTGATTTACTACACCTAATACAGCAGGTGGGATACCGGGAATCGGGCAAATTTGTTCGACAGGCAAAGCGATCGCACCTCCTGTATGCTCTAAAGGTATTAAAAGTTCTGTGTTTGGCTGTAGTTGTATGTGAAAGTATTCGCTTAACATCAAATCAAATAGTAGTTATGACTAGCTCAGATGGTTGCAAACAGTGTTAACTAGATCGAGTGGAGCAAAAGGTTTTGTGATATAACCATTTCCTCCCTGACGTAAAGCCCAAAACCGATCAAATTCTTGATCTTTAGATGAACAAAAAATAATTGATGTATTTTCAAACTCAGGATTAGCTCTTAGCTGCCGACAGATATCAAACCCAGAAAGACCAGGCATGACGATATCCAGTAAGATTAAGTCGGGGCGCTGATTCTCAGATAGCCAGCTTAATGCAGATTCACCTGATTCTACACAAACCACGTTTAAGCCTATTTGTTGTAACAAAGCCATAATCAAACGGCGATCTGTGCGAGAATCTTCAACTACTAAAACAGTTTTCATTCTCAATTAGAGTATAAATTAATAGATTAATAGTTTACCGTTGTTGATTATTGAAAAAACTTTCATCAACCCAGGAACAATAAGATTGGGGCAATGATTTACCAAGTTCTTCGCGCCGAAAGCCCCTAATCCTCTAATTGTTGGGCTGTTGAGTGTTTTGGTTTTGTTGTGCCGCTTCGAGCAGATCACTCTACTTGCAGAGCGATCGCTTTGCGTAACCATTCTGTACACTTAGTAAGCGATCGCACATAAGCGTCTAAACCCAACCGCAACTTTACAGCAAATCTATCTATCCGCCACTGGTTTAGCGTAAATTTTTGTCAACTTATTTTTCGGGTTAGGATTTCCCCGTCTTATTTTCCATTTTTTCAGTAAAATACACAAATTTCCTGGTTTAAACTAGGAGCAATTAACAAAATTAAGCCCATC
>DATNQH010000362.1:0-25122 GCA_036704105.1 Leptolyngbyaceae cyanobacterium | reverse complement strand
TAGTTGCCTTTCATGAATGTCACGTATGGGTTGAAGAACTCATCAAATCCATTCGCAATAAGCAGGCATTTTATCGCAAAGGCTTAAGAGCTATGGCTCTTATACAGCAAGCACTTTAGCTAGCTCGTCGCCCCCTCAAGGGTGATGCCAACTATTTATGAAACTAGGGGAATTGTCAAATTAAGTCGTAAGTCGTAAGTCGTAAGTAAGAAACAAATGGTACCGATCCTTGATTTTAATTATGAATATAAACGCTTAAGAGCGTAAAAAATACTGATTTCAAGGCCCTAACCAAAATAAGTGGTTCATCAAGCTTCGTTGCTACTGAGCTTTATATTTTTAACAAGTCATGGTAATACAACCATAGTACTTTTTTTCAACATCGCCATAATACTGCTGCACGGCTTCAATCACCCGGTCGATCTCTTGTTCGCTCAGTTCGGGATACATGGGTAAACACAACAGCTGCTCGACTGCTTTTTTAGATACATACAAGTCTTCAACCCGATGAGGTAGACCGTCTGTGTATGCTGGTTGGTCGGGAACTAAGGTGGGGTAAATGCGTTCAGTCTCAATTCCCTTTTTTGTTAAATGTCGTTGCAACTTCTCTCGCTCTAATGCTGAGGGCATCCTCATGGTGTATTTGTAATAAACGTGAGTGCGTCCTGAAGCGACGGTGGGAAGTTTAATCGGCAAGTCTGTAAAGGCTGCATTATAACGGGCAGCAATTTCACCCCGTTGTTGGTTCCAATCTTCTAGGTACTTCATTTGCTCAAGAATAACTGCTGCTGTGAATTCTCCCATCCTTGCCCGCAGGCCCCACTCGTGATGTAGATAACGCTCTGTGGTTCGACCTAAATCCCGCAAACGACGAATTCTCTGTTCTACGCGTGAATCACGAAACGTTACTAGACCAGCGTCCTCTAGTCCTCCAATATTTTTACCCGCATAGAAAGAAAAGCAGCCAAAGTCGCCGACACTACCAGCATACTTGCCCTGATAGGTAGCTCCATGAGCCTGCGCGCAGTCCTCAATAATCGTGAGGTTATGCTTGGTAGCTAGTTCCATTAGTGGTTGCATATCAGCCATTTGACCGTGTAGATGCACGGGAATCATGGCGACGGTGTTGTTTCTGATAGCAGCACCAGCAGCTTGCGGATCTAGGGTCAGGGTGTACGGGTCAACATCAACAAACACGGGTGTTGCACCTACCGCTTGCACGGCAAAAGCCGTAGAGGCAAAGGTCAATGCTGGGACAATCACTTCATCGCCCTCTTTGACATTAGCAGCCATGAGTGCGATTTGTAAGGAAGCAGTTCCTGAATTGGTGGCAAGGGCTGAAGCACCCCAAGATTTGCCGATGGTTTTCTCTAAGGTATCCACACGCGGGCCAAGTAAATACTTTCCAGAAGCAATGACTTCACTGATGGAGTTGATGATTTGTGGTTCAAGAGTACGCAGACGGCGATCGGTTCCTTCGATACGTATTAAGTCAGTCATGGTAGTAATTCCTTAGATGTGAGAAACGAAATGTATGGAACAGGCACTAAGTTATGCCAATCAAAGTTTTTTGCTAGCGATCGCAAGTCTTCAGCAAAATGCTGTTTTCATTCATCTGAAAATTTGCTCTATTTTGTAAATAGAACTGATCGTTCGAGCAAATGCTGACTGCTCATGTTCTTCTGTCGATATTGTTTAAAGATTTAGATCGCAGACATCTTGAAGTAGTGGGAGTGTCCAGATTGCTGGCGATGCGATCGCATCACCAGGATTGAAACTCACAAACATCCTCAGCGTCCTGTCAAGCATACCTACCAAGCGGATTAACGATTATGTCGTTAGGCTCGGCATGACCGATTTAAAAGTCGCTTAGTCTCAAGCCATTGTCAGATTTAAGGCTCTTACAAGTACAACTATGACCTTTAACTCTAAATTAAATAGCCAATAAAATTAGGGATTAACCCCTTTATATTCAGATGGCTTTCTTCTTTTTATAGAAAAAACGTAGGTTGGTTCACAGTACATTTCATCGAATTATTTTAATTAACTGTTACAAATCAAGATACTAGCGGGAATGTGTGAAATTCATCAGAAAACGCAATAAACAACAAAATTCACTTTTGGACTTAACTTAAAACTTTCTGTGCAGATTTAGGCATGGGAAGTAAGGCAACCTCACATTTATGCTTTTAATCGTTCAAATAGACTGCAAATATTCTTAGTTCTGAATTAATCTCATAGAGTTTTTAGTTTGTTATGAAACGATGATTTCATATCCATTTAGTAACCGCATCAGTGCTTTTACTCAAAGATGAAATAAGAGATTTTTACTGGCTTGAGTTAATGGTAATTTTCCCTAGTATGAAACCTATAAATAATGAGTAAAAAGGTCAACCGTAATTTTACAGAAATTTAAGCACTCAAAAAGCCACAACCTTCTTGAAACAGGGCGAATTAGAGTGATTTAATTGAATAAATTGAGTTTAGTAAATAAATGTGACACTCAAATAATAAAGTAAAACCGCAGCAACTCAAGTTCTATCAGCGCTTACACTTCCTAGCAAGCTTTACCATTTCAGCTATTTTTCCGATGAAGTATATAATATGATTCAGGCGATCGCATCTAACTAATGGTATAAAAAGTTTTGTTTTCCATCTGAGGAACTCATTTATACTTTTGACTGCATAGGTAAAAACGAATGCAACTTTTAGGCAAGTAGCAGTTGCAAATTTTGAGTTATTCCTAGCAGTGCGAACAACAACATTTCTATATATGTAGTTTAAATATTTTTATTTAAAATATTATTTTAGATATTCGGCTAATTCGCGGCGTAAATAGTCGTTATTTATACACGTTTATATTTTATGTATTTAGATAGGGTAAAGAAAAACGGGTTATAAGCAAAAATATCAGTAGATGTACTAGCTCGTTATGTTAGGTATAAATGTAAGTATGGTCTTTCGAGTCTTCTCGACTTAAGGCAGACAATAGGAGTTTTATCCAGCTATAACTCTATCAGTACATCTAACTACATACTTTCCAAGGCAAGAAGCGATCAAACAAAATGACGATGAGTAAATCTTACGATGAAACTACTAAGCTGCAACAGAGGTGAAGAAAATGTATGCTGATGAATCGCAACAGGATGCAACACAACCAAGAATTATACATGAAATCAAACTAAATGCAACAAGTCAGGAGCAAGCAAAACCGCACGGGTTAAGTACAACCGATGTCTTAATGTTTTTAGGTCCTGTTAGCTTTATCATGGGCTGGGCAGTGCTGTTTTTTATGCTGTCTAAGATTGGGAGAGCAGCAAGAGACGAATTTTTAATTGGGATCAAGCATTTAAATCGAGTCCCGTGTAGGAACTGTCAATTTTATTCCAATAATGTTCATCTCAAGTGCGCGGTAAACCCTTCGATTGTGATGACGGAACAAGCCTTCAATTGCTGTGACTATGTGCCGCACGATAGTAAATTGTCTCAATAGAGGATCTGCCATCAGATTGTGTCTATTTCAGCATAAATCATGCTAAAACAAGCAAATTAGCCTCTGTCGGATAAATAACTTTCGATTAGGAGCAAGTATGTCGTTATTGCAGGGAGCCTGAGCAGGAAGTTTCAAAAAATGGGTTGGTTAGCACAAGTGGTAGGGGCGGGGCTAGTGCTGTTGGCGATCGCAGATATATACCTAACTGTACTGTATCCCAGAGGTGGTAGGGGTGTAGTTAGTGTTCCGCTTAGTAGGAAAATTTGGCAGATATTCCGACTAAGTGCAAGTTTTATACCCAAAAGAAGCCTAGACGCGCAGCGGCTTCGCGTCAGAGATCGCCTACTCTCCTATATGGGCCCTACCCTACTCGTGACAACTGTGGCGATGTGGATATCCCTGTTGATTTTGGGATTTGCCCTGATTTTCTGGCCGGCATTGGGTAATCAAATCCGAATGGAAACAGGAGCGACTCCGACGGATTTTGCTACGGCAATCTACTATAGCGGTTACGCCCTTACGACTTTGGGTACGGGAGAAATTACACCCCAAACAAGCACCTATCGCCTGCTGATGGTATTAGAGGCAGTCCTAGGTTTTTCGGTTCTGACTATGACCCTTACCTATTTCTCGTCAGTATATAGCCATTTGATTGAACGCAATACCTTTGCCTTAAGCATCCATCATCGCACTGCCAAAACAGCAGACGCGGCAGAATTGCTAGCCCGCATCGGCGCAAGTGGGTATTTTGATGGTAGCGCTCGTGAGGATATTAGCAACATGGCTCAAAAATTGCTGAAGATCATAGAGTCTCACCACTCATATCCAACATTGGGTTATTTCCGCTGGCAGGAAGCTTACTATGCCCTGGCACGAATTACTTTCATAATCATGGACACTGCTACCCTAATTAGAAGTGCGCTTTCACAAGAAAAGTATCATTCGTTAATTCGCTCGGCAGCAGTAAGAGAATTAGAAGAAAGCGGTATGCATTTTTTGGGGGAGTTGTCTGATTCTTTTCTACCAAAAAGGCACAGCAGCGATAAGGCTGGGTTGGAGGAGGTGTGGCGCGATCGCTATTACCGGGCACTTGATCGCTTGGAAGCAGAAGGGATAGAGACAGTAATGGATCGGGAAGCGGGTGCAGAGTAATACGTTTGTCTGCGAGGCAAGTGGAACTTTTATATAGTAGAGCTTTCTAGGTATATGGGATATAAATGGAGCGCGATCGCTCCTGCCGATTGCGATCCCACATACCTTTAACAATGAAAGAAACCGTTAGGAGAGCGATTATCTTTTCTCACCGTCGGTAGAACTATTAACGCGCAACTTTCAGCTAATATTACAGACAAAAAGTATTTTACTAAAACAATTTATCAAAAAAAGAAATAATAATAATATCTGAATAAGTAATTTTATAAATTAATTCAATAAAACATTAAATTTAAAAAGTAAATTACTATTAAACGAGCAGGTAAACGCGCTTTCGTTTTAGCCTTTATACTGAATTAGTTTATGAGCTATACCAGTAAAATTAGATGAATTTTTTAAACGTGAATTGGTACAAAGTGTTCGTTCCCAGCGCCCCTATTGCTGAATTAATTGTGCGAGGATCGCTGGTTTATCTGCTACTTTTTTTTATTTTACGCTTTCTTCCTAATCGCCAAATAGGGGCAATGGGAATTGCAGATTTGCTGGTTGTAGTTCTTTTTGCTAACGCCGCCCAAAATGCATTGTCGAGCGACTATACTTCAGTCTCAGACGGCTTTATTCTGGTGTTAACTATTATCTTTTGGAGCTACACTCTTAATTGGTTGGGGTATAAATTTCCACGAATTCAACACTTCCTCAGTCCCCCTCCTCTACTTTTAGTTAAGGATGGACGGTTGAACTACCGCAATCTCAGACGCGAGTTAATCACAGATGATGAGTTGATGAGTCAGTTACGCAAGCAAGGCATTGAGGATATAAATAAAGTTAAGCGAGCCTATATGGAATCGGACGGTAGTATTAGTGCGATCAAGTATGACTCCCAATCCCAACGTGGCACACCTAAAAGACGGTTAGGGTGAAAGAGATTGAGCTTAGTTGCGATCGCGGCTTGTCGTCAGACATTGGTGCCGATGTACCTGGTTTTAGATAATGTTAATAACGACGTTCTTTCATGCCAAACAGAAGCCGGAAGAGGGACTGCATTAAACCAGGAAAAAACTTATAAGTTGCCTTTGACAGTTTTGCTGTGCCAACGATTGCATCAGTTTGTTGATGCTCGATCGCGTGCCAAATTGATGAAGCTACGTCTTCAGGCTTCTCCAGTATGGGAGTGTTTATTGCTTTGTCCAGTAGATCGTGGCGATCGCCCGCTGTCTGCTCGTTCTTACCGCGAAAGATTGTTCGTTCTACGATTTGAGTCCGGATGAAATTAGGATAAATTCCACAAACTTGAATTCCTTGAGGCGATAATTCTGCCTGAAGGGCTTTGGTTAATCCTGTGACGGCATACTTGCTAGTCGTGTAAGGGATTTGGTAGGGAATTGGCACTATCCCGCCGATCGAACTCAAATTTACGATTGTTCCCCTACCCCGCTCCAGAAAATGGGGTAAGATTGCCTCAATCGTGTGGATATAACCCCAAAGATTCGTGTCTATTACCTGTTGCCATTCACTTAGCGAGAACTCCTCCACAGGGCCTAAGCAGAATATGCCAGCATTGTTGATCAGCACATCCACACAACCAAAACGAGCGATCGCTTTTTGGACGAGGTTGTTTACCTGCACTGAATCTCTAACATCACAAGCAACTGCAAGAGCTTCAGATCCGAGTTCTCGCACTTCCTTTGCTGCAGCTTCTAAGCGATCGGCTTGACGAGCCGCAAGCACAATATTATACCCTTTACGAGCAAATAGCAGCGCCGTTGCTTTGCCAATACCTTGAGAAGCACCTGTGATGATTACCGTCTTAGCCATGCTAATAATATTTGTGTGTAAAAATAATGATTTTTTTCTTGTCACTTCATAGGCTTGTATGTTGACCCTACAAGCAGTGTTGACAGTGTAACTTCTGGACGACAAAACCCGGGGTCGGGTGGAAAGCAACTCCAGATGCGATTATACATATAAAATGATTTTTTTCTTGTCACTTCATAGGCTTGTATGTTGACTCTACAAGCAGTTTTGACAGTGTAACTTCTGGACGAAAAACCGGGAATCCGGTGGAAATCAACTCCAGATGCGATTATACATATAAATAGTTATAGTAGTTCTCATTCACAGCAAACACGCCTCGCAGGTTGTGTTGCAAAAAGTGATATTTTCGTTTTTTATCAACTAAACCTGGGTCGCCCTTGGGATTGTTATTTTGACTCTTTTTCCAACTGATACCTGCTTTATGAAATAAATTATAGTAGTTATTTTAGAAACTTAAACTCGATTCTGTATTTCTCTTCCATGTTGTGTTGCAGTTCGATAACTCCCAGCTATATTTTGATTTACACTACGTAATTACGTCCTATCTCTTGGTATAAGTTAGACAGCTAGATGCTCTTTTATAACCCAACTTTAGTCCAATATAACTTTGAATTTCAAAGGTTGGCTTCGATCTACTGATAAATTTATACGCTACCCCCATTTTTTATTTCTGGTGATGAATACTATTAGATTACTAACTTTACAGCCAAAAGTCTTTTTAATTATCTAGAATTAAAAAGACTTTTGGTTAATTAATTTCAGTAGCTCTTTTATTACTCGAAACGGCATTCACAGGCATACTGTCCTGCTTTTTGACTATAGCAAGCTCATTTGAGTCATGAAATACTCCCCGTCGTCATTCGTACAAAGGACACTCGTACAACTATATGAAATATTTATGAATCATTTAGGGTTGCTATAGTCGATAAGTGTTTTGTTCATAGCTCAGAGTGCTATATAGCAAATCTTGTCAGGTAATGGTGTTGCGTTACTTAACTTACTTTGTAGGTAAAAGGTAGATTTAAGCCACTTGTATTGAAATTGACCATTTCAACAATATGCAGCAATCGAGCGTGACTCCTAGTTTTATATTTCTTAAACTTTAGCAAGAGAATTTAAAGCAGAAATATATAGCAAGTAAAAAATAAAAACTTTAGGCTTTTTTAAGCATTTGAACCGGAAATAATGTAATGGTTTGAACATCAAATTAATTTGATGTAGACAAAATCTCCTTTACAATAAGCTGAAGCTATCAAATGCAGGAGAATTGCATACCGAAGAGTACAAAAGATTAGCTTTTAGCAGATTCTTCCCGATATACAAAATCTTTTTCCTGGTCGAAGTCGCCCCTTTGTTGCAAACTGCGAACGACGAACAGCTTCAGAGCAAGCAATACAATTGACAGACTTTCTCCAGAACTTTAATGGCTAGCATCAATTAAGCTTCCTCTTCCGGAAAAGCTAACTTTAACTATGTATGTAGATATTGTTAGTTATATTATGTTCAAGTCATATACCGTCATGCAGTTAGCTAATCGCGTTACGACACCACGAACATTGACCCTATCTGCCCAAACCCCCACTCAACCAAGAGTAACAGTATTTCATTCCACAGGCTGTTTAAAAACTCAACCGTCACGTCCTCATACTCATTCGTTTTTTGAACTTTTTTTTGTTGAAGACGGTGAAGGCTGGTACTCGATGGGCGATCGCCAAATTTGGGCTAAACCTGGGGATCTTTTTCTGATTGCTCCAGGCGAGGTTCACGATCCTACAGGACTCGATGGGGCAACTAAGTGGATTGTTGGTTTTGGAGCTGATGCTCTTAACCCTGCATACACTGATGCTGATATATTTTTAATGTTGCCCAATCAACTGCTAAATTCATTTCTGCAAACCGAGAGCAGTGAAACTAGGCACTTCTGGATTCCCGTTGAGGAGCGCCCGCGATGGTTAGCACTGTTAGCACAACTACAAAGCGAGCTTTGCGGCAAAGAATTTGGTTTTACAGAAGCAGCACGGGCACTTTTAATGCTATTGCTAATTGGAACTGCAAGACTCACAACGCCCGAATTACCCAAGTCAAAAAATGCTCCCGCTCAATCTCGCCCCCTAGTCAAAAAAGTTTTGTGTTTCATCGAAGCCAATTACCACAATTCCATTGGTTTGCAAGATGTAGCTAAGGAAGTTAGCCTTTCTCCTGCCTATTTAACTGACCTAATTCGGCGAGAAACTGGACGGACTGTATTAAGTTGGATCGTCGAGCGTCGCATGACAGAAGCACGTCGCCTACTACTAGAAACCGACCGCTCTGTGAATCAAATAGCTGAAGCAGTAGGCTACTTCGATTCAGGTTATTTCATTCGTCTATTTCGTCGCCTCAACGGCACAACTCCCCAAGCATGGCGACTTTTATATCGCAGCTAGATTGCTTGCAAATAAACCGAAAAAACGTACTATTGGGAAATAACTTATCTCTTGTTTTCAAACGATTAAGTTTTTCAACTAACTCTTTAATTTTGAAATACGAAAAGATGTTCATTCCGGCAGCTTTCATACCAACTGTACTCATACTGTTTGAATAAATGGCGATCGCACCGCATCTCTCTATTCCTGTTTATCATAAAAGCTGGGTAAAGCATAATTTTTACCCAGCTTAAAAGAATCATTCTTGGCATACAACTAAAAATTTTTATAGACAGCAAAAGTATCAAGCAGTATCTAAATACTCTTAAATTGGTTATGCCAAAACTCGATAATTACCAAATTGAATGTCAATAAAACGCTCCAGATTAATGTTGGTGGCTTATTGCTCTCTTGCTACCAGTTTTTGGTGATTCTGAAAGCAGATTGCTCGTCTGAAAGAGCCTGACAGCCAAGACTTGTTCAGCCAAAATAAAAAACATCAAATCTAAAATTGGTAGCCTAAACTTAAATCAAACAAAATCTAGGTAGGAGTGGGGTGCAAAAAAAAATCCATACATTAATAAATCTACTCCTACAAAAATATTTTGTGTAAAAGGTTGAGTGTAAAGTACGCTGATTCACATATTCCTTTAAACTATTCTGTTTCAGACTCAATGTGGAGATGAGATTAGAAATTGAAGTGGAGAAACTATTGCAGTTTTTTTGAGCAAACCGAGCGGCGAATATAAAGTATATAGCTGGAATGTTTTATTTTTCTATAGCAGTTAATTTTAGAACTAACGTACTATACAAATAAACCGTAGGATACATTAACTAAATTAGCGTCGTTCGTGTAGCACCTGAACAATGATTCACGGCTAGCAATAACTTCCTACACCATCAATACTTTTCGGTTAAAGGTAAAAGGGTCAAGGGAAAAGGAATAAAAAGGGGCGTTGCATAAAGCGTTTTCCTGACTTTAACCATTTCCCTTTCCCCCTTAACCTAAAAGTATTGCCTACACCATTAGATTTGTCATGGTTTGAACATAATATTTATTAGATATATATGCCTACTTCTATGAGATAAATTTAAAACTAACCAGCCTAGGGAACAGCAAAAGAATTCAAGCTGTATTTGAAAGATGTTCTGTTAATACATAAATTTTATACCTTATTTTAAATAAACATGAGTAGTTACAAACAGATCGAAAAAATAGCGCATCATACAGAAAAAATGTCTCTTGTATATCGAAGTTATTTTTTTTAAGGTAGGTATCAACGAATCAATCAGGCAAACATTTTTATTTTCCAAATAAAGCTTTATGAATTAAACTCGTGAAAATGCTATTGTGGTTAGCAATTTATCTACAAAAGTAGACCAATAAAGATGTCAAATAGTTCAATAGCTCTTCGAGTAATAGAGTAGAAAAACGCAAAAAAAAGGAGAAAAGCTATGAAGCGATTTACTCAAAGCACAACATTCATGGGTTACGTGAATGAGATTAAAGAACAAGACGCTGCTTTTAGTATTAAATGTCGGAGTGGTGAGGAATTTTGGGTATATGTTGGCAGAGAAACCCAATTTCAATTCATGCAGAATTTAGACGGGATTAACCGCGATCGCTACCCTAATCCTGAAGGGTTTTCTTGGAACCCCTCCCAGCTAATCAGAAAGTATATCCAGCGCGATCGCCTATTAGTAATACAAGGAGTATATCTAGAAGATGGTGTAAATCGCCGCTTTGACGCACGTATCGTTAGCTTACTACAATCATCTAACGGAGAATTTCTATTTGAGGAAACACACTGGTGGATTACACAAATTGCCCGTCTAGCTGATACTTGGTTGGGCTTCTTATTTCCTAATAAGATGACCTATGAAATTGATGATTTTAAGCTGTACCAAACTAACTTAAACATCATTGGCCTGCGAACAGATGACAATATTCAAGAAAGTTCAACTTTAGCTAGGTTGATCTATGGTCTTTCCTCAGCTTACTTGCTGACTGGATGCGAAAGTTATTTATCGGCTGCTCGTGCCGGAGTTCAATACCAACGCGAGACTTTCCGCAGCTTAACTAGCGATGGTAAACACTGTTTTTGGGCATCTGGCAAGCGCAAGACACAGTATAGCTATCAACTATACATGACTTCCCAAAACGACGACGATAGAGGCACAATTCCCCTCTACGAACAAATATATGCACTAGCTGGATTGGCTCAATACTATCGAATCACCCTAGATTGGGAAGTACTGGATGATATTGCGCGGACAATTCGCACCTTTAATGATTTCTTTCTCGACCTGGAATCGAAGTATGGCGAAGATGCTTACGGAGATTATTTCTCCCATCTCGACTATGCAACCATGAGTTGGGATAGTCCTGCTTTGGGTGACAACCAAGCTAGGAAGAATTGGAACTCAATTGGCGATCATATCCCAGCTTATCTTGTTAACTTAATGCTAGCTCTGGAACCATTGCCAGTTACTGAGGGTCGCTTTGAAGAACTACAACAGTTCCTCGATATCTGCAAAAAAATCCTCCGTACCACTAGCACAATTATTATCGAGCAGTTTCCCGATCCAGATTCCAACGTTCCATTTGTAAACGAACGGTTTCTCCGCAACTGGCAACCAGATCAAACTTGGCGCTGGCAGCAAAACCGAGCCGTTGTAGGACATAACTTAAAGATTGCGTGGAACCTAACCCGCGTTGCCAATTACTACTACTTTACGGCTGATAAAGCGGCGGCTGAGAACCCAGAAGAAGCGGAGCAATCCAAACAGTTGGCGGATCGGTTAATGAAGCTAGCAGATAAGTTAGGGGCTAGCATGGCTGAGATTGGAGTAGACCTTTACCGAGGCGGAATCTTCGATACTGTAGAGCGAAATCCCAGCAACGGGATGCCTTTGGAATTTCCTTGGAGCAATACTAAGGACTTTTGGCAACAAGAACAAGCTCTTCTGGCTTACTTGATTCTGCATGGCTGTAGTAATGAGGATGAGGCTCAAAAGAAAGAGTATTTAAGCCTTGCCCAAGAAACAGCAGCTTTCTGGAATTTATTCTTTTTGGATCAAGAAAACAAAGGAGTCTTCTTCCGAGTTACTGATGGTGGCACACCAGTTACTCAAGGCGACTATGACAACAAAGGTGGTCATGCTATCTCTGGATACCATGCTTTCGAGCTAAATTATTTGGCTCATATCTATATCAGTTCTTACGTGACGAAAAAGCCTTTCTGCCTTTACTTCAAACCAAGTAAACATTGTCGGCAACGCTCTATTAACGTCTTACCTGATTTTGTCAAACCCAATACCTTCCAAATCAGCCGGATCAACATTGATGGTAGCGAACGCGATGCAATCGACCCCGATAACTTTCGGATTGAACTAAGCGATCGCGAATTTCACCTCGGTTCAGAGGCAGAAATCGTTGTCGAACTGAAACCTTTAAGTGCATAGGAGGAAACAGATGGTGACTAAGACACTTGAAGGCAAGAAAATCGCTGTTCTGGTTGAAACTGAGTTCATTCCTCAAGAAATTGCGGCTTATCAAACACGCTTTCCCGAACTTGGAGCAACTGTAGATTTCATGTCTCGGCTGTGGGGTAATCAAAGTGTTCGTTTCGTCAGCGACGTTGATAGTGTAGAAGACGCAGATAGGATAAATAGACACCAAACAAGCCTACCAACATTGGAAGTCAACATCGACTTTCAGAATGTAGACATTAATGAATATGCGGCTGTCATCATGGCTGCTAATTACACCAGCGTGCGTCTGCGCTACTTTGAGCCACCAGCAGGACAGCCAATTAGCCCAGAGCAGACTCGCACCGCCCCAGCAGTAGAATTCTTCGCCAAGGCAATGGCAAACCCCAAAATCATCAAAGGATTGCTGTGTCACGGGCTGTGGCTGCTGACACCCATGCCAGAACTACTCAAAGGACGACGGGTGATCTGTCATGAAGTTGTCCTTGCAGACATCGCTAATGCAGGTGCAGTTTACGTGCCATCGCCCACCAACATTGTTGTAGATGGCGACATGGTAACGGGGCGATCAGGACAAGATGTGAACGCTTTTATTGATGCGATCGCCCAGCAAATCGTTCGGCAAGAACAAGGCGTATCTCTACTGGCATAAGAACAAACAGTATTGCAAGCAGCCAGGTAAAGATTTAACTCAACTGCTAATCGCTAATCACTTTATATTGGAGTATTTCAAATGACTAGAAAGATTTTGATCGTGCTATCTGAATGGGGTTACTGGGGAGAAGAATTAGTCGGGCCGCTTGAAACTTTCGATGCCGCAGGTTACTCTGTTGACTTTGCCACTCCAACAGGCAAACGACCTGTAGCTATCTCTGCAAGCATGGACGCGACATATGTAGATCCACCTTTGGGTCGCCCAGTTGTTTCAGAAGAAATGGCACAGAAAGTCAGAGCTTTAGACGAGCCTAGTAACCCACGTCTAAATAATCCCAAAAATCTCAGAGAGTGGTTGCCTGAAAGACCGTATTGGAGTTCACCGAAATTCATCCGAGAAATGGAGGAATACTATAGAACTCTGGATCGAGTGCGCGATCAGGATTTGCAACAATACGACACTATGCTGATTGTAGGCGGCGCTGGCCCGATGGTCGATTTGGTTAATAACCAAAGAGTCCACGATCTGATTCTCAGCTTTTACCAAATGGGTAAGCCAATTGCCGCAGAATGTTACGGCGTTCCTTGTCTTGCCTTTGCACGTGACATTGGCGATCGCAAAAGTATTATCTGGGGCAAGCACGTTACAGGTCATTGCTTGGAATATGACTACAAAGACGGTACGGGATTTATGGGAACGAACGTCGATCCTAGCCTAGGCAACATTAACTTTGGCCCACCGTTCTATCCACTAGAGTACATTCTCCGCGATGCCACAGGCCCTGAAGGGCAATTTCACGGCAATGTCGGGCATGAAGTATCTGTGATTGTTGATTACCCATTCATTACAGGACGCTCTACCCCAGATTCTTATGCCACTGGTCAAAGGGTAGTGGAAGTTTTAGAACACGGGTTGAGACGGTACGGCTGGTAAAGAAAAGGACAAGGGGACAAGGTGCTGGGGGGACAAGGGGACGTTAATTTATGACTTCTCGCTCCTTACTCCTCGCTCCTCGTCCCTAATAGGAAATGAAGTTATGCATAAAAGAAATGGTCGGTTTGCTGTTATCGAACAATTGCTTGCAGATGGTATCCACTATATGTTTGGCAACCCCGGTACAGTTGAAGAGGGGTTCCTCGATTCACTCAGCGATTATTACCCGGAATTTGAATATATCCTTGCCTTACAAGAGACGATCGCGGTAGCGGCAGCTGATGGCTATGCCCGCGTCACTAAAAAGCCAACAATTGTGCAACTTCACAGCGGTGTTGGTCTAGGTAATGGCATTGGTATGTTGTATCAAGCGATGCGCGGTCATGCCCCGTTAGTCGTGCTAGTGGGCGAGGCAGGCACGCAATACGACGCGATGGATGCTCAGATGGCGGCAGATCTGGTAAGTATGGCAAAGCCCGTTACTAAATGGGCAACTAGAGTCTTGCATCCTACTTCGCTGCTGCGCGTGTTGCGGCGGGCAATCAAAATTGCTGCTACACCGCCAATGGGCCCAGTCTTTGTTTCTCTACCGATGGATGTTCTCGATGCAATAAATGAGGAAGAGGTTGTTCCTACCTCGATCCCGATAACGCGGGTGGCTCCGGAAGCGGGTGCGATCGCTCAGGCAGCAGCAATGTTGGCTACGGCATCAAATCCACTCATTATTGTCGGTGACGGTGTAGCTTATTCTGATGCCCAAGCTGAATTAACCCGCGTAGCCGAACTGATTGGCGCTCAAGTCTGGGGTGCAGATTCATCAGAACCAAATATGAGCGCTACCCATTCACTATATGGTGGTTTGCTAGGTCATATGTTTGGAGCAAGTAGTAGCCGCATCACATCCCAAGCCGATGTCGTTTTGATTTGCGGTACATATGTTTTTCCTGAAGTATTTCCCGCTTTGTCTGGTGCATTTGCTCCTACGACAAAAATTATTCACATCGATTTAAATGCCTATGAAATTGCTAAAAATTTCCCAGTCGATTTGGGTTTAGTGAGCGATCCGAAAACTACCCTTGCCAAACTGGGTGCTGAATTAGAAAAGACATTGACCCCAGAGCAGAAGCGGTTAGTTCTCCAAAGAACTACTCAAATAGCCGAAGCCAAAAAGCAGCAAATGGCTGAGCAGTTTGAGGCAGATCGAGCCGTGCGCGACTTAGTGCCACTGCATTTGTCACAGTTTGCAGAAGAACTAGCTAGACAATTGCCACCAAACGCGGTCGTCTTTGATGAGGCGATTACTCATTCTGAAGAACTGTGTCGGTATGTTCCACCAACGACACTAGGGCATTATTTCCAGACGCGCGGTGGTTCTCTCGGTGTAGGTATTCCCGGCGCAATTGGAATTAAACTAGCTCATCCAGACAAAACTGCGATCGGCTTTACGGGCGATGGTGGTGCTATGTACACTATCCAGGCGTTATGGACTGCTGCCCATCACAATATTGATGCCAAATTTGTCATCTGCAACAATCGCAGCTATCGCATTCTCAAGCTGAATATTTTGCAGTACTGGGAAGAGCAGCAGATTCCGCAACATGAATTTCCTGCTTCGTTCGACTTATGCAAACCGGATATCCGATTTGACGAGCTAGCACGGGCGATGGGAGTGCAAGCGGTGCGTGTGGAAACACCAGAGCAGATTAAAGATGCGATCGCCCAAGCTCTATTTCACAATGGCCCCTTCCTGATCGATCTCGTAATCAGCAGCGAAGTGCCAGGTTCTCTCATCGGCACTAAATGCGGACAGTAGCGAGTGGCGAGGAAAACACGAAATATGCGTTCTTTTCTCTTTCCTCTCTGTGTCCTCTGTGTCTCCCCTGTTAATTCAATTCACTCTATTCCAATCTTATTCAACAAAGGAGAAAAAAATGGCTGCTAATGTAGAACTCGTGCAAAGAATGTATGAATGCTTTAATCGCGGTGACATGGACACTATCCGCAAAGAAATATTTGCCCCCGATCTGATCTGGCGCTTACCAGGACATCATCCACTTTCAGGCACTAAAAATGGTGCAGAGGAAGTCCTCGCCTTCTTTGAACAGCTTGGCAGATCGGGTATCCAAGTAGATTTGATCGGATTGGATACTTTTGGCGAAGACACAGTGGTGGAAGTCCATCGCGGACATGGAACAGCATCTAACGGAGCAGTGCTGGATGCCAATAACTGCACTCACTATCAGATCCGCGACGGCAGAATTGCAAACGTTCAAGTTTACATCAGCGATCAACACACAGTCGATCAATTTTTCAATGCAGTATACACTCTCAAACCCATACCCGATCGCTTAGCGTAACAGTTACTGCGATGAAACCAAGAAAATTTCGCTTTTCGGTAACTGGTAGCTGATTTAACTCAACCCAAACACAAAAAAGGAGAAATTCAAATGCCTATTATCCGCGTTACCTTGTTAGAAGACTTCGCTAGTTCGCAGCAAAAAGGCGAGATCGTTCAAGAATTAAGCAATGCCCTCACAAATGTCATGGGTGAAATTGTCCGCCCCTACGTCTATACCTTAGTGGATGAAGTGCCAGCAGGTGCTTGGGCAGTTCAAGGCGGGACGATCATGACTGAAGAAATGATGAGAGCCGGGATCGGCACTTCAAATCAGCAACGGGCGCTGCGTCTGACAGAAGAGCGCGTTAGAGGAGCATACGAAGTGCTGGCTAGCGGCGACAGACAGAGAATTGAGGAGTACTGGGATAAAGATATGACCTGGTTAGTGCCGGGACACAATCAAATTTCCGGCTTGAAAAGAGGCTTAGATGATTTCCTCTCTTTTATGGACAAAGTAGGATATCTCACCGACAACAGTTTCCAGATGTCTTGGGAAGGAGTTCTGATTACAGGCAACACTTCCGCAGACATCAGGCACAACACCGGACATCGTGCTGGAGAGGAAAACAGACAACTTGCTATTGATGTTGTCCATGTTCTGCGTTGGCGTGAGGGCAAAGTAATTGAAGGTAGAGGAGCTATTTTTGGCGACGGTACTGCCCAGTTCGACGAGTTTTGGCGTTAAAGACCAGAATAGGAATTAGAGATTGGGGATTAGCAAAGTAGATTCGTAACTCTTTTCTAATCCCCAGATTTCTGATAGTAATACTCACATTATCATAAGTTTCAAATATGAATTTATTAGCATCTGTTACTGAATCTGAAGTTAGACAGTTTGTGAACGATTGGTATCAAAAATTAGACGTTCACGCGCCCATTTCCGAAATTTTACCTTTGTTAGCAGGTGAAAATTTAGAAATGCAGTTACCGGAAACTACGTTGCATGGTTTGGATGAATTTAACTCGTGGTACGATCGCATAATTCACACCTTCTTTGATGAAGTGCATACTCTACAAACCCTAGATATTACAACTACACGCGATCGCGCAGAGGTTCAGTTAGTTGTGCGTTGGGAAGCTAGCCGCTGGAACCCACCCGCACCAAAGAGCGAAAAATTAGCCTTTGATGCGGCTCAAAGATGGGTTGTGATGCGATCTCCCACTACTCAACAACCAGCGATCTTCACCTACATTGTAGACTCGCTAACTCCCCTACCAGGATACCCCAACCTCTAAAGAAAGCGTACCTCTGCGTTTACCTCCCTTATACCTCTGCGTTTAAATATTAATCCCCAAACCAACAAGGAGAATTTATGAACGTTCAAGATGTAATTACCAAATACTACGACTCTGCAAATGCAGGCGATTGGAATACCTGGCTATCCTTATTTTCTGACAATATTGTCATGGACGAACAATTAGCAGGTCATTTAGAAGGAATTGAAACTTTACGTGGTGCGATCGGCGGACTCGAAAGAGGCTATTCTCGCTTTCAAAATCAACCACAAAATATTGTAATTAATGGTAACGAAGCGTGTGTCGTTTCCCACATTTCAGCTGCCAACGCTAGCGGCGTACCAATTGAAGCAAATGTTGCTAACTATTTTCGGATAGAAAACGGCAAGATTAAATATATGGCTAACTTCCACGACACTAGACCATTCGATCCTTTTGTTAATCAGGATTTGGGTTAATTGTTAACGGCTTATTGAGCATTGTCACTAATGGTTTGTAGTAAAAATTCATTTTTTTCTAATTCGTGAAAGCAAGATATGAGAAAATGCTAATTCAAAATATTGGCTGCTCCAACTGAGGCAGTACAGCCCAACGTTACTACATTTCAAACAGTCATTTAACCAAAACGCAATGCTCAAGCTGTGGCTATCTTATGGTGATGTGTTCTCAAACTTGCACCCGTGATAGAAACTACGAGCACCTGGTATCGATGCTCGTAGTTTCAGCAGGCGCTGTGCAAAAAAGTTGCCTACAAGCCACATCCCTCTCTATTTCTACCCAATTCAAACTCTTGAACAGTGGAGATCGGCTGTATGAATGAATATGATTTTATTGTTGTAGGAGCTGGTTCTGCTGGTGCAGTTGTTGCCAACCGACTGACTGAAAACCCAGATGTGAAAGTGCTGGCTTTAGAAGCTGGTAGCCCCCAAATTCCCGCTAATGTTGCCAACCCTTCAGCATGGCCTACCTTACTTGGTTCAGACGTGGACTGGAACTATACCAGCGTTCCTCAACCAGGCTTAGATGGACGCATCACTCACGAACCGCGCGGTAAAATCCCAGGTGGCAGCAGTAATCTATATATTATGATGCACATTAGAGGGCATCAGTCAGATTACGACAACTGGGCGTACAATGGCTGTCCTGGCTGGTCTTACCAAGATCTTTTACCTTACTTCCAAAAACTAGAAGATCAGGAAGATGATACCAGTCCTTGGGCAGGGAAAGGCGGGCCGCTCCACGTTGCCAATGCTAAGTTGCACAATCCTAATCCGACTTCTGAGACATTTATTCAAGCTTGCATGGAATTGGGTTATCCTTATACCCCAGATTTCAACGGCGCCAATATGGAAGGGGCTGGCTGGCATCATGTCAATATTAAGGATGGCAAGCGTCATAGTACAGCAGTTGCTTACCTCAATCCGATTTTAGGACGACCGAATTTAACTATAAGTACTAACTCTCAGGCGATGCGGTTGTTGTTTTCAGGCGATCGCACTAAAGGTGTAGAATACAGTCAAAACGGCGAAATCAAAACCGCTTATGCTAATTACGAGGTGATTGTTTGCGCTGGTGCGATCGAGTCACCTAAGCTGTTGTTACTCTCTGGTATTGGCAACCCTAGCCACCTACAAGAATTTGGTATTCCGGTTGTTGCAGATGTGCCTGGTGTCGGCGAAAACTTTCACAATCACGTCCTCACTGGTGTAATCTACGAAACTTCGCAACCCGTACCGCCACCTAACCAAAATATGTCAGAAAGTGCCTTGTTCTGTAAATCAGAACCTGGTTGGATCGGGCCTGACTTGCAAATTGCCTTTGTCCACGTCCCATTTGACATCATCATTGGTCAAAACTATCCTAATGCTGTAAGTATCTTACCCGGTGTTGTTCGTCCCGTATCTCGCGGCTGGATCAGATTGGCGAGTAATAATCCACTCGATAAACCCTTAATTAATCCTAATTACTTGGGTGTCCAATCCGATCTGGAAAGGTTAATGCAAGGAGTCGAAATTGCCCGCGACATATTTGCTACCAAAGCTTTTTCAGGCTGGGTGAAACAAGAGTTACTACCAGGGCCAAACGTGAAGGATCGCGACCAACTACAGGCATTTGTGAGGCAAAGAGCCGATTCTTACCACCATCAAGCTGGTTCCTGCAAAATGGGCGTGGATCGCATGGCAGTTGTAGATCCCCAATTGCGCGTTTATGGGGTGCAAGGACTCAGGGTAGCTGATGCTAGCGTTATGCCTGTTGTGACTTCGGGAAACTGCCATACAGGCATTGTAGCGATCGCTGAAAAAGTATCTGATTTAATCAAACAAGAGCATAATTTGGGCGGTGGAGCATGACTTTACAAATTTTTTCTCAAGTTGCACTCACTTGCTTTGACCCGATCGCAACAGAAGAATTCTACACCAAACACTTCGGCTTTAAGCGGGCTAGGGTTGCACCACTTCCAGATGGCGATCGCATTGTCTTTATCAAGATGGGTGATAGCGCCTTCTATTTGGAGTTATTTAAGGCCAAAGAGGAACGAACCTTACCCCCTCCCACCAACGATGGCCCTCAGTATCCTAGCGTCCGCCACCTGGCTTTTAAAGTTGATAACGTTGATGCCAAGCTAGCCCAAATGGGGGCAGATGCCAAGATTACCCTAGGGCCTCTGAATTTTGATGATTATATTCCTGGCTGGCGTACAGTTTGGATTGCCGATCCAGACGGCAGAATTGTTGAAATTAGCCAAGGATTTACTGATCAGGACGATCCACCATCTTTAGAAGCAGATTTATCCAGCCGGATGGCTCAACCAGTAATTAGCTAGAAAGAAACTGGGGACCAGAGGCTAGGGAATACGGGGATTTTAGATTAAATCTTCTCCCTTGCACCTGCTCTCTCATATTTCTTCAGTTTTGACTTTTGTTGTGACGCGATATATCGCGTCTCTACTGACTTTTAACTAACAAATATTATGCCTACTCCGATTCAATTTACTTATCTCACAGGGTTAAGAAGAAATATCTTTCGCAATGTCCGCTTAACTGGAAGTTGGGATGAAAATGGTCGCTACTCTAACCAGTGGGCTACTATGCCAATGCAACAGACAACTTCTGAAGACGGGTGTCCCTGCTTTACAGCCACAGTTGAGTTAGATGATTCGCAAATTGGCTGGTTGTTTCGCTGGGGTGTGATTTTAGATAGCCCAGCAGGCGAAAACCTTGGGGGAATTGCGACGGAGATTAACGACAGCAATTCGAGCGATCGCTATCGCAGTTTTTACTTACAACCTGCCAACAACAACCAGCTGAGGCAAGAACGATATTACCTCACCCACTGTCGTCATCTGGGAGCGCAGAAATACTATAACGGCGCAAACCAACCAGCGATTCAATTTGCCGTCTGGGCTCCCAATGCTCAAAATGTTGAAGTTGTTTTTGGTGGTAGCGGCTACATTGGCGATGACGGTTCTGGTATCGACTCCTCTCGCGGATCGTTTACGTTATCTCGGCAAGAAGGGGGTATTTGGCAAACGGATGGAGTCAACTCAACGCTTGCAAACTTTTCCACCTTCGACCATCAGCCCTATATGTATCGGATTACAAAACAGGACAATAGGGTGGAGTATAAAACAGATTTATATTCCCGCTGCCAAATGGGTCAAGGTAGAACAAACCCCAGCCGAGATGCTTATTCTGGCGATTATCGGGATCTTGACGGTTCAATCAGTTGCTCGGTGGTTATCGATCCAGATTTAGTACTGAGAGAGTTTCAGGGAGATATTTCACCATCACAGGGGGAATTTATTTCTGAGTCAGAGTTTTGGCAGAATGAATTCAACCCCAATCGCCCGGTTCCTCGCCGTGTTGAAGATCTTGTTATCTATGAACTTCATGTGGGAGCCTTGGGATACAGTACTAATAGACCTGGTAATTTTGGTGATGCTATTGCATTGCTGCCTTATTTAGTAGATCTTGGTGTGAATGCAGTTGAATTACTGCCCATGTCTGAATTTAGAGACGAGCAAAATTGGGGTTACGAAACATCTCACTATTTTGCTCTGGAATACAGTGCTGGCGGTCGAGATCAACTGAAGCATTTTATTAGAGAATGCCACCGTAATGGCATCGCGGTAATTATGGATGTGGTTTACAACCACTATTCCCCAGATGCAGGACGCGCACAGTGGGCTTATGATTCAGATATCCCCGAACAAAACATCTATTACTGGTACGAAGGTCACTCAGGTAATTATTTTTACTCAGATGGTAGACCATTTCCAGAAGGGGGATATATCGATAATATGTCTACTGGCTTTTCCCCCCGCTTCCATGAAGAGATGGTGCGCAAAATGTTTATCAGCAGCGCCGCCACTCTAGTGGAAGAGTTTCATGTAGACGGGTTCCGAGTCGATCAAACGACTTCAATGCATTCATATAACGTGCTACACGCTGACGGTAGACCGTTAGGTAATGTCAACGTTTTTGGTGCTAAATTCCTCAGAGAATGGACTCGGACTCTGAAGCTGATTCGACCAGATGTGATGCTGATGGCTGAGGATCATTCTGATTGGGAGCAAGTCACCCAGTCGCCCGACAATGGCGGTTTGGGATTTGATGCAACTTGGTATTCCAACTTCTACCACCATTTAGTAGGTGATGCTCGGCAAGGAACAGAGTATGCCAAATTGATTCCCACTGCTGGATATGGTGGTAACGATCCTCTGGCGATGGATTATTTTGCTGGAGCGTTGGCAACATCTGGTAGTCATAAGGTTGTGTATCACGAATCTCATGATGAGGCTGGTAACTCGTATTACGATGAAGGTGGTAATCGGGTGGAGTCGCGGCGGACTATTTTAGCGGCGGTGAACTCAGCACCATTGATTGGCGACACTCGGCGCTCTGCTGAAGCCCGCTGTCACTTTGCTTGTGGGATGACTATGCTCTCGGCTGGAACTCCCATGTTTTTGATGGGTGAAGAAATTGGGGCGCAAAGACAATATAGATACGGCGACTTTATGAATAACCGCGAGGATTTGCTCGGCGAACGCCAAACGAATGGACAGAGGTTATTCCGATTTTATCAGGACATTATTCGGTTGCGATTGAGCTATTCAGGATTGCGATCGCACAATATCGACATTATTCACGTTCACAATGCCAACCGAGCGATCGCTTTTCGGCGTTGGGATGATTCCCAAGAGTTCCTGATTGTAGCAAGTTTAAATAATTACCCATTTGGCGCAGGATACACAATCGAAAGTTCCCGGCTGGGAAATGGCTTGTGGAGAGAAATCTTCAATAGCGATGCCGAACAATACGGTGGGAATAATGTTGGTAATTTGGCAGCATCTATCCCTTCAAGTAATGGGCAGATTCGTGTAGTCATACCAGCAAATGGGATTGTCGTATTTCAGCGGGTATGACCAAAGCATTTGAACTACTTAGCTTATTGGTGAGCGCCCGGCGCTTTCAGCAACTAGTTTTGACCACACCCGCAACAAACAGATTCGCGCCTGTGGGCTGGATTAATTTTTTTTGGCAATATTCCCAGGATGATTTTAGCATCGGCTCCCGCCCTCAAGCCTGCGGCTAAGCTAATCGTCATCTAATGTGCATATCTGTAATGAAATGGAGTCAGCTTTGCAGGAGTCAGGAGACAGAATGCGGTTTGGAATCCTGGCTCCTGACGAGTGACTTCTTTAACGACTATCTTTTATGCAAAGGGAGTGAACATTAGCTTATAGGGCGGGACTTCTGGCGGTTGAAAGTTAAAAGTCAAAACTAGTACGCAGGACTCCGACATATTGAGTATCGTTCCTGCTATCGTTTTCTGGATTAAAAACTACCCAGAAGCCTGGGGTCATGGAAATATAATCATTTAATTGGAAGCGATAAAAAGCTTCAACGTGATATGAAGTGTCTCGATCCTGGCGGACATCACTGCTAGTCACTTTCGGTGGCAAACCGACCAAAATTCCAGGTAAGTTGCCTTTACCGCCTACATCTGGGAAAGTTAAACCTAAAGCGCCATACCAAATATCTGCGTTACTATCAACGCTGACGTTAGTAACAAAGTTTCCACCTCTACCATCAGCAATTCGGCTTAAACCAGAATTTTTAGCATCGGCGTTGATATAACCTGCCCAACCGTGAACATTAAAACGTGGGGAAATTCGATAATATCCTTGTAGAGCAAAGATATTGTGCGATGCGGCGATATTATCCCCAAACGGCTGCGTAGCCAGAAAACTACCAGTTCCCCCGGTTAAGTCAACCTCATTCTGAGGTGCATAACCATGAGAATAAGCAACACCAATTGCCCCCCAATCGCCATAATAGGCAAGTTGAGCCAAAGCGTTGTATGTGCCATTAAATAAACCATTGGCATCTGTTGGAACGTTAGGTCTACCTGCTAGATAACCTAAAGTTAGATTCAGGTTTTCTTGAATTTTCCAATTCATCGCAGCGCCTCCACCTCCCCGGCGATATAAAGGACTATATTCGCCAAATAGAGAAGGAATTCCTTGGCTATCATCGGCAACAGTTGGGGGAGTGAGCGTATCGGTGATATCGGTATAACCAACCCCAGCAGGGCCGACAGTGAAAGTTACGGACGAGCTGACGGGAAAGCGATAGAGTATGTGCGGTACGATGACATCGTTGTTTGTGTTGGTGTCAAAGTTCAATCTCGTCATACTCGTGTTGCCTGACGCATTCCTGATTGAACCGAAATCGCCAAACTCCAAACGAGTTCTGAGCAAGTCTTGACCTGTAAAGCTGGTTTCAAAATTAAGACGAGTGCGGTAGCCAAATATGGTGTTTGACTCATCGGAATTTCCCCCAACGCGATCGCCAAACGTATCTGTAACTGCTGTTATCACTTCAGCATTCAGCTTGGTAGTAGTAGAAAAAGAATTGGCTGACAATTGCGCCGTTTGCGCTTCCAAGGTATCGACACGACCGCGTAGTGTTGCAAGTTCCGAGGCAAATTCATCTTGCAATCTTTGCAGAATCGCTAAATCTTCTTTGCCAATTAAATTAGCATTTCCCGCCGCAATTAATTCGTTAATTCGATTCAAAGCCGCATTTAAACCAGCTGCAAACTCGTAGCGAGTAATTGCTCTGTTGCCGCGAAAGGTTCCGTCAGGATAACCCGCAACTACGCCATAGCGTTCGACCAAAGACTGTAATGATTCAAATGCCCAGTCAGTAGGTTGTATATCTGTTAACTGAGATACTGAAGTAATTTGAGCCATGCTATTTGCTGGCATTTCTGAATCTGTATTTGTTGCGATCGCAGAATTATCTGCTAACAATTCTTCATCTTTCGTTTCCCGATCTAAATTCTCAGATGCGTCAGCAGGCGCGGGCATAAATTGAATTGAATTAGCCAGCAAACCGACTGAGATAAATAACTTCACACACCACAAAAACTTTGCCATCCTTCCACCGCCCAACTTTATTTTGTACTTTTATTAATTTTTAAAAAAACTTAAATCCTCTGTGGAACTGGGAGAAATTAACATAATTATGTTAATTTC
>DATNQH010000361.1:0-3456 GCA_036704105.1 Leptolyngbyaceae cyanobacterium | reverse complement strand
GATCATTTTTTTATTGGAATACTCTTACTGAATAATATCCCACCGTATTGGGAACCAATTAAGAAAACATTGACAATGCGCGTAGGAGATCCAGCAGATCCCAAAGATCGGGAGCGTCTACGTCAACAATCTGCTTTGTTTTCCGCAAAGCAGATTAAAGCACCACTGCTAGTGATCCAAGGAGCAAACGATCCCCGTGTCAAAAAAGCTGAATCCGATCAAATTGTTGTCGCGTTACGCGATTTAAATCGTGATGTAAAGTATTTGGTTGCTCCGAATGAGGGGCACGGTTTTAAACGGGAAGGCAATAAACTGGCAGTGGCAGCAGCAATAGAGCGCTTTTTAGCCTCTCACCTTGATGGACGTTATCAAGAGTCAATTTCACCGCAAGTCAAAGCACGCTTAGAAGCTTTAACCGTAGATGTAAACACGGTCACCGCTCCTAATACACTGACAACTACAAAAACCTTTAAATAGACTGTTCTAAAAAAGAACATTTTTTTTACAATTGCCTCTTGATGCACTCACTTTTGTTGCTAATAAGTCACTTTAGCAATTTCGTGGCAGAAGGGGGCATTTAGTTAGAGAAATTTTCACTAACCAGTTTTGATTCAAGCAAATGAAAAAAATACATACTATTGCATTCCGGCTTTTAACGAACAGTATTTTACTGTACAGTTTGTTGCCTTCCCTATCAGCAACTGCACAAATTATTCCAGATAATACATTAACTACTAATTCGGAAAGCAAAACTGAAGGTAACACTAGTATTATCACTGGCGGAACAGAAGCTGGAGGAAACTTATTTCATAGCTTCGCACAGTTTTCTGTATCCACTGGAGGCGAGGCTTACTTCAACAACGCTTTGAATGTTGAAAATATTTTTAGCCGAGTAACGGGTAGTTCTATTTCTAACATTGATGGAATAATCCGAGCTAACGGAACTACTAACGTATTTCTGTTAAACCCTAATGGGATCATTTTTGGTCCTAATGCCAAATTAGATATTGGTGGTTCTTTTCTAGGAAGTAGCGCTAGCAGCATTAACTTTGCTAATGATACGCAATTTAGTGCAAAGAATCCTCAAAGTATGCCTTTGCTGACAATAAGTGTACCTATCGGTTTAGGATTTGGGAGTAATCCAGGCGAGATTCGCGTGCAAGGAACTGGTCAAGGTACAAGGACAACGAGCGATCTTGTTGATACCCCTGTTGGTTTGCGCGTGCAACCAAATCAAACTTTAGCTTTAGTAGGTGGTGATGTAGCTCTTGAAGGTGGAACGTTGAAAACAGCGGGGGGACGGATTGAATTGGGCAGTGTGGCAGCATCTGGTTTGGTTAGCCTAACTCCCACATTCAAAGGTTGGGCACTAGGATATTCAGATACCCCAGCTTTTGGGAACATACATCTATTCCAGCAGGCGACAGTTGATGCTAGTGGTACAGGCGCTGGTGATATTCAGGTACAGGGCGGGTTCGTGTTGCTAACCGATGGTTCCCAGATAGAAACCAGTACATTAGGGTCTAAACTAGGGGGAGCGTTAACTGTTACAGCAAAAGATTCGATAGAACTGAGCGGTACTACAGCTGATGGTAGGTTTCCTAGTGGTTTGTCTGCTACAGTTCAAGCGCAAGCTACAGGTAATGGTGGCGATATAACAGTGGAAACGGGTAAGTTAAGCGTTCGAGATGGAGCGCAAATCACAGCCTCTACAGCAGGTAAGGGATCGGCAGGAAATATAGCAGTGAATGCCAGGGATTCAGTGGAACTGAGCAGCATGGCAGCTGATAGTAGGTTTCCTAGCGGGTTGTTTGCTAGAGTTCGGCCGCAAGCTACAGGTAATGGTGGCGATATAACAGTGGAAACGGGTAAGTTAAGCGTTCGAGATGGAGCGCAAATCACAGCCTCTACAGCAAGCCAGGGATCGGCAGGTAATATAACAGTAAATGCAAAAGATTCGGTGGAACTGAGCGACATCAGAGCTGATGGAAGGTTTTTTAAAGGTTTGTCTGCTACAGTCCAACCGCAAGCTACAGGTAATGGCGGCAATATAACAGTGGAAACGGGTAAGTTAAGCGTTCGAGATGGAGTGCAGATCACAGCGACTACAGCAGGTCAGGGATCGGCTGGCAATATAACAGTGAATGCAAGGAATTTAATAGATCTCAGTGGTACTACAGTTGATGGTCGCCTTCCTAGCGGTTTGTTTGCTCAACAAGCTACTCCAGAAGCTACAGGTAATGGAGGAAGCTTGACGGTTGCAACTAGACAGTTAAATGTTAGCGGTGGAGCAAAGATTGGCGCTAGTACTCGTGGATTTGGGAATGCAGGAATTTTAGTAGTTCGCGCTGCTGATTCAGTAGAACTAAGCGGCGAGGGGAAGCTTGGGGCTAGTGGGTTATTTTCTAGAACTTTGCTTGGTTCAACAGGAACCGGAGGAGATTTATTGGTAAATACAAGAAATTTAGTTATACGGGATAGTGCTGAAGTAGCTGCAAGCATTGAAGGCACAGGAAATGCAGGCAACCTTCAAGCACAAGCTATCTCTATCGATTTGGACAACGGAGGAATCACAGCAGCCACAGTTGCTGGTGAAGGTGGAAACATCTTTTTGCAATCGCGCTCCTTACAACTACACAATGGCAGCAACATTACTGCAACTGCTGGTGAATCTGGTAATGGCGGTAACATTAAAATTGATACAAATCTACTAACTTTGACGCAAGGCAGCAGTATTACTGCTAACGCTTTTAAAGGCAAGGGTGGCAATATTCAAATTGCTACACAAGGATTGTTTCAATCTCCTGATAACCTTATTACTGCTACTTCCCAGTTGGGGATTAATGGTAATGTAGTGTTTAATGCACTAGAGAATAATCTGATAAATGGAGCGATCAAACTTCCACAAAATCTACTTGATGTTACTAACTTGATTGCACAAGGCTGCCCTGGAAACCTACGCGGGAAATCTAGCTCGTTCACTCAAACAGGGCGTGGCGGCTTAGCTGACACTCCATATAAACCACTGAATCCTGAAGTTCCGGTATGGATGGGTTCGTTTTTACCTGCTGACGAAAGATTACAAAGTCAAGCTATAAAAGAGCAAGGTAATCTACCTCAAAGCAACATAAAATATTCACTTAAAAAAGAGCCAATTTCATTGGTAGCAGCCGATACCTGGTGGCTCGATTCTGAAGGCAATGTCGTGCTAGCTAGTTCTGCTGCAAAAGAGCGATCGCTGCCCTCGCTTAACTGTGAAGCTTTTCAAAATTCTAATAAATAATTAACGGATCAGATCCCGCTTCTCTATGTAGGCGAAGGAAAAATAATGGTACAATATTATCAATATTCTTCAAGAACAAGAAATCCTTGTGCTTTTTGAATATATAATTGATTTATTCAAATCAGCACTTCAAAATAATCAAGCTAGATTTAGGATAATATTTTTTCATTTTT
>DATNQH010000360.1:0-5954 GCA_036704105.1 Leptolyngbyaceae cyanobacterium | reverse complement strand
CGCATTCTATTTTTGCAAAAACCGGACTACTCGAACCAGCGAGGGAGAACATCAATGCAGCAGCGATTAAATGTTTCATGAAAGCGGATTAAATATTCCACTCAACCTAACCAAGCTTCGAGTAAAACAGATATGGGCTTTGTACTGAATTTGAATGAAGATTTAATCAAGAAGAGGTTTTGATGCCAAGCGATCGCCAAGACAACGAGCAATCTCTAGCCGAGAAGTTGCTTCGAGCTTATGAGAAAAGCCACAGCACAGCAGACTTTGGCGAGGTTAAAAACCAAATAGCAGCGGTGGAATGGGTGGAGCTAATGATGACGAAATTGGAAGAAAACGAGCGGAGGGCTAACGGTAATGGCAGATAATCTAAACGAATTTGTTGACCTAATTTATGAGGGAAAACATCAAGAGGTTCCAGCAACACAAATGCAAATTATCGGAAGAGCGTTGCTGCTTGAAAGACTTGGACAAACTGCGACCCAGATTGGTAAAGAATTAAATTTAGAACCAAACCAAGTTAAAGAAATTGTTATTCGCAGCAAGGGATGGGAAGAAACTCAACGGCTGGAAGAAGAAAAAGAGAGGCGTTCGCGCTATCAGTAAGGCTACGATTGAGAAGTTGATTATGCATTTTAAGGTATGCAATGCCAGGTCCAAAACGAACACCAACTGAACGAGTCCAACAGCGAGCTTTAATTGCAGATTTACTGCTAAAAAATTGGACTCAAACAGCGATTGGCGAACATTTGAAACTATCGCAGAGCCAAGTTAGTAGAGAATTGCGCCGAATTAAAGAAGATTGGAAAAAAGAGAGCAATCGAGATTTTGACCTTTCTGTTGAGCAAGAACTAAAACGTTTGGAACTAATAGAACGCACTTATTGGCAAGCTTGGGATAAGTCGTTGCAGCCCAAAGAAACCACCAGCACAGCCAAAGAAGGCGAAAAACTCAAAGTTGGCAAGCGCACCGAACAACGCGCAGGTAATCCACAGTTTTTAAAAGGTGTGATGGAGTGCATAGATCGCAGGTGTAAATTATTAGGTTTGGATGCTCCTGTCAAGTCCGAAATCACGAGTGAAATTGCTATTAGCCAGGTGCAAGAAGATTATCATGCTATGGATGCTGAAGAATTAAGCCGACTGTATATAGCAAAACTCCAAAACCCGCACCAGAATTAGATTTAACTAAAATAAACCCAGGTTTTTGGAGTTTTAAAGTGGCAAGTGATCGCATTTTGTTAGGCATGGATGCCGCAATCAATCGCACGGCAGATGGGAGGATGCAGAGGTGGTTGGGCCGCTGCGGGTAACGGCGGGGCTTTGGGGCGATGATTCAGATGTTTACTATGGCAGTTCTTTTGGATTTTGAGTTTGACCGAATCGGTTTCCCGAAGGTGTTGTCACTCGGCTTTAGTCGATAATGCAATCATTCGCATTTGGAACACAACAATGGAAATTGATTGGGAAGCGGTTGTTGAAGCCGAGATGAATGCCGGAGGGGCCCTTGCTGTTGATGCTGAATTTTTAGCTTTAAGAGAAAAGGTGCTTCGAGGAGAAGTAAAAAAAGCACTTCTCCAAAACGCAAGCGTTAACTTTTCTTCTGATGCGGCGTGCCAATGTACGGGAACTCGTTGAGAATGTCAGTGTGCGGCTTGAGGCCGCTGGGGGGAATATCGCCCTTGGAGAGGAAGGCGAGGCGATGATCGATGACATCGTCAGTAAAAACGCGGCCGTTTGGATACTTGGCGGGCTTCAAAGGATCGAAGCACAGCATATCAGGCAGAATGCGGTCAGCGTCGATCGCAGCGATTGCTTCTTCGCGGGTGTAATTGCCCGTGTGCCCCATTAAGTGAACAAACTGATCCGTCCAGCGCTGGCGGTCATTGACCGGCTCGCTAGCGTTGTATTCCAATTTGGTGTCGTCGGTATTGAAGAAGCTGCTGACGCTCGGGTGACCAGCGCGATCAACATGAAGCAGCTTGCCGTCCTTACGCACGCTACACCGCCCCCAGATCCGGATCTCCGGGTTCGCGCCGAGCTCGCTTGTTGGCAGCTCTATCACTGTCGAGAACACATTGGCTTCCGTATTTGAATCCACGCCGCTCCACGGAGACTTGCCGCCCAGGTGGGGTGCGGTGAAATTTCTGCCGCCCGAGGTATCGAACAGATTCTTAATGCCGTCGAAGTCGAAAAAGAAAGCGTCGCTGCGAGTACCGGCGAAGAACGTGTAGGCGCCGGACTTGACGATGTTAGGTTTGGCACCGAAGGAGACCTCCGCATCGGCGATGATCTTCGTCCCAACAGCTTCGACCGAGCGGGATTCCGCGCCTTTTGCCACGAAGACGTTGACGGTCTGCATACTGTTTTGCGGTGGCGAGAACACGTAACTGATCGCGATGTCAGTCAGGCAGTCTCCGTCGTTATCAATGTTGAGGCGGTATATGGCGTCAGGGTGGAGCGCGTCGGCAGTCGGATTTGCATTTAAGATGATCACAGTCCTCGACGGGTCCGTGGGCGACTGGAACGCGTAGAGGTCGCAGAGGTCGAGTCTTTGGTCCCCGAGAGGTGGCCCGAGATTGAGTCCAGTAAAATGGTTTGACATTTTTTTCTCCTTAAGATCAAGATTTGCTTTTGGGTCAACGGTGGGGAAGGTTCGATTGTCAAGGATCGGTAGATGAGAAGTGAGTGGCCCTGCTCCTGCTGCGCCTTCAAAACTAGTTCTATGTTGTGATAGACAAGATAGCGTACTTGACCGCTATCAGCACTTTGTCATAGGCGAGGTAGTAGTCCACGTCGTTCTGGAGAGAATCTGTAGCGTTCTGGATTAGTTCAGCAGTGGTCGGATGAGCCATATGTTTGCTCTGCGTTATCTTAACGACCCAACTCACTGGCTGCCAGAGGACTGGAAGGTACCGCTAGCAGCTCTCGTCAGTCCGGTGCAGTTGGATTGTTGTGCCGCTGGCGCTAGTAACCAAGGACTTGCTGCCTTTGTTTAAATGCAGCATCTAAGGTAAGAGTATCACACCCTCGAGTAGCAATAGATCCCTCTTTTATTACTTCTGCTAAAATAAAATAAGCGATTAATCGAGACAAGCCAAATGCTGACTATGGTTGAGCCCAGAGCAGCAGTGACAACTGTAGGGTTTATAGACGAGTACTGCCAGCACTACCAAAAACTATTCGACGATGTGAGAAACTTTGGGTAGTACATCAATTTATTGTGTGGGTGACAAGATCACGCCAACTCCAGGAACGAGCAGCTAATCCTGCGCGTTGAGCCGCAGTCACCCTGAAGGGTGTGACCAAAATTGGAGGTTCTATTTAATCAAGCTTTTCTTGTCCTGCAAAAGATGCTGAATATTCAAAAGAACAAAAATAGGAATTTATTGTTTTGAAATTGTAAACAGCACAAACAGCCTAATTGCAATGGTTTCAGCTTTTTACATTAGATTTAGGTCACATCCGTCCTGAATTGACTATGCTGCCAAATCCAGTTGAAGTAACTCACCACTAATCGAGTCGTCACATTCGTTTGCTCCCACACCTTGGCAAATTTGTTCTGTCGTCGATGCCATCGTGCGGTCTGTTGTCGGGAGACGGACTGCTTCAAAAACCCAAATCACCAAAATCTGGGAAGAACCCAAATAATTTGTTAACTGACAGTGGGGGTCAGTTCTTGACTCTTGCCTGCCCCAAGTAGAAGTTGTGAACTTAACTGCTTAGCTTCCAGCCATACTCAAAATTAACGTCTGGGTGAGTGCAACAAAAGCTTAGTTTTGTTGCACTCATGTTATGAGTCAGTATCTAGGTAACATCAAGGGAGGCGCGAAGCGAACAGTATCTAAATCGGGTAGCTGCTTCTGTTGCTGCCTAAGAGATTCAATTTCGTCTCTTAGGTAACGGGTTCCCACGATAACTCATCCTCCACTATTGTTAGACGTTGGATTACATAATCTTGCACCTGGTTGTTTAACTGACTCACAATTCATGTCATGACAAATGTAATAGTCTAGGCATGACAAAAATCCGATGTGGGCAACCATTGCTTGCCGATAAATTAAGGCTATGCAATCAAGCAATTGTTTGATTGAACTACATAACTTCGACAAAACTTTAGTTTTTGGTCGTTGCTCGAAATCAACTGCTCGCGCCTAATGCAATACTTAACTCAAGCACAAGCTGCAAAAATATAGCAGGTTTAATTTAATAACCACAAATAAAGGAGAGTAATTATTATGACAGCCAATTTTAAGCCTACATTAGTCCCGCCAGGTAAGGGTTCTACATATTTGGTGCTGGGTGACTTATATACCATTCTGGCTACAGGAAAAGATACAGGCGGAGAGTATGGGGTATATGAAGCTGTGATGCACCCGCAAAGCACTATACCGCCTCACACTCATGACCAAACGGACGAAGCGCACTACATTCTTGAGGGAGAGTTTGAGTACCAAATTGACGACCAGACTATCGTCGCAACTCCCGGAACCTTCCTAAATTTTACTAGGGGTCAATGTCATAGTTTTAAGAACATTGGGTCAAAACCAGCAAAAATGCTGGTTTGGGTTACACCAGCAGGGGGTGAGCAGTTTTTCGTAGAGGCAGGGCAACCTGTAAACTTACCTTTGAATGAGGAAGAACGTTCTCTTTTGGGCGTTGTGAATTCTGCCGACTTTGAAAAAACTGTTGTTATTGCCTCAAAGTATGTTCAATTCCCGACAAATTAAGGAAGAGTAGAGTTTGTCAAGGCAGGTCGGCACACGGTAACGCTTTCTTCTATCTGGAGCAGAACCTAAAACTTTTTGGAGAAGTGTTTGGACAGGTTGGCACGATTACAGCACCGATATAACCCAAAACCTTTTTCTTGTCTTGATAATTTGCGAATGAAAGAAGCGCGAGTGTTTCCCGTTGGCGGCTGAACTTCTTGTACATTGTAAAAAAAGTTAGACTTGAGGTCGGTTCTTTCTCCGTGCTTGCCCTTCACCGCCTCATCCAGCATCACCTGAATATCTGGATGGTCGCGGCATAGCTGCCACAAGTCATCAAATTTGACGTGCAATCACTCAAGGAATTGAAGTGTTAGACTTATGCTACCCAAAAATTGGACACTACACGATTGTTGCACTCGCCCAAAGCGCGTAAGCATCACGAGTGACTCAGATCGGTTGAGGCAAATTTGCCTGAAGCGATTTCTGCCGATATTCAACAGACTTGCCCCAACGCGAGCGGTCGAGGAGTTGGTTAGTCTTCATTAATTCCAATTGGGTGTCCGGGATATTTGAAACTCCAGGCGACACGTTCTAAAGTTTCGCGCTCAAGCTTCTCGACTCTCTCCAATCGGTCAAGCTCTTCATGACATAAGTGCTGCTCGATATGGAATTTAACCAAAGCGCGTAGCTGAGCCGGTGGAATGGCATCTACTTCTGTACTCTCTCCGACAAAGTTTTGACTTCTACTGTCTGTTGATTTGGTTGGGCGAGTCGGTAAATTCCAGTGCTTAATTTGCTCCGGCGTTACTGCAATGCGTGAAAAATACAATTCAACGTCTGGGACAAAAGCACGAATCTCCCTTTCCACAACACGCGGAATATCTTCACCCGATGGGTCACGATCTCCCAAGTAATAAATGTATGCTGTTTTAGACTGGGATGCGATTGCCGATGCTGCTGAATACAAAAAACTGAGGCTGGGATATCCTCGTGTTACTAAAAGTGGTACGTCCCACGCTTCAGTCACTGGCGTTAGTACGCCAGCTAAAGCTTCTTTTTCCAACCACACTTCGATGTAACTATCTGCACTAGACCAAAGCGATCGCCTGTAAGTTTGAGATGCAGCAAACAGCGCGTCTTCTAAACAGTTGTAGGTATCCGGTCTTCTCATCCAGCGGGTACTGTCAGATATCCACTCAAAGCGGATTTCCCGCGCGCGTCGCATTTCTGTAAGCAAGCGCAC
>DATNQH010000359.1:0-33266 GCA_036704105.1 Leptolyngbyaceae cyanobacterium | reverse complement strand
AGCATATTGTTGCGTTTGCTAGGAGCAACGGGAATAATACGATTGTTGTTATTACTCCTCGCTTTCTAACTAGCTTGATTAAACCCGGAAAATATCCTCTAGGAGAACAAGTTTGGCAAGATACTTGCGTTCATTTACCCGCAAGCGCATCCTCACTTTGGCAAGATGCAATTACTAACCAAAAGATTCAAGCTAATGGAACTTTGCCAGTTGGTGAAGCGTTGAAATACTTTCCTGTAGCTTTGGCGATTGGGTAAAGCGATCGCTTAAGCTCACATCTTGCACCAAAAGAGGTAGATCCTGCCAGATTTCGTTCCCAGGCTGAGCCTGGGAACGAGAAAGCTAGACGATGGCTGTGCTACCAGTAGAACCTTAAATGTAGAAAAACCTGCCCCTAAAGAATTGTTAGGGATAATTGTCCTTTCCACCTTACTGCGACATTACGACTGGACGATAACACCTGAACGTAGTGCGATCGCGCCTGTGCATCAAACATCCAAAGTTCAGGAAACTTTGCAGGCAAATATTTTACCAGTTAAGATTAAAAGCTAAATTCATAAGTAAGTGTTTTAGTCAAGTAGCCAATCAAATAATTCGCCTACACTCAGATGTAGTTCCTTTGCAAAGGATGGTACAGGTAGCTGTTCTCCTGACTCCTCAAATACTTCTAGTTGTTGTTTAGGTGTATATACAAACACAGATTTTTCATCTGGATCGATTAGCCAGCACATTTGAGACTCATATTTAAGACAGTGCAGAATCTTTTTAATAACTTTAGTTTGGCTTTGCTCAGGTGAGAGAATTTCAATTGCCCAATCAGGAGCCAATGGGAAAATGTTTGCAATTTCCCCATTCTCGTCACGAGGAATTCTATCCCAAACAAACACAGATACGTCTGGCACTATTGACCTTCCAGCAAACGTACACCGCAATTCTGGTAATGCCCGTGCAATCCGCCGAGACTTCACAACTGTGTTAATTGTAGATACTAACTCGCCCTGAATTACGCTGTGCTTCCCTTGTGGCATGGGCTTCTGAATAATTTCACTATCAATGTACTCGCTAGCTGGTTCCGTTTCTGGCAACTTCAGAAACTCTTCCAAAGCCAGTGACTTTGCTGGTATCTGTACCATTTGAATTCGCCTCCAAGGGTTCAAAGCAGGGATACTTTATTCTTCATTTTATCGAGTTTCAGCTGATGGCACTTGCTAACAAGAGCGATCGCCACTACTCTCGTTTTTTATCTAATACATCAAGCGGATTGGCAGTAAAAAAAGCAAATGTCAACAGAAAAGCTCTTAACCCTTGATTTCTCTACAGCTTATAACTAAAGACTTGTTAGAAGTCGTGACAATATCAAGCATAATTTCGCTGCACTTGCACAAACTTTTTATTATTAAATAATTTTAAAAATTAATTATAAATTCTAATTTATAATTTAGCAATAAATGAATAGCTGAATAAAAAATCATACATTGTTTATTGCTTATCTATTTTTTATCAACTTAGAGGAAATGACGCAATATTATAATTTTTCAGTATTCCTGGGAGGCTTCGGAAAATACTTGATTTTATATAAAGATTTGGACAATATTCAATCAGGATTTGTGAAACTAAAATATTAATCATTAATTATGAAGTTTTTGTGAAAATAATCTAAAAAAATATATTTTATTGTTCAACCTAATTCTCGTATAAATTCGGTTATAAAAACCTCCATCAGGCGAATAGATTGAAGCAAGCTAATCTTTTCCAACCTGAATTTGGAGCTAGTAAAAAAGTGTTACGTCTAAATTATATTAAAAATCTTACTGGGCTGTTTACTGGTTTAGTTTTAAGTATGTCTAGCTGCTTATCTGTAGCAGCACAACCCACTAATGGTTTAGTAGATAAATATATTGTTGTCCTGCGCGATAGCTCCGATCCACTAGCAGTGGCAAAAGAACACGCCAACGCTCACGCTCTCAATGTCGCTTTCGTCTATGAACACGCGCTTAAAGGTTATGCCGCCAAGATTCCAGCTAATCGCCTTTCAAATATTGCCCATGATTCGCGTGTTCTATTCATTTCACCTGACCACCCAGTAAAAGCTACAGGACAAGTATTGCCAACGGGTGTAGATCGAATTCAAGCAGATTTAAGCAGTACGAGATCTGGTGATGGTACAGGTAGTGTGAATGTAGGTGTGGCGATTATCGACACCGGAATTGACACTACTCACCAAGACTTAAATGTCGTAGGGGGTAAAAGCTGTGTGACTGGAAGTAGAAGCTATAGCGATGGTAATGGTCATGGCACTCATGTGGCAGGGATAGTTGCGGCAAAGGATAATACTATAGGTGTCGTGGGTGTATCTCCTGGCGCACCGCTCTACGCCATAAAGGTTTTAGATGATACTGGTTCAGGTACTTGGTCTTCAGTCATTTGTGGGATTGACTGGGTAAGCGCAAATGCTGCCAAAAATCGCATCAAGGTAGCGAACATGAGCCTAAGCAGCGTTGGTGCAGACGATAGTAACTGTGGTAACACCAACAATGACGCATTGCACAAAGCTGTCTGTAGCTCAGTTGCTAAGGGCATAACGTATGTTGTCGCTGCTGGAAATGACTCTAAAGACGTAGCCGCTGCTGTACCCGCAGCCTACAATGAGGTTTTAACTGTAACAGCAGTAGCTGACTACAACGGTAATGAAGGTGGTGGCACGGCATCAACTTGCGGAGCCAATGTTGAGGATACTGCCGCTAGTTTCAGCAATTTTACCATGAGTGGCAGTGTCGATGAAGCTCACACTATTGCTGCACCTGGTGCTTGCATTACCTCTACCTGGAAGGGTAACAGCTACAATACCCTTTCCGGTACGAGCATGGCTTCTCCTCACATTGCTGGTGTGGCAGCACTTTGCATCAGTACTGGAGCTTGCTCTGGGTTAACCCCTAGCCAGATGGCAGCTAAGTTCAAGACTGAGGCAGCAAATCAACCTGCTAGTTATGGCTTCATCGGCGACCCCAACTCACCAAATAGCACGCGCTACTATGGCAATTTGATTTATGGAGGCAGTTACTAGTAGTTTCTGATAATGCAGGCTGGGGAAAAACGTCAGACTTGATTATGCTACTTTTTCACGGGTTTCCTCACCTAATTTTCATAATGCTTGTTTCGTTCTTCAAGCAGTTGAAATGCTTCAAAAATAACCTCATCAGTTGTGTAATACTTTCAACTTTTCAGTTTTTCTTGAATAAACTGTTCCTGTCAAGGTTTTAAATTGATGTTGATAATATATTTCCTATTTCTGCGGAAATTTATGTTCCCGCACCTCAACAGCATAAGTTTGCACTGCTTGAGTAATTATTTCACTTAAATTTGCGTAAACTTTTGCAAAAGGTGGTTGTCTCTCGGATAAGCCGAGTAAATCTGAAGTAACTAATACTTGGCCATCACACTCAGCACCTGCACCAATGCCAATAGTGGGAATAGTCAGCTTTTGAGTAATTTGTGCTGCCAATTCTGATGGTATATGTTCCAAAACAATACTAAATGCTCCTGCTTGTTCTAAAGCGATCGCTTCTTCTAAAATTCTCTTTCCCGCCTCCTGCGTCTTCCCCTGCTGTTTCAATCCCAATTGATGTATAGATTGGGGAGTCAAACCAATATGCCCCAACACGGGAATACCAGCTTGCACCAAACGAGCTACAGTTTCTAGCATGGTGGGATTTGCTCCCTCTAGCTTCACCGCTTGCGCACCCGTTTCCTTCAACACCCTTCCAGCAGAGTGCATGGCTTGCCCAATGCTTTCTTGATACGTCAAGAACGGCAAATCTACTACTAATAATGCTCGTTTCACACCTCGACGCACAGATGAGGCATGGTGTATCATCTGCTCAAGTGTCACTGGAAGTGTCGTTTCATACCCCAGTATCACCGCCAAAGTATCCCCGACTAAAATTAAATCTACTCCAGCAGCATCTAACAATCGACCTGTGGTATAATTCCAAGCTGTCAAAGCCACAATTGGACGCTGTTGTTGTTTCCATTGAATTAATTGCTGGGTAGTGACTGCCATATTAGTTTTATTTGATACGAAACTAAGCACACTCCTAATCTCAAGATAACTGTGCTGCTGGTTGAATTTGTATTAATGTTTGATTTTTCTGCCAGAGCGTTTTTGCCTAACTGAAGTTAAAACTTTAGCTGCCCTGTGCGATCGCACGCTTATTCTCTGCGATGAAGTACCTCGATTCCAAAATTTATTTGTTTTTACCTGCTTTAATGCTGCCAGTTTAATGCTGCCAGAATGATGTTGCTAAAAGTGAAATTATTTTAAGCATTTCGTAACCTTAACAATAACATTCATATAGCGATCGCCCAATCCCACCTATTTGCGTCAGTTGCTGCCACTTAATATAAACTTATGTAAAGGAATATAACAGATTGTATTTTTAAATAACGAAAACTTATATTTAAATTAAAAACAAACAAAGAATAACTTATCGCAATCTTGATATATTGTTAACAAACTTGCTCAATGCAAGTGGAAGAGAGTGACTCTGGAAGGGAATTATGTCTTACGCTCAAACAAAGACCCAAACCAAAACTGGGTATCAAGCTGGGGTTAAGGATTACAGACTGACTTATTACACCCCAGATTACACACCAAAAGATACAGATATTTTGGCGGCATTCCGCGTCACTCCTCAGCCCGGAGTTCCCCCCGAAGAAGCAGGAGCTGCTGTAGCAGCAGAATCGTCCACAGGTACTTGGACGACTGTATGGACAGACTTGTTGACCGACCTAGACCGCTACAAAGGTCGTTGCTACGATATCGAACCAGTTCCTGGTGAGGACAACCAGTTTATTTGCTACGTTGCTTATCCTCTAGATTTGTTTGAGGAAGGCTCCGTTACCAATATGTTGACCTCAATTGTAGGTAACGTATTTGGTTTTAAAGCTCTGCGCGCCCTGCGTCTAGAAGACTTACGGATTCCTGTAGCATACCTGAAGACCTTCCAAGGTCCTCCTCACGGTATCCAAGTTGAGCGCGACAAATTAAACAAATACGGTCGTCCCTTGCTGGGTTGCACGATCAAACCGAAACTAGGTTTGTCGGCGAAGAACTACGGACGCGCTGTTTATGAGTGTCTGCGTGGTGGTCTTGACTTCACCAAAGACGACGAAAACATCAACTCTGCACCATTCCAGCGTTGGCGCGATCGCTTCTTGTTTGTAGCAGAAGCAATTCACAAAGCCCAAGCAGAGACAGGTGAGATCAAAGGTCACTACCTCAACGTCACCGCTCCTACCTGCGAACAAATGTTGCAGCGGGCAGAGTTCGCTAAAGAACTCAAAATGCCCATCATCATGCACGACTACCTCACCGCAGGTTTCACAGCTAACACCACCTTGGCTCACTGGTGTCGTGCTAACGGCATACTGCTGCACATCCACCGTGCTATGCACGCTGTAATTGACCGTCAGAAGAATCATGGTATCCACTTCCGCGTTTTGGCTAAGACTCTACGGATGTCTGGTGGTGATCACATCCACACCGGAACCGTAGTAGGTAAGCTTGAAGGCGAACGCGGTATCACGATGGGCTTCGTTGACCTGCTGCGCGAAAACTACGTCGAGCAAGATCGGGAACGTGGTATCTACTTCACCCAAGACTGGGCTTCTATGCCTGGTGTAATGGCTGTGGCTTCCGGTGGTATTCACATTTGGCATATGCCAGCACTAGTGGAAATCTTCGGCGACGATTCCGTACTACAATTCGGTGGTGGTACTCTCGGACACCCCTGGGGTAACGCGCCTGGTGCAACCGCTAACCGCGTGGCTTTGGAAGCTTGTATTCAAGCTCGTAACGAAGGTCGTAGCTTGGCTCGTGAAGGTAACGACGTTATCCGCGAAGCTTGTAAGTGGAGTCCAGAACTTGCCGCTGCTTGCGAACTGTGGAAAGAAATCAAGTTCGAGTTCGAGGCAATGGATACCGTCTGATAAAGGCTTTCAGTGAGAAGGCTGAAGGCTGAATTAGAATTACTTCATCCTTCATCCTTCATCCTTAAAGAGGCTGGGGTCAAGCATGGATATAAAACAAATTGCGAAAGACACAGCCAAGACGCTCTCAAGCTTCCTGACATATCAGGCAGTGCGGACTGTTCTTGGTCAAATTAGCGAAACTAATCCTCCCTTGGCGCTTTGGCTGCATCGCTTTTCTGCAACTGAAAAAATTCAGGATGGAGAAGCGTATCTCAAAAGCCTGTTCCAAGAAAAGCCAGAATTGGCTTTGCGGGTTATGACTGTTAGGGAACATATAGCGCAGGAAGTAGTTGATTTCTTGCCTGAGATGATCCTTACTGGAATTCAACAAGCGAATATGGAACACCGTAAACAGCATCTAGAGCGAATCACGCATCTGGAAACCAACCCCAGCCCTAATCCCGAAAAGCAATCAACTTCTGAAACTAATTTGGATAACTTATCCAGTTAGCTTGTCACCTCAATAATCAAACAGAGCGAAACCAACTAATAAAGCTATGCAAACTCTACCAAAAGAGCGTCGGTACGAAACCCTATCTTATTTACCCCCCCTAAGTGACGCTCAAATTGCCAAGCAAATTCAGTACATTCTGAATCAAGGTTATATTCCAGCGGTAGAGTTCAATGAAACTTCTGACCCAACAGAACTTTACTGGACAATGTGGAAACTACCTTTGTTCAATGCTAGAAGTACTCAAGAAGTGTTGAGCGAAGTACAATCTTGTCGTTCTCAGTATTCCAACTGCTACATCCGTGTTGTTGGTTTCGATAACATCAAGCAGTGCCAAATCCTCAGCTTTATCGTCCACAAGCCAAGTCAGGGCAGATACTAAAGTTGACTAATTGAAAACAATAGGGGAATGTAAATAATTTCCCTAAATCCGAGAGGTAGAATTATCTACCTCTCTTATTTGTTGAATAAACAATCGCAAAAACCCTTACGATTAAGTAGCCCGGCATTACCCACCTGACTAGATTCTTCCAAAATAAATTATGTGCTTTTAAAACATCTATCTCAAGTAAGAATATGCTTTCTTGGCGAATCTTTTGTTAACGGTACTGGCGATCCGGAATGCCTTGGTTGGGCAGGAAGAATCTGCGTTAATGCTAATAGAAAAGGTTATGACATTACCTACTATAATTTAGGAGTGAGACGAGAAACCAGCAGCCAACTAAAAAACCGCTGGTTAAGAGAAGTTTGCGATCGCCTACCTAAAGAATATGACAGCAGAATTGTGTTTTCTTTTGGCGTTAACGACACAACACTAGAAAATGGTAAACTTCGTGTTGAATTAGTAGATTCCATTGGCAACACTCGCAATATTTTAAGTGAAGCTAAACAGTTATACCCAGTTTTAATGGTAAGTCCACCGCCAGTAGCAGAGCGAGAACAAAATCAAAGAATTGGTAATTTATCTAAACAGTTCGCTTCTGTTTGTAATGAATTAAATGTGCCTTATCTAGATGTTTTTTCTATTTTGTCAAAGTCAAATATCTGGATAGATGAAGCTAAAAATCATGACAGCGCTCATCCAAGAGCAGCAGGTTACATGGAATTTGCAGAAATAGTGCAAAATTGGTCAGCCTGGTTAAATTGGTTTCCTCCTATTTAATGTCTAAGAAGTTGTGCCTTACTTCTTCTTAGCGCGGACTATATATTCTTTGTTTGTCCAATCCAAAATCCAAAATCAAAATTCGACATGAGCTACTACATTTCTCCTCGATTCTTAGATAAAATTGCGGTTCACATCACCAAAAACTACCTCGATATTCCAGGCGTAAGAGTACCGTTAATTCTAGGAGTTCATGGGCGTAAGGGAGAGGGAAAATCATTTCAATGTGAGTTAGTTTTCGAGAGAATGGGTGTGGAAGTAACTCACATATCCGGGGGTGAATTAGAAAGCCCAGATGCTGGAGATCCAGCCCGTTTGATTCGTCTGCGTTATCGTGAAACAGCAGAATTAATCAGAGTGCGCGGCAAAATGTGCGCGATCATGATTAACGATTTAGATGCAGGTGCTGGGCGGTTTGATGAAGGTACTCAGTACACAGTTAACACTCAGTTGGTGAATGCCACGCTGATGAATATTGCTGATAATCCCACTGATGTGCAATTGCCTGGTAGTTACGACTCTACGCCTTTACATCGGGTGCCAATTATTGTCACAGGTAATGATTTTTCTACCTTGTACGCACCACTAATTCGGGATGGCCGGATGGAGAAATTCTACTGGCAACCTGATCGCGATGACAAGGTAGGAATTGTTGAGGGTATTTTTTCTGAAGATGGACTGTCTCGTCGGGAAGTCGAACAGTTAGTCGATACTTACCCCAATCAATCAGTTGACTTTTTTAGTGCATTGCGATCGCGGCTTTATGATGAACAAATCCGTGACTTGATCTACAAGGTAGGTGTTGATCGCATTTCCTCACGGGTAGTTAATAGTGCAGAAAAGCCACCAGAATTTAGAAAGCCCAATTTCAGCTTGTCTCACTTAACTGAAATGGGTAACTTCATGGTGCAGGAACAGCAGCGAGTTGATAATTCTGGATTAGTCAGGGAGTATAACCAAGCTCTGTTATCTGGTAATCGATTCCAAGAAAACACTCGTGCGCCTCAAACAGAGCAGAAGCCACCAACACAAAAACCTAGTTCAGTCCCGTCTTCTACTAACGGTTCGGAAGAAAAACAACAATCTCCATCCTCGTCTTTAAGACAAAATTCCGGTGCTGTTTGGCAATCTCATAATTATTACCTCAACGAGAATATTCACTTGCCTGAAACTCGGTACGAATCAGGAAAATCTGTTGAACCCTATAAAATTAATATGGATCACAGCCGTCACAATGAGGTAATATCTGACCAAATCAGCTTAGAAACCTTAGAACAGGTGCGCCATCTTTTGGCACAAGGCTACCACATTGGTATAGAACACGTAGATAAGCGTCGGTTTCGGATCAACTCTTGGCAAAGTTGCGGACAAATTATTGTCGGCGAAACAGAAGCAACCGTTGCTTTAGAAACAGCTTTATCTGAGTATGAAGATGAATATTTGCGGATATTTGGCATCGATCCGAAGACAAAACGCCGCATGATGGAAACAATTATTCATCGACCAAATAATTAGGTTCCTAGTCGGTAAGACTAATTCTGACGAACGCATACAAGAAATAAAGGCACTAGAATAATCTAGTGTCTTTTTCTCATTCTGAATGCACTTTCTATTTTGCGACTTGTCTACTTTGTAATACCATTTTGTTTTACTGTTGCAACATCTAAACTGCTGAAACTACCTACTATTGGACTTTCATAATCCAAGGACCCAAAATCTATAGCTCCAAAATGGTATAACCGATTTTGCCATTTTCCGTCTATTTCCGCACTCTATTAAAACTTGTAAATCGAGTAGACAAATCAATACCCACTGAGTATTCCCTGAAGCTTTGCCTTGCGTTCGCAAGCGCGAAAAATCACTAAACCACAGACTAAATACACTAGTCCATTCAACAATGCTAGGGCGAACGTAGACCAATCTAAACTTTGATTGCGTGCCATCAAATCCCTGAGTTCGCCTGCACCTAAAGTCATGGGTAACAATAGTCTTAAAATGCGAAGCGAACCAGTCCAAGTTTCAGTTGGAGTCATGAGCAAAAACAGCAGTACGAATTGGAATAGACCGAGTAGTTGCTGGATGCGCTTAAACAGTAAACCTAAAGCTCCCATTATAAAGGCAAGACCATAAGCTCCAAATATTACCGTAATGAACGGTAGAAGAAGACTTGGTGGAAAGCTTAAATGTCGCCCCGTCAGCAAAATGGTGAGGAACAAAATACTCAACATCAGCACTAAATTTAATATTAGATTAGCGATCGCCCGTGTTAAGAAAACTTTCCACGCCCCAAAGGGTGACAAGAATAACTGTTCTAGAGTTCCAGTTTGCGCCTCTATTTGCAATGAAATGGCTATACCAAAAACAATAAATGTCACCAAAGTCCAAAGTACATACCCAACTATGATTCCATCCAAGCGATCGCCAAACTGTAACGTAGAACCACCTATGTAACGAGCGCTTAAGAACAGCCCATAAAAAAGAGAAGTGGTGATAATTACCCCACTAATTGCCTCAACAGGATAGCGAATAAATTCTGTCCAAATTCGTTTGAGTTCAGCTAAGAAAAGTTCAAGCATTGCGGTTGTCTCGCACTAACTTTAAAAATATTTGCGTCAAGTCAGCCCGATCCTGTTTTACTTGTATTAAAGGTAGAGGTTCGAGAACTGCTAAAACTTGATATAGCCCTTGTGGAGTTCCAGGATAAATAATTTGTTCTGCCTCAACTACTGCGCCTAATGCCTCAATTTTGCTAATGCGCGTTTGGTCTAGCTCGCCTTCAATGAGGATCACATAAGTTGAACCAGAAAAACGCCGGATGAGTTCGCGCGTGGATTCAATCGCAATAATTTTGCCCTGTTGAATAATCGCTACTCGGTCTGAAATTTCCTCTGCTACATTCAGTTGATGCGTTGTCAGCAGAACAGCACAACCTTGTTCTGCTACTTCTCGCACCAAGGCTTTGACATTTTGGCTTGCTTCCACATCTAACCCCAAAGTTGGCTCATCCAACAACAGTAATTTGGGCTGATGAACTAAGGCTACAGCGATCGCTAACTTCTGCTGCATTCCCCTTGAGAGGTTCTGCACTGGAGTGCGCCGTTTTTCCAGCAGATCGAATCTGTCCAAAAGCTTCAATCCTTGCTGACGCGCTATTCTGCGGCTGCTTCCTCTCAATACGCCAAAATACTCCAGATTTTCCTCTGGCGTTAACCTCCAGTAGAGGTTGCGATTTCCTTCTAGCACTGCACCAACCATCCGCAGCGCTTGCGGATTGCGATGAGGATCGCCACCTGCGATTTTTACCCAACCAGTGTCAGGACGAATTAAACCCGCAATCATCTTGATGCTAGTCGTCTTACCTGCTCCGTTGGAACCAAGAAAAGCCAATACTTCCCCAGCATTAATAGTCAAAGATACACCTGATACTGCTTCAATCAACTTGCCGCGTTGTCGGTAAGTTTTTCGCAGGTTATAAACCTCAAGTACTTTCATCGCAGCCTTTATGACAATTGTGTTGATAGATGTCTAATCCCATCTAGAACTAGGCTAAGCCAAACAATCAAATCCCCTGCTACTGAGATAGCTGAGCCGAATTATTTTGTTCAAAGTCCGAACTAAAAGGAAACTCTGTTTTCACATTCCACCGCCTACCATCGTGAATCAGTAGCGTTAGCTGTGTAGCAGTAAACTCAAAATGGATCTGACGCTGCTGAAATTCCTGCCATGCTGACTTAAAATTCTGTTTGGTTAAATCCCGAAAACCAACTGTCATGTGCGGCGCAAATGGGCGAGTCTTGGAAACCTTGTCAACAATTCCCAGCTTTGTCATGTGCGGCATTAAATCGGCTTGTAAAGCAAGCAATTTCTCAGTTTTAAGCACGTTGACATAAATAACGCGGGGTGGGAAAGCTGCAAATCCATCGAGCGTGACTGGTACTGACTCTGTGCTACTCGCAAACGTCCTGATATGTTCTTCTAGCGACAAATTGGCATTTGCCCATTCAAACGGCGGTTGCAGGGTGATGTGTGGTGGCGATTTTAAAGCAGCGCGGCTAGCATAGCGATCGGCAAAATGTTGTTTAATTTGAGTGACGTAATCTTGAATCTCTGGTGGTGGTAGCAGAGCAATGAAGAAAAGACTAGTTTCTTTATTCAAAGCAGTTTAGCGGCAAGAACGAGTTTAATAAAAAGTGATCGCAGTCAGAAAATATGATGTATTAAGTTTAGAGGATGTTTGTAAATGCCTTGGTTTGTCAAGATTGAGAAAGGCATAGTAGAAAAGCCTATTTTCGACCAGTATGTAGCAGCTCATAAAGCATACGTGCAGCAATTGATTGCCAAAGGACACCAAGCCCGGAGTGGCTACTGGGGATGTCGCGGAGGCGGAATGTTATTGTTTCAAGCAGATTCAATCGATCAAGCCCAAGCAATAGTAGCCCAAGATCCGCTGGTACAAAACGGCTGTGTTAGCTACGAGTTATATGAATGGTGCGTGGTGGTGGAATAAGAAACAAAGGTTGAAGGCGCTCAGGCTGAAGGCTGAAGGGCATACTTCACACTTCATACTTCACACTTCATACTTCACACTTAATTGGAAAAATGTTATATTACAGTTAGACCTGGATCCACGCGATCTCAACGCCCAAACCTTGTCAGAACCGGAAGGTAGCAGCAATACGGGATGCTTGAGGTAGGCGTGGTCTCCGGGTCGCCTAGTTTTAGGAGCAATTGCAACCATGCCTGGTTTTGGTGATCTCGTGCAAAAGGCTTTTTACCTTGGTGTTGGATTGGCTTCTTACGCAGGCGAGAAAGCTGGGGGAAAATTAGCAGAACTGCGATCGCAAGCCCAAAAGCTGGCAGATGAAATGGTGGCGCGGGGCGAGATGACCGCTGAAGAAGGTAAACGCTTCGTCGAAGATTTAATGAAACAAGCCCAACAGCCCCCAACCACCGATCCAACTACTAATACCACCTCTAAAGAACCCCGTCGCATAGAAATTCTTTCTGAAGACGAAGATAAAGCAACTCCCTCCCAGTCGGGAGAGTCTTCGCAGCCAAATGTAGATCGGCTCCGGGATCAAGTATTAAAACTACAGGAAGAACTAAAGCGGTTACAGCGCGAATAGTAATAACAGCAGCCAGGATAGATATTTGTTTAAATTAGGTTGCAATTCTTAGCCCAAATAAGATAATTCAACGCTTGGGGATATATAAATAGAAATTAGTCAGGTCTTAGCCATCTGAATTAATCCATCTTTAAAAATTTAACCATAGCAAACAAGCGCTTAGAGCGTATGGAAAAGTGGCAAAAAGATTTTGTTGAAATTCTAGAAACAGTGGCGGATGAGGTAGAGCAATTCTTCCTAGGAGTAAATGCAACTGTAGATGCACTGTTTGATTTTTCAGAAGATATCGCCGAGCAAATAAATAATAACCTTGCTGGGGAAATTGAGCATTATTTAAATGAGATAACTGAACCGTTTTTGGATGCTTACTGGGAACTCGAAGATGTTACTGGGGATTATGAGCAGCAACATTTGCCTTATATGGTAGATCCTACTCCCGAAAAACATCCAGCGTGTATTGGTTGTCACCATTATCACGGGCAAGTTTACGCTGGTAATTTGTTAGTCTGTGCTATGCATCCCTATGGTTGGGATGATAAAGATTGCCCAGATTGGCAAACAGATAGGGGTAAGTTTTAGGCAATTTATTGATTTGAGCAGCGTCTATATATTATGAGCAACTTATCCCCAGAAACAGCATCGCAGCCAGTTGAGGAAATGAAGTATGGCGAACGTCAGATTGCTGAAGGGCAGCTGATTACATTTCCCAATCCCCGTGTCGGGCGACGGTATGATATTCACATTACGCTGCCTGAATTTACTTGCAAGTGTCCTTTCTCTGGCTATCCTGACTTTGCCACCATCCACATTACCTACGTTCCCAATCTCCGGGTAGTAGAACTGAAGGCGATCAAGCTTTATATCAATAGTTACCGCGATCGCTATATCTCCCACGAAGAATCAGTTAACCAAATCTTAGATGACTTTGTTGCTGCTTGCGATCCAATAGAAGTTTATATTAAAGGGGATTTTGCCCCGCGAGGCAATGTCCATACCGTAATTGAAGTACGTCATCAAAAAGCAGCAGAGTAACAGCTATCTCTAGCTCCTAGGCTCAGCCTACGAGCTATGCTTTAATTATCGTCAGCATCATCGTCATTATCATCATCGTCATTTTGCGGTGGAGTTGTGCTTCGCTGCAGACTTTTAACGCTTGCAGGTGACTTAGTAGGCGTTGGTTGACTAAATGATGGTTTCGGTGTAGCTGCTGGGGTAGTTGGTTTTACTGGTGCAGTAGAATCAACTTGAGGTGAAGAAGCAGGGGGATTTATTGGCGCTGATGGTAGAGAATTCGGTGTTGTAACAGGAGATCTTGTATAGTTTTGCAAAGCCAAGAAAGCAGCTATAGCAGAAGCGATCGCTGCAACAGCTGCCAGTATTCTAGAGAGCGCGTCAAGTTTTTTGTACTTCAGCTCTATTTTTTTGTACTTATTTTCATCTTCAGTACTCATCTGCAGCAATCTTGGTATAACTTGCAACAACTTTAAATTAAAATTGCCGACTCAAGAGCGGAACTATCTTGAGATAGAAAATTTATAGCACGTAGGCTGCTGCGATCGCACTCAACATTTAGCCAGCAACAGATTCAGTGGTAGCGCTCTCCACCCCCTGTTCATCCTTGCGAGTACTGAGCAGATCTAAAATATCCAAAACTTCGCGCTCAAAAGCTACTTGCGCTCGATTAGTTTTACCACCTACGTAGAAATGCCCATCTTTTTGCAGCGCCCAAATTTGCGAGTGGGAAACATAACTCATCAACACACCCAACATCAGTAAACCGAAGCCAGCATAGACAATCGGAATACCTGGATCTGCTTTAAGCTGCAAGCCTGTACTACCCACTACTTCAACAATCGTCAGCGTCACCCCATTAATGTTTGTAGACATTCCTGGGCGAAGCGTATCCACCAATTGACCTTTGGCATCATATATCAACAGCGTTCCCTGTAAGTCTTTTGCTAGCAGGGAAACACCAGCACTTAAATCTGTTTTAGTGGGAATCCAAGTTCCCCACAAGCGTCCGTTACCATTAGTATTCAACTGTGCCATTGGCAATTGTAGAACCGGACTTTTATTAATTTTGATCCGAATTGCTGCAATTCCCCAATCAGTTTGATAAAAAGTTACTCCGTGATGACGCAGAGGCTCATTGACGAAAATTGTTTTACGTTTAACTTCTTGTCCCTGCGGATCCAGAACTGATATATCTGAATAAAACTGATCGATGCCTCCGGTTGGTGTATAGTCGATCCAAAAACGATTTACCTTAAATAACCAATCTTTAGTAATTTCGGGTTTCGCCAAAGGCCCAGCATCGATAATATTTTGGACTTGAAAATTTTCCCCACTGGCGATCATTTCCTGTCCCATAAAGCCAGTTATAGACCCCCAAATTGCCCCAGCCAGGATAATCAAAATGCCTAAATGAACGACAATCGGGCCAATGCGTCCAACTATACCTTTACGGGCATATAGATTATTATTTTCGCCTTGAAAAACGCGATAGCGGCGTTGCTGTAATAGCTGTGTCAGGGAATTTAGAGACGTGGTATGCAACACTTCTGCATTTAGTTCAGCACTGAGCGCCAACTTTTGGAACTGGCGGGGTTGGCTGTAGAAATTCCAAGTACGTGAAAACCACTTGAGCGCTGGAAGTTGCCTTTTAAAGGTGCAAGCAGTCAAACTGGAAGCGAACAGAATCAGTAGGGACAGAAACCACCAAGTACGGTAGACATGATCTAACCCGATAGTTAGCAGTACCTTCCAAGTGAGGAAGCCAAAGAGGGCGGGATGTTCCGGGTAGTTAGCTTGGTAGAAGGCTAGAGATTGTCCCTGTTCAATTACAGTACCAGAAATACTGAATAAAGCGATCGCCAGCAACAGTAAAATCGCCAAGCGTAAGTCTATTAATAATGGCAACAACTCCCGTCGCCAGAATTGCTTTATAGTCAAAAACAAGTTTGACTCTTGAGAAGAGTTTTCTAAAGTCATTTGATTAAAAACTTCCTACTGGAAGCCGAGACAGCAGTGAAAACACACCAAATCCGACTAAAAGCGCCCCACTGACTGGTGTAATCCAACCAGACCACCGACGCATCTCTAATAATTTTTTAATCGTAGCGGTAAAAGTACCAGCCAATATTAATGGTGCCACGTATCCCGCTGTGTATGACAACAGCAATACAGCGCCTAAAATAATATTTTGTGTTGTCGCTACCCAAGCTAGTAAGGATGCCAAGACTGGCGTACTACAAGGGGACGCAACCAATCCAAAAGTTAGACCAATTAAATAAGCTCGTACTGCTTCTGGTAAGTCTTTGGAGATCCAATTCATCCCACCAAAAGATGGCAATTGCAGCGGTAAGGCTTCTAGTAAGTTCAGCCCCATGAGAATTGCCACAATGCTGACAATAATAGGCAAGCCAATTCCTACTTGACCGTAAACTTGTCCTACGAATGCCGCTACTATTCCTAAACCAGCTAAGGTTGTTGCTAGCCCCAAAGAAAACCAAGTTGATGCGATCGCAGCTTGAAGTCGGCTTTTCGTTTCATAGCCTCCGATGTAGCCAATCGTGATTGGCAGCATAGAAAGCATACAGGGAGTCAAGCTTGTGAGCAACCCTGCTGCAAAGATGATGCCAATACTGACCCAGCTTAAATGCGTTAGCTGATTTAAGACAAGGTGATTAGCAAATTGTTCAACTTTATAAGCTTGAGTTTGTATAGTTTCGAGCATGGGCTGCTAGATCCTGAAGTGCTGACCATGCTTGAATTTTAGCTTACACAAAGTTTCTAGCAGGTAATTTAGCGGAAGGGTAACTTTTTTTCTGGCTATTTTGCTGAGATGCGATCGCTTGGTATATTTGGCTGTCTGCCCCTTTGCTACTACCAACTTCTTGCTTTTGGATGGTTTAGCAACATAATTTATTAATTTAGCTAGATATCTGGCGATGATAAATCCGAGCGTCTAGAAAAGTTTCATCAAACGTCTCTAGACTCCCTACTTGCACAACTTTATTAGTTGTTTCAGTCAACTAAATCACAAAAAATTGCTCTTTACGTTAATTTTAATCTCAGCGTAATTGCATCTAAATTATCTATTTTTTTATACCAATCTAATTTACGTGAAACTACGAAGTTTAATAATTGTTGAAGTTTGAGGCAAAATTTAGGTGGGCAAAACCCTTATTCATAAAGGAGAAGTGAATTTAAATACTGCCCAATAAAATTATTCAGTGAAGTTGCGGATGTATAGCAGATGTACCTAAGACTAATCTAGATATTAACTTCAGTTTCTTAATAAAGAATTTATATTATGTCCCTAATAAATATACTGTTTAGAGATCCATAAATATATCTACAACTACTATTGCCACGAGCAAACAGATGAAAGACAACGACTGTTTAAGGGTGCGGCGGTTAAGTATATGGCTAAAAAAACAGCTAACCTTCTTACTCACGCCCAAGGCTATTCTATAAAAGCTACTTGTATGACTAATAGGTAATCGAAAAGAACGGCACTCGGCTAAACTAACCCTTTGAGAAAGCAAGCTCCGTTATATGACTATTTTCAGCATAGAGCGATCGCAACATACTTACTACCGACAAATAAAGTATTCAGCAGCAAGGAATATCTTAAAACATAATTAGTCTCAAACTAGTCTTACCAAATTTCTCTTCAATCTTCAGCAATCTATGGACTTTTAGATTGGTGTGAGTGAATTAGTGCCTTAAACATCTAGCAAACGAACAAGCAATCTAGGTATGTATTTATTGTTAGTTTCTTTAGCGGCGATTCTCTTCACCGTTGGTGGTATTTTTATGAAGCTCTCACAAGGGCTATCTGAGCTAATACCAAGCTTGCTATTATACTTCTTTTTTATCGCCGGAGCCAGCTTGCAAACTATTGCTATGCGTAAGGCTGCGCTTAGTTTTACTTATGTTATTGTGCTTGGGATTGAAACAGTTTTAGCCTTTTTATTTGGCGTTGTTCTGTTTCAGGAAAATTATTCCTATACAAATGTCGTCGGCGTAAGTTTTATTGTTGCTGGTATGGGCTTTTTGCAAAATGGCGAACACTAAGGCAGTTTTGATTTTTGCTACATCATTGTGCTAGCGCGCAGATTTTGCAACTTCATTGATAGCGTTCTTGCCTTGTAACGTAACTACCTCTGCTCCAGTACTCTCTCGTGCGACGCGAATCAGCAGTGCAGCGATAAATAAGCTAGCAAGGATTGAATTACCACCATAACTGACCAGTGGAAACGGTAAACCTGTAGTAGGAAGAGCGCCCGTAGCGACACCAATATTTAGTAGTGACTGTCCTACCATCAAAACCATTGCTCCTATCGCTACAAGCCGATGAACCGGATTGCGAGTATTAAAAGCCACTAGCAAAGCTAGAGTAGCGTAAACCACCAGCAGTAACAACAGTAGTAAACCACCGACAAAACCAAACTCTTCTGCAAATACTGCGAAAATAAAATCAGTTTGCTGCTCCGGTAGGTAAAATAACTTTTGTTGTGATAATCCAAATCCAGTTCCCCAAGTGCCACCAGAACCAACTGCTAACAAGCTTTGCACGAGTTGATATCCAATTCCGGTTCGGTACTTCCAAGGGTTGAGAAAAGACAAAATTCGCAGCTTTTGGAATGGTCTGAGGCTAACGCACGCTAGGAGTATCCCACTTATAGCGGTCGGTAGCAGGTAAAGATAAGGTAAGCCAGCTGCTAGTGCCACCAGCCAAAGAGTAATACCGCACAGTGCTGTCATACTTAAGCTGGGTTGGAGTAGAATTCCCAACAGCATAACGGCAAAAATGCATAACCAAGAAAGCCGGATGCTCCACCGCAGCCTATGCCATTGACCAAAAATCCGAGCGCTTTGTAGCAATAAAAACGGCTTGATTACTTCTGATGGCTGAATTTGAACCGGGCCTAGTTGCAACCAGCGAGTTGCACCATTGGTATTTGTCCCTAAACTTGTGTGGGTGAGAAAAATCAACCCCAATATTACTAGTAAAGCCCAATCCGATATTTCTAAAACCTTACGTAAAGGTGAATGAACTACATAGTTAAATAATATTAAGCCAAGCATTACCCAAATGACTTGACGCTTGACATAGTACAATCCATCGCCATAAGAGGATTCGCAAACGGCATAGGTGGCAGAAAACAGAATTGCTAACCCGATAAACAGCCAAAGGAAAGTCATCCAGCGTACTAATCGAGCTAGGGTAGCCCATTGCGCTACTGTTGGGTCAAAAAAAGGAATGAGGAGACGGCGTAGCTTCACGGCAGCTATGTGTGTTAAGTCTGTGCAGGACAATAGGAGTATAACGCCGAGTACCGAAAATTAAAAAAAGCCGCGCTATTTAACCTGCACCAATGATGCCCGAATTTTGACATGGGTAAGGGCAGGTTTAACGAAAAGATTTGTGGACGCGAATGACTACAAAAAAAGGAGGTAACAATGACCTCCTTGCAACTTCTAACAGCTTTTAAGAGTGATGGAAACTACAGTAGTCCTGTATTCATACCGGGTTTACCAGTAGCCAACTCTACCTTGACAATCTTGCCACCCATTTTCATAATCCGCTGCTGTTCCCGAAACCAATTTTCATAAGGAACTAGCTTGGTGAAGTAGGTGTTTTGAAGTTCTCGTTGTGTTCGGATACGAGTTTGGCTGGGAACACAAGCCGTTACCTTAAACATCCGCATCGGTTAACATCTCCTGTATTGAGGCTGGAAAAATTTTTGATTTCAATTTGTGAGTGCAGCAGTTTAATCGTGTTGCCTACACAATGGCGCGATCGCTACCCTTTCATTTTCCCTTTTCTTCAGCTTTTTTTAAGAAAAATTGGGTAGATACACGCATAAATATAATTCACTAATCTTCAAGTCACTGCTTTCAACTCTGATGCTACGCATACAGAAAGGGCTTTTTGGGATTAAAACCCATGCCATACAGCCCTATGGCAAAAACAAATTTTTCTCTAAAAGGCAGACTTTATACAACCTTGCAACACTAGGCTATCAGAACTACCACTTGCAACTAAAGTCGAAACTTGTTCGCTTGAGATTTTATTCTCTTTTTCTGATTTCTAATCGATCAAAGACTGGGAGTCAAGCATCAATACTAGACCGCTAACACTTATCTACCAGCTAAGTTAGACAAGCGGCAGAACGTTCTAGCACTCACGACCGACTCCCAGACTTTAATTAACGACTATTGCCTAAAATTAACTGAACTTCAGCCTTGACGCTTTCAAGAGCGCTTAGCTCAAGCCAGAGCAGATGTAGTCGAAGTATACACCCATTTCCTTACCAGCATCAGGACCTACCAAGCTGGCAGTTACTTCTTTCATTGCTTGGATAGATTGTACGGTAGCGCCGATGGGTACACCTAGGGAGTTGTAGGTTTCCTTCAAACCGTTGAGTACGCGCTCATCCAAAATGGAAGGATCGCCAGCTAGCATTGCGTAGGTAGAATAACGCAAGTAGTAGTCTAGGTCGCGGATGCAAGCAGCATAGCGACGAGTGGTGTACATATTGCCGCCGGGACGAGTGATGTCAGAGTATAGCAGAGACTTAGCTACTGCTTCTTTGACAATTGCAGCTGCGTTAGAGCTGATGGTGGTAGCAGCACGTACGCGCAGTTCACCAGTTTGGAAGTAGCCCTTTAGCTTCTCCATTGCGGAGGTATCAAGGTACTTACCTTGAACGTCCGAAGAGTTGATTACAGAGGTAATTGCGTCTTGCATTTTTTTGCTTCCTTATGTCACACAAAGTTGAAATATTCAACCAGTAGAGAGCAATTGCTCTACTGCATAGCACCGACTAGATAATCGAAGTAAGAGCCAGCTTCAGAAGCGTCTTCACCAGACATCATCGAAGTAGCAACATTCTTCATCGCGCGAACGCCTTCTGCCACAGCTTCAATCGGAGTACCGAGTGATCTGTACATTTCACGTACACCTACGATACCGATTTCTTCGATTGGAGTGACATCGCCAGCTACTACACCGTAGGTAACGAGGCGCAGGTAGTAATCCAAGTCACGCAAACAGGTAGCGGTCATTTCTTGACCGTAAGCATTTCCACCAGGAGAAACAACATCTGGACGCTTCTGGAACAGTTGATCTCCAGCTTGCTTAACGATCCGCTCCCGGTTATCGGTCAAAGCTTGAGCGATGCGCAGACGACGCTCACCACTTGTAACAAAGCCCTTGATCCGATCCAATTCGCCGGGGCTGAGATAGCGGGCTTCTGCGTCCGCATTCACGATCGATTTCGTGACGATACTCATTAACCGATTCCTCCAAAAAAAATAACCAGGTTTATTTAAATTTAAACTGGTGGGATTCAAAGTGGTTGGCTGAGCTTATACTCTGGAGCTTGCTTCAACTCAACAGGTTAACTGCTGAAGCTAGTACATTCCCCGCTGCTTGAGTAATTTGCGTCACACAAGCTGATATTCTCAGATCCCTTCCGCAAATATTTTGCGGCATTTAGTTCATCTTCTGAATCAGGTCTTAACAGTTTGTAATAATTATTTTCATAATTCCTGTTGCCAACCTGAATCAGCCCCCTTGCTGAAGAAAGCAGGGGGAGCAGGGGAAGCAGGGGAGGCAGGGGGAGAAAAGCCCCTTGCCCCTTGCCTCCTACCTCTTACCTCTTACCTCTTACCTGTCGTTAGCGCTGAACGCTCTGTGACAGCAATGAAGGAGATAAGTCAGACCAAGACTGCTTCACCAAGTCCGCAGCGGCTTTAACACTACCTAAGTAGTTGCCTGCTGGGAGTGATGGGAAGCGACCATAAGGCACGACATCTTCGCCAAAGTATTGTGCATACTCTGGGCTGTTAACCATTGCGTCTACAGCCGCCTTCAGTCCGCCTTCAGATAGCAGCTTGTTATACTGCCTAATTTCACCTTGAGTAGCTGGTGCGCGTCCCAACAAGTGCCGGAACAAGAACTCAATCACCTTGGTGTTGGGATAGGGCGTGTAGAAACGCTGACGGTAGGTGTCTGAACTAGCAAGAGTGCGAACAAACTCGCGCACAGAAATTTCACCATTACGCAGCTTACTATCCAAGTCAGAACGCCGGAAGTAATCGGGTACTTGACCGCTAAATATATCCAATACTTGACAGTAAAGGGCATTAATTACTTGGGCAATTTCCCCAGAGTTAGTTCCATGCGTCATGCGATAGATCCGGGCAGGTTTGCGGCGACTTGTACCTACGCCTACTTCTACTGACTGTCCACGACCATCGTTGAAGGAACGACCGAGTTCAATAAACAGCGGCTTGCTCATGTCCATTTGACGAGCTTTAGCTGCCATGTCAGCGATCGCTTTCCCTGTCATTGGCATCTTATCCGCTGCCATGCGTGGCTGCACTGGCTCAAAGCTAGGCACGACTAAGTCGTTGTTCTGCTTGGTCAGCTGGTTATACAGCTTCTCGGTATTCGGGAAGTTCGCAGCTGGTAAGGTGGGGAAGCGACGGTAAGGAACTGTATATTCATCAAACACTTCTGCGTATTCGGCACTGTTAACCATCGCAGTGATAAAGCCACGCAGACCCTGGGATGCCAAAATCACGTTGTACTCACGAATTTCTGCTTGGTTTTTTGGTGCGCGTCCTAGGAAGTGTTTTGTTCCCAGTTCGATTACCTTGGTGTTGGGATAAGGAGTGTAAAACTCTTTGATATAAAGGTTTGAGTTTCCTAAACCTTCGACAAATTCCTTAATAGTGATTTCACCATTTCCCAGCCTACTTTCTAGAGCGGTGAATTCGTTCTGGGCAATATAAGGTTCAACATCGCGCTCGAAAATCTGGCGATAAGCAGCACGGATAACAGTTTGTACCTCTGTCTTATCGTCGTTATTTTCCAACTTGAAGACTTTGGTTTGTTCCCGCTGCTTGTTGACACCCTGAGCGATGCGGAATTGAATATCTGGTTCTGTCCGCATTTCGGTGACTGCACCGAGTTCGACAAAGCGTGGTGTTTCTTGCTTTTCTACTTGAGTGCCGACATCTTCACGAATACTACCGACACGCAGCAATCGCAATGCCACACCACCTGGAGTCAGATACCGCTCGTAAGGCACTGTATCCTCACCAAATGCCTCGCTGTACTCTGGGGTATCAATAATGGCATCTACCAGCCCATACAAGCCCTTCTTAGAACATATATCGAAGTACTTGTTGTTTTCTTGCCGACCGTAGGTAGGACGACCCAATAAGCGGCGGTGGATGTATTCAACCGCCTTACATACATACAGGGGTGTCCAGTATAGTTTGCGGAATAAATCCGATTTAGCCAAAGCGCGGATAAACTCGCGTACAGGAATTTCGCCGTTTTCCAGCTTAATTTCTGCTACTTTCAAGCGCTGGCCTTCGTAGACATCCCGCCCAAATACTTGTAGGTAAGCGGCGCGAATCACAGCTTGAGTAGAACTTTCCGAGAATTTGACGCTGCTGGTACTAGGAGCCTTTCTACTGCCAGTTCCTGGAAGTTGATCCAACCGGAACACTCTTGGACCAAGAGTTCCTGGAAACTCACCTCGCGCCCTAGGATTGCTGTTTTGGTTATTGATTCCTGGACCTTGGTGGATCAGGATGCGCTTGGTATCCTTACCAAAAGGTGCTGGACTGTTGCTGGGGTTGCGAGTTTCTTTCGGGAAGATTGCTCCAAACTGAATTTCCAGCGGATCGTTACCAGAACCATAAGGATGTTGATCTGGCAATGGTTGGTCGTAAGCCGCAAATGTTGTAAGGAACTGTGGTACTTTGCGGAATGGCGCGCTGTAATTGAGTAGGTCTTGCTGCGGCCCCCAGTTACGGCATTCTTGAGCTTCCTGACCCAAACCACGCAGGTAAGGGACTGTTTCCTCGCCAAAGTAGTCAGAGTATTCTTTGGAATCTACTAAAGCATCTACCAAAGCTGGTAGACCGCCATTGGAGATGATCGAGAAGTATTCTTGAACTTCTTCGCGGCTACTTGGCCCCCGACCCAAAAAGTGACGAAAAGCCAACTCAAGCGCACGGCTATTAATGAATGGCTCGTAAAACTGTTTCCGATACAAGGAAGATTTCCCTAAACGGCGGACAAACCCCTTCATGGAGATGTCACCATTTTTGACTTGGGATTCCAAGTATGATACTGACTGGCTGTAAGCACGGGTGATGTCGCGCTCAAAAATTTGCCGATAGGCAGCTTTGATTACTTCTTGCTTTTCCCCTGCCGAAAGCCCCGGCTTCATCGCATATTTGGGTCGCCGTTCTGCCGCATTGAAGTAAATCTGAGGCAGTTGTAAACCTTGCTGGTCGGGAGAAGGACGCTGCCGCAGTTTATCCGAAGGAGTTGGAGCTTTAAATTCTCCAATTAGCACATCCATGTACTGACTGACAATATTTGCAGCATCGGCATCCTTACGGAAGTAAGATAGTGCAGCGGCACGCATTTCTAGTAAGGCAACGATTGTCGCTTCACCAGAACAGGCGTTCTCGATAATTTCCCGCAGACCCCGCGTATTCACAGCAATGATGTTGGAATCGCCAGCAACGATCGCATAGGTGACGTAGCGCAAGAACCACGACAAGTCCCGCAGCGACTTCTGCATATTGGCAGCGCCGTAACGGGCAACGTTAATTGGTCGGAAACCAGGAGGTGTCGGCCCGCCGCCACCACTAGGAGAAGCACTGAAAAGCGATCGCAACCCCTCTAGAAAGCCGCCACCGCGAGTTTCTACATAAGTTACGTTTCCTAGCTTCATTCCTTCCCTAACATCCGATGAAGCCCCTGCCATTGCCATTTCAGCTTCCTTGGGCTTTTCCAAGTAAGCCATAGGCGAACCACCCACAAAAATGCGGTTAGCGGCGCGTGAGACAATAATTCCTGAATTTTGAGTCAGCGTCTCGGCAATCTCCAGACGCTTAGTGCCAGATGCAAAATAACCTGCTAATTCATCCAGTTCGCCGCGTCCTAAAAAGCGGTCTTGCTGTTCGGCTTGGGAAATTGTTGCAACTGCCAGTGTTTGATATAGTTGCGGACGTGCAACTGAGCTTCCACCACTTGCCTTAACACTCATTAGATTTCTAAAGCTCCCATCAATAACCGTTAATGTGTTAAGTCTGACCAGGATGTAAATTAAATTACTTTGGACTACTTAAGGTTTTGCCCCCTCCCCAGAAAGGGAACTGCTCCTCGCTATATGGTGAGGTAGCGATCCCCCCCTAAAAAAATTAACCCGGTCAGCTTTTACCTTAAAACGTTTTGAGGTATTTACGCTGTTTTGTTAAGAAGTGTGTAGAATTTGAAAACTAGGGATATCAAGTCTTGGCAATAAATCGGGCAGACGTAGCTAAGTTAAAAATAAGTTTTGTTACTTGAATTGGCGACGCAATTGTGCCACGCCTAGGGTAAGAGTAGCGCGCTTTGCCTGTTAGTAAAAGCACTTGGTGGAGCGATCGCAGCTTTTTAGGGCTAATCGAGGGCTGATATTAAAAATTTTTTTCTCATTTTCCAAAATTACCCTATTCTCAAAGTTTGGCAGCTAAAAAGAGCGATCTCGCTTACCTCTTGCTCATGCGTCTGGCAAATTTCATCTAGTAACGAAAACTATCTAAATAGCTAACTGCTGTAATGCATAGGCAAACTCTAGCAGGCAGGACGTTACCCTATGTTTTATTTCGTCGTAGAATCTTTCTAATTTAGGTTTGGGAGAGTTTGTCCTAGATTCTTCAGATCCAGAGTTCACCAGTAACGCAAAAAAGCCAACAGGCTTCAGCCTGCGGCTACAAAAATCAAATTCACTTTTGCACAACAGAGCAGAATAGTGTTTTCAAGCTTGTCTTTGCAGGTTTTGCTTTATTACCACAATAGCTTTCCTGCTGTTTGTGGCAAAACACCTAAATAATGTTTGTCTGAGTGACTGGATGTTCCAATTAAAGGCGTTGCATCTACATTAATAATTTTATGATGTTGCTCCTTAATTGGTTTAAGACCACAAGGACTTTTGCGATGTAGTTCCCCAATTTTATATTCACGCGATAGTATTTTATCTTCAGAGTTATATACATTGATTACTCGTCCAGCTAAAGACGAAGTTTTACTTCCCCACGCTTTATCTCTTGCAACGGCTCCACCTAGAAGAATTGCATCTTTCAAAACTTTTTTAGAACTATCCCAAGACTCTATCCCGTAGTATATGATACGGACTCCAAGCGAGTAACCAATTAATGAAATAGACTTTTCAGGAATGGTTGAACCTAAGTCGTTAAGATAGTCTCTACCGACACGCTTAGCTTTGCTTTTAATTTGTTCCCAGCGTATTGAAAGTCTATAGCGCTTCCAATTATCCCCGCCTGATTCCCACCAGAGATGATAAATGGAGCCATTCTATCCAGCTTGTCTTAACGCTTGTCTCCATCTATCTTCTGTTGCTTCTTCAAAGCTATTCTCACTCATATATCCTCTTATAAAGATTATTGCTTTTGAGGAATTACCTCTAGAGTTTTCAAGGCGCTCAAGGTAGGGACAATCCATAGTAATATGATTAAAGTTTGAATAAAATAATTATTCCAAGCCGAGATAAACCTGTTAGCTGTAATTTTTTGATGGTTTCAAATTAAATAACGAGCAAGCTTTTCTCTAAGAAGGCTTGAAATCATTAAATTCAAATTAGCTTTAGGTACAAAAGAAGCGGTAGGGGTTTTTCACGTAGAGTTGTGTAAATTTTCAGTTAAGCCTTGTAGACGGTACGGACGAGAAATTGAGTATATCTACCCCCATAGCTTGTAATGCGATCACAACAAGCATTAGGTTCAAAATTCGCTAAACTCAAAAATGCTGCGATTTTCCCCACCATGTCAGATCCTCAAGCAGTAAGCGCTGCTGTTGCTAAACTCTACGATACTTATCCGTTTCCCCCAGAACCTATTCTCGACGAACCACCACCAGGCTATAACTGGCGCTGGAATTGGTTAGCCGCCTATAATTTTTGCACCGGACAAAAACCCCAAAAACAAGACATTCGCATTCTCGATGCTGGCTGTGGTTCTGGGGTAAGTACTGAATATTTAGTCCATCTCAATCCGCAAGCTCATGTAGTCGGAATCGATTTGAGTGCTGGTACATTGGCAGTAGCAAAAGAACGCTGTCAAAGATCTGGAGCCTCGCGCGTCGAATTCCATCACCTCAGCTTGTATGATGTTGACCAGCTTCCAGGCGAGTTCGATCTAATAAACTGTGTGGGAGTGCTGCACCACTTACCCGATCCAATTCGTGGTATTCAGTCGCTAGCAGCAAAGTTAGCCCCTGGCGGATTGATGCATATTTTTGTGTATGGGGAATTGGGGCGCTGGGAAATTAAGTTAATGCAGCAGGCGATCACCCTCCTCCAAGCTGACAAGCGCGGCGACTACCGCGATGGCGTTCAACTAGGACGTAAACTATTTGCTTCACTGCCAGAAAACAATCGGATTGTCAAGCGCGAGAAAGAACGCTGGTCTTTAGAAAATCACTGGGATGAATGTTTTGCTGATATGTATGTCCATCCCCAAGAGATTGACTATAATATCGACACGCTGTTTGAATTAATTGACGCTTCAAGATTGGATTTTATTGGGTTCTCGAATCCTGGTTTTTGGCAATTAGAGAGGCTTTTGGGGAAAGATCCAAGCTTGATAGAACGCGCCAAAGGATTAAGCGATCGCGCCTCATACCGCCTAATCGAACTATTAGATCCAGAAGTAACCCATTACGAGTTTTTCCTGGGACGATCGCCCCTACCCAAAGCTGATTGGTCAACGGATGCAGCGCTTTTAGCAGCAATTCCTGAACTTAATCCTTGTATTGATGGCTTTCCCAGCCGCTGTTTATTTAACTACGACTATCAGATTGTCAACTTATCGGAAGAAGAATTTAAATTTTTGCAAAGCTGTGATGGTAAATCGACAGTAGGAGAGATATTAACAGAAGTGGAGCTAGCGTTAGATCGGGTGCGATCGCTTCTTACCCAGCAACTAATTTTACTCGCACCCAATTAACTCTTTTTTAAGTAATGTTACCTCAGCGTGTTATGATTTTACGTGGCTCATCCGAGTCAAAACAATTAGCTGGGCTGGTTTGCGCGTTTTGTGAACTTGTCAGACGAATCGACTGAACCCACACCGGAAACCGGGGGTATTTCTCAACCTGGTTCTACTGCAACAGAAGCAACTGAATCGATGCAAGAGTTTTATCAACTCTCTCAGGAGTTGTTGGCAATAACGCTTGTATTGACAGCGGTTACTTTTATCTGTGTGTGGATTTTTTATTCCCTCAACATTGCCTTGAACTATGCGATCGGGGCGTGTACTGGTGTGGTTTACTTGAGGATGTTGGCAAAAGATGTAGAGCGATTAGGTAGAGAAAAAAGTCAATTGAGCAAAACTCGGTTAGCTTTATTAATTGTGTTGATTTTACTAGCAAGTCGGTGGAATCAGCTGCAAATTATGCCCATATTTTTGGGATTTCTCACATATAAAGCCACGCTCATCATCTACGTAATTCGGACGGCATTTATCTCTGACTCTAACTAAGTCAGAGCATCCTATCAGGCTCTCTTCTCCAGCTATTGGGGAATCCAGTTGAAGGGAAAAAATGAATTTGCTGAACATCTTCAATTCTGTTTATTTAGCTAAATTGGAAGTTGGCCAGCACCTGTACTGGCAGTTGGGCAACTTAAAAGTGCATGGGCAGGTGTTTCTCACCTCCTGGCTTGTAATTGCCCTGCTCGTTATAACTTCCTTTGCTGCTTCCCGGAACATCAAAAGAGTTCCCCAAGGGCTACAAAACTTTATGGAGTATGCCCTGGAATTTATTCGGGATTTGGCAAAAAACCAAATTGGCGAGAAAGAATATCGCCCTTGGGTGCCATTTGTCGGCACTTTATTTTTGTTCATATTTGTGTCGAATTGGACGGGTGCGCTTGCACCACTGAGGCTAGTCAAGCTACCAGAAGGTGAACTCACGGCCCCCACCAGCGACATAAATACTACTGTGGCACTTGCTTTGCTGACATCTTTAGCGTATTTTTACGCGGGTTTCAGCAAAAAAGGCTTAGCTTACTTCGGTAACTACGTGCAACCTGTAGCTTTCATGTTGCCGTTCAAGATTATCGAAGATTTCACCAAGCCTCTCTCCCTTAGCTTCCGTTTATTCGGCAACATCTTGGCGGATGAATTGGTCGTGGGAGTGCTAGTGTTACTAGTTCCTTTGTTTGTTCCCTTGCCAGTAATGGCTTTGGGATTATTCACTAGTGCAATTCAGGCACTGATCTTTGCTACGCTGGCAGCTGCTTACATCGGTGAAGCGATGGAAGATCACGGTGAAGGACACGGGGAACATTCGTAAAAAGGGTAATGGGTAATCGGTAATAGGGAGTGGGAAATTTGAAATTACAATTACCAACTACCAATTACCAATTACCAACTACCAACGTTATTTCAACTCAAATTTTGTTTCAGTCAGTAAGGTAAGGAAAAACATCATGGATCCATTGGTTTCTGCTGCTTCCGTTTTAGCTGCTGCTCTAGCTGTAGGTTTGGCGGCGATTGGGCCTGGCATCGGTCAAGGAAATGCGGCTGGTCAGGCTGTAGAGGGAATTGCGCGTCAGCCAGAAGCGGAAGGTAAAATTCGCGGTACCTTGCTGCTGAGCTTGGCATTCATGGAAGCGCTAACAATTTACGGTCTAGTAGTTGCCCTAGTACTACTATTTGCTAACCCCTTCTCATAATTATCGATCTTTAGAGGCGCGCGATCGTCGCGCGTCTTTTTAACGCAACTTAATGCAAGTCCTTCTTATTACTTGACCCCGGAGAATTGGCTTACTGGGGCAACGAACTATGACATACTGGATAACTCTATTAGCTGTAGAAACTGGCAAACAGGGGGGGCTATTTGACCTTGATGCTACCCTGCCTCTAGTGGCAATACAGTTTCTAATTCTGGTTTTGATCTTGAACGCGACTTTTTACAAGCCCCTAGGCACAGCAATCGATCAGCGGAACGATTATGTCCGTAAAAATCAATTAGATGCCCAGGAACGCTTGGCAAAAGCTGAACAGATGGCGAAGCAATACGAGCAAGAGCTAGCCGCAGCAAGAAAGCGATCGCAAACAATTGTGGCAGAGGCACAAGCAGATGCCCAAAAGATTGCAGCAGAAAAAATGGCAGAGGCACAACGAGAAGCCCAAGCACAACGAGAACAAGCATTTCAAGAAATTGAGCAGCAAAAACAAGCAGCTATGGCTTCGTTGCAGCAACAAGTAGATGGCCTCAGTCGCCAAATTTTGGAAAAGTTGTTAGGGGCTGAGTCGATGGCTCAACGCTAGGAGTATAAGCGATTAGCAAGTTCGCAGTCATTAGTCATTTGTTATTAGTAAAACCACAAAGAACAAAGGACACTTGACAAAGGACACTTGACAAAAAGCTAGCGCCTTAGCGTTACACCTATAAAAGTAAAGGCTTGGATCTGAGTCAGAAAATCCAAGCTTGGCAAGAAAGCAGCGCAGTTGTGGATGGGTATGATGGGAAGTTTTTTGTGGTCAGTGGCAGAAGTTAGCACTTTCTTGGCTGAAGCGGCAGAGGTAGGAGAAGAAGGCGGGTTTGGTCTGAATTTTGATATTTTAGAAACAAACCTGATTAACCTGGTGATAATTATTGGAGTGCTGTTGTACTTCGGCAGCAAGGTTGTAGGTAAAACGTTGAGCGATCGCCGCGAAAGAATTGAAACAGAAATTGTAGCGGCAGAAAAACGCGCCTCCGATGCCGCAACAGCACTACAAAAGCAGCAGCAAAACTTGGCTTCAGCCCAAGCGGAAGCCGAAAAAATTCGCGCCAACGCTGAACAAAGCGCTCAAAGAGCAAGAGAAAACATTCTGACTGGAGCAACAGCAGATATTCAACGTTTGAAAGAGGCAGCAAGCCAAGATTTAAACTCGGAAAGAGAAAGAGCGATCGCTTCTTTAAGATCCTCGGTAGTCGCTATGGCTTTACAAAAAGTCGAATCGCAATTGCAAACCGGAGTAGACGAATCTACTCAACAAAGATTAATTGACCGCAGCATTGCGCTACTGGGAGAACGTTGATGAAAGCAGTAAATGAACAAGTAGTAGAGCCATATGCACGGGCGTTGATGTCTGTAGCGCAAGGTAATAACCTCACAGAACAGTTTGGTGAAGACGTGCGATCGCTACTCAACGTGCTGCAAACCTCAGAGCAATTTCGTGATTTTCTCGCTAATCCCTTTATCAACGCTGAAGATAAAAAGGCTGTAATCGGACGAGTGGTGGGTGACAGCGTTAATCCCTCTATCCGCAACTTCTTGATGCTGCTGGTAGATCGGCGACGCATTATATTGCTGGAAGGAATTTGTCAGCAGTATCTAACTCTATTGCGGCAGCTAAATCAAACTGTTCTAGCTGAAGTCACCTCCGCCGTAGAACTCAACGAAGCTCAACAGCAGTCAGTCCGCGATAAAGTCATATCGATGACTAATGCCCGCTCTGTTGAAATTGAAACCAAGATTGATCGCGACTTAATTGGTGGTGTGATTATAAAAGTCGGCTCTCAGGTAGTTGACGCTAGCATTAGAGGGCAGCTGCGCCGCCTTTCCCTGCGTTTAAGTAGTGGCACATAAAAAAGTATGAAGTGTGAAGTATGAAGGATGAAGGAAGAAATTTAATTTTTACCCTTCAGCCTTCAGCCTTCAGCCTTTCCCTAATCCTTAATCCCCGATTTCTCAACGAATAACACTAATCATGATCAGCATTAGACCTGACGAAATCAGCAGCATTATTCAGCAGCAAATTGAGCAATACGACCAAGAAGTTAAAGTTGCTAACGTCGGCACCGTATTACAAGTAGGTGACGGTATCGCCCGCATTTATGGCTTAGAAAAAGCTATGGCGGGAGAACTATTGGAATTTGAAGACGGCACAGTTGGCATCGCCCTTAACTTGGAAGAAGATAACGTGGGCGCGGTGCTAATGGGCGCGGGTCTGGGAATTCAAGAAGGTAGTTCTGTCACCGCTACTGGAAGAATTGCCCAGGTGCCAGTGGGAGAAGCCTTGGTCGGACGAGTTGTGGATGCTCTCGGTCGTGCAATTGACGGCAAGGGAGAGATCAATACTGGAGAAACTCGTTTGATTGAATCTCCAGCACCAGGGATTGTGGCTCGTCGTTCCGTATACGAACCAATGCAAACCGGAATTACTGCTATTGACGCAATGATTCCAGTTGGTAGAGGACAGCGAGAACTGATTATTGGCGATCGCCAAACTGGTAAAACTTCGATCGCTGTAGACACGATCATCAACCAAAAAGGTGGAGATGTAATCTGCGTCTACGTTGCAATCGGTCAAAAGGCTTCGACTGTAGCTAACATCGTGAATGTTCTGCAAGAAAAGGGCGCGATGGACTACACCATTGTCGTTGCTGCTAACGCCAATGACCCCGCTACCCTTCAATACTTGGCTCCTTACACTGGGGCAAGTGCGGCTGAGTACTTTATGTACAAAGGCAAAGCTACCCTAGTCATTTACGATGACTTGTCCAAGCAAGCCGCAGCCTATCGTCAAATGTCCTTGCTGCTACGTCGTCCACCCGGTCGGGAAGCTTACCCCGGAGACGTATTCTACCTCCACTCCCGCTTGTTGGAACGGGCAGCTAAATTGAGTAACGAACTGGGTGAAGGCAGCATGACCGCCCTGCCAATTATTGAAACTCAGGCAGGTGATGTATCTGCTTACATTCCAACCAACGTGATTTCGATCACCGACGGTCAGATCTTCTTGTCTTCTGACTTGTTTAACTCCGGTCTGCGTCCGGCTGTAAACCCTGGTATTTCTGTGTCGCGGGTGGGTTCTGCGGCACAAACGAAGGCAATGAAAAAAGTTGCTGGTAAATTGAAGTTGGAACTAGCCCAGTTTGATGACCTGCAAGCTTTTGCCCAGTTTGCTTCGGACTTGGATAAGACTACTCAAGATCAGCTAGCACGAGGCGAACGGTTGCGGGAACTGCTGAAGCAGCCCCAGTACTCGCCGCTAGCAGTGTTTGAGCAAGTAGCTGTTCTTTACGCTGGTCTTAACGGCTATTTGGATGAGATTCCCACAGAAAAAATTACCACCTTCGCCCAAGGGCTGCGGGAATATTTGCAAACCAGCAAGCAGCAATACGTCGATATCGTCCGCAACGAGAAGCAATTGAACGACGAAGCCGAAAAGCTCTTGAAGGAAGCGATCGCTGAATACAAGCAAACCTTCATGGCAACAGCATAACAATTTTGGAGCCTTGGATTTTGGAGCCTTGGATTAAATCTAAAATCCAAAGTTCCAAATCTAAAATCTAAAATCTAAAATCTAAAATCGGATCATGGCTAATCTCAAAGCAATACGCGATCGCATTCAGTCGGTCAAAAATACCAAAAAGATTACAGAAGCGATGCGC
>DATNQH010000358.1:0-3082 GCA_036704105.1 Leptolyngbyaceae cyanobacterium | reverse complement strand
TTGTACAAATTTGCCTAGAGGCGTTATGCTGCCTTTGTGTCACTTGGCTAAAGCGGTTTACAGGTGCGATTGAAAACAGCAACTCAAGAGGAATTTTCAACAACCTCGCCCTGAAAGGGACGAGGATTGTCCGAACCAATTGGGACAACGTAAGCGTTGAATAGCCCATTGAGACTCAACTTGGTACAGACTTCTGGTTGCTTCTCAAGGGCCGGATTCACTCTAAGCCTGATTGGTTCAGGCGCTGGGAAAGCCAAGACATCTTAGTTGAGTTGGGCAAAGAGACTAAAACAAGTAATTGGGTTATACCAATCATGCTACGTGTTCCTGTTGTCGATTCTAACCATCAGCCGCTCATGCCTACAACTAGCGCCAGAGCTAGAAAGTGGATTGAGACGGGTATTGCAATTAAACGCTGGTCGGATTGCGGACAATTCTACGTCCAACTGACTATTGAGCCATCGGGACGCAATACCCAGGATATTGTCATCGGGGTTGACCCAGGTAAGAATTATTCTGGAATTGGCACAGTATCCGCCAAATTCAGTTTGTATACAGCACATCTTATTCTGCCGTTTAAGCATTCGTGACAGGTTAAGATAGCGATGCATTTGTCAATAAGCAATATTGCTTAAATATTTAGGTCAGGTTGAGGTGTCAAACTAAGCTCGGAGGAAGAGGATTGACACCATGCCCAAACGGACACATCGTAATCCCGACCACGTACAACGACACAACACCCCCAGTCCCAATAATGAAGTGATCGCTAATCAACTGGAAGCGTTACTAAGCCCTGCAATCTTCGCGCAACAAGGCTACTATCGCCAATTAGGATTACGCGATCGCATATTAAATCTGCCGTTAATGGTGGCGGTAGTATTAACACTATTATGGCGACAAGTTCCGGGTGTACAAGAGTTAACTCGCTTGCTAGCAAGAGAAGACTTGCTGTGGTGTCGAGCTACAAAAGTAACCCAACAAGCACTTTCAGAAAGATTTTTGACATTTCCCGCCGCAATTTTTGAGCGGGTTTTTAAATATTTACTTCCTCAATTGCAACAGAATTGGCGACAACGATCCAATCGCCCCCTGCCCGATAGTACCAAATTTGCCCTCAAGTATTTTGAACGGATTTGGGTGGCTGACGGTTCGACATTAGAAGCTTTGTTCCGCAAACTTAAAAGCTTAGAGGATGTCCCCAGAGGGCAATTGGCAGGCAAAATCTGTACCGTAATTGATGTTGTTACGCGTTTACCTGTAGAGGTATGGTTTCATACCAACCCCAGAGCTGCTGAAACTAATTTTGAGGCAGATTTGTTGAGCTTAGTGACAGCCAAAACCTTGTTATTACTCGACAGAGGCTTCTACCACTTCCAGTTTTTTGCAACTCTCATCAGCAAGGAAGTGGCCTTTATTACTCGTCTCAAAGCGGGGGCATCCGTGAAAGTCATACAAGTTTTTACGTCCCAGCGCAGTGTTCGAGATCAATTGATTAAACTTGGCACAGGTCGTAACGGGGCTCCAATTCTCACGCTACGCCTGATAGAAATACGTTATGGCAAAAGTTGGTACGCTTACATCACCTCTGTTCTCGACCCAGTTGTTTTGCCTCCCTACGTTGTAGCTGACCTATATCGACAACGCTGGCGAATTGAAGAGGCATTTAATACAGTCAAACGCTTGCTGGGATTAAGCTATTTGTGGACGGGGTCAATCAATGGGGTGAAATTGCAGGTGTGGGCTACTTGGCTATTTTACGCTGTACTGGTTGATTTAGGCGACGCGATTGCCGATGAACTGGCATTACCTTTTGACCGAATTTCTTTAGAGATGGTGTACCGAGGTTTGTATCACTTCACTGTCGCTTATGACAAAGGGAAAGCTACTGATCCAGTTAAGTATTTTGTGGCTCCAGAAAATCAAGACTTGGATGTAGTCAAAACTCAAAGAAAACCTGTTGAGCAACTAAATTTATCACCGAGTCCAAGAAGTGAGCGACGGCCCATGACAGTTTATCACCAGACCTCCTTGACAAATTGCTCATCACCTTAACTTGTCACGAATGTTCCAAGGGAAAGTTCGCCTTTGATATTTTCGATCAAAGGATTGAGTTTAAGTAGTTGTATTGCTTCTAGCAAGCGCTTTTGATTTAGCGGTTTTGACTCTGGCAAGCGAGAGCGAACGTAATTAGGGTTTAATCGCCGTGTACCAGTTACGTTAATTGCTTCTAGGCTGCCTTCAACTACTTGAATTTTGACCACGCCGTTTTTCACTGTTTGGGGTGAGATGAAAGCGCCGGAGGTAATATAACCATTGTCAATATAAAGTTGCGTAATGGCAGAACGAGCTTGGAATAATTCAGCCAGAGAGAGTGTTCGCTTTGTGAAGGGAGCGAGTACCAAATCTAACTGTTTAGGGCTGAATACCGTGCTACCAATTACTTCAAATCTTTGAACTGCAACGTTTCGGGGAACATTTTCGGGTATGGGTGCAGGAGTAAAGGGGTTGGATTCATCAGGTGGTAGTAGCTGTTCTGGAGGTGGTAGAGGTTTGGGTATTTGTGCAGGAGATGGTTGTATAGGGGGTATGATGTCTTGTGGCAAAGGTATTGGAGTTTGCCCTGGGGCAAATTTAACTGGTTGTGCTATTAAAAAATCAATCGTAATGCTATTGATGAATAGAAGGATGATAAAGATCAGTCTGACTCGAATTCTAAATTTAAGCAGTCCCATTACAAAACAATCATGATTTTTCATAAATTAGGAAGATAAGCAAAGTAATTTGTACAGACAGGTGGACGTTAAAGATGAAAACTACATATATTCAATCGGAAAAAACTAGCGAATTTATTAGAACCAGTGGTAAACAATAGAAAAGCTGTTATTATCTAACGACGCAATTACTGGAATGGGCGTTGATTGCAGAAAATGAATTAACAAGTTTGATTGAGACAATATATCTGTTGCGATCGCTTAAAAATGCACAGCAGCGAATTGCGACTCTAGAGCGGACAAAACCGAGACACAAGCTCATCAAAAAGAATTTCAACAGGCAACCGCCTGCTTGAAGGGTTGGGGAAGCT
>DATNQH010000357.1:0-7725 GCA_036704105.1 Leptolyngbyaceae cyanobacterium | reverse complement strand
AATCCAAAATCTAAAATCTAAAATCGTCTGGTCAACTTACAAGCTGGGAGGCTGAAGCATCTAAACTGTCATTTGCCTGTGCGGTTTCACTTTCTAACCCATTAATTTGGCGGTAGAAGTTTTGCAAATAATTCAAATCCTCAGCAAAGAAACCTTCCACTACGGTAGGCGTAATTTCTGCAAGCGCTCCTAAACGGGTAATCGTGCGTGCCAAAATAACGATTGTCGAGTAAGCTGGATTACTTTTAACGCGAGGATCGCGTAAAGGGGAAATTTCGTCGATCGCAGTTGCTAAGCGCATCACTCCCTTACGGTGGAGATTGCCTTCAGCATCTAGATATCCCTTGGGTAGCGTAAACTCAAATTCAGTAGGAAACATAAAATTTTTCTGACTAAAATTTTAGCAATGGTAATAGGTAATAGGTAAGGAGACACACTAGATTAGAGAGATTTGAGGAGGCTGAGGCAGAAAAAGCCATTGAAAATCCGCTCATCCAAAATCTAAAATCTAAAATCCAAATTACCAACTCAGTTTCTATTTGCGCTCAAACCCTTCAAAGGCAACTTCAATCTCCTCAATTTCAATGTCTGTACTTCGAGCATTGACATCAGTGAGTTTGTAACTCGCAGGCCAGGCACCTTTCAAGTTAAACTTAGCTTGTGACTGGCCTGCTTGATCGTAGATCGTTAATGAGGCATTTTTTCGCTGGGTTGCCCAGTTGCCATCTTGTACTGATTGAAACCACTTCCAAAAAGTGGTTGAATTTGTCATGCCTCGACGCAACGTCAAGTTACCACTTTTAACATTGCCAGGTAGCTTCGTTCTCACAACCTGACCCTTGCTGGCTTTGCCCCACTTGTTCGGTGTAACTTCACAGATTTCAATCACCTCTTGGGTGCGTTGAAACCCCTGGCACTCCAAAAAAATAGCATCGACTTGTTCGTTAGAGCCATCTAAACTTAACTCTAAATAAAACTTGTGAGCTGTGAGAATTTCAGCTTGAACTGGCATACAAAGAGGTGATTTTAGGTTTGAGATTTTGGATTTTGAAGCTACGAATTAGTACCCCCCAGCAATCAGGATGAGGGGGGATGGCTAGGTTTTAAGGATTGCTCAATCGTATGTCTGCGATCGCATTACTGAATCCGTTTAATTCCTTCATGCACTAATTCAACCGTTTCATTTGCCATATCGCCCCCTGAAGCGGTTAGCGTCGGGCCTGTGTATTTACAAGGGTAACAGTTGATAATTTCCCAACGCGCTTGCGGAGAACCTGCCTGATCGTAGGCTGTTACTGAGCCTGCTTTCCGGTTACTATTCCACTGGCTAGATTCTCCCATATTTTTGTTGCATTTTTCGTACCAATCATAGAGATCTTTATCGCTTGTAGCAATGACTTTAATCGACACATTAGTAAACTTGGCTATCGTAGGAGTTGCTTGGCGTGTCGCCCTTCCTTGCTTAGTTGATCCGTGTACTTCCTGGGCTGGGGTTGATTCAACTCCCAAGCCGCTGATCTCTTTGATCACCTTTTCTGTAATGCCATCTGCTTCAAAGTAAAACTTACAAGCTGTTAAAAATTCTCCTGCCATATCGAGTCTCCTGAAAACTAGAAATTTGAATGATTAAACCTAAGAAAAAGAAGTGACGAGTGATGAGTCGCTTCGCTCCAGTTTTAAGTTTTAAGTTTTAAGTTTTGAGTTAAAAAACGCTCATTTAACTTAAAACTCAACATTTAAAACTCAAAACTATTCAAGTCCCCTTGTCCCCTTAGCCCCCCTGCTGTATTACTCCTGTTCGCCTTCGGGGCCATTCCACTGGCTGATGCGGAAGATTACGAACTCAGCAGGACGTACCGGGCAAACTCCAACGTCGATGTACAAGCGTCCTAAAATCATCGTCTCCGGTGGGTTGTTTTCAGCATCGCACTTGACAAAAAACGCTTGATCGGGTGTGGTTCCAAACAAAGCCCCCTCTCGCCAAATACGCTCTAGGAAGTTGTTGACTGTACGCCGCACTCTTGCCCACAAATCTTCGTCGTTTGGTTCAAAAACCGCCCATTGAGTTCCCAATTCAATCGATTTTTCAATGTAACTAACTAACCGTCGCACGCTGATGTAGCGCCATTCTGTCTTATCTGGTTCTACGAGAGTGCGCGCGCCCCAGATGCGAATGCCGCGATTGGGAAAATTGCGAATACAGTTAATACCCAAGGGGTTGAGGAGTTCCTGTTCGCGGAAATTGGTATCGTAGCCTAAACCAATTACCCCTTTGGGAACTTCATTCGCAGGAGCTTTGTAAACTCCTCGCGTTTCATCAGTACGCCCCCACACGCCCATCATATGACCGCAGGGTGGAACTAAAATTGGACGACCACCATTGCGGGGGTTGGGAACCTTAATCCAGGGATAGTATAAGGCTGCAAACATGGAACGGCGGTTAAACGACTGCAACCACTCCACAACGTCTTGAGGTTTGACGCGATCGGGGGGTGGGTCAAATACCACCATGCGATTAGGTGGGTTAGGAGCATCACCACTGGCAGACCCCTCGCACATACTTACCATTAGCTCCATGATGCCATGAACTTGCTCCAAGTTCATCGCTTGAGCTTCATATACACGCATCAAATCTGGGCAAGCCAGCATTGTAATTTCATCAATCTCAAAAATGCCGCGCACGCCAGTGCGATCGTCCCGCACTCCTTCAACATCGCGGGAAAAACTATCGAGTGTTGATGCTACAAGTGGTGGTGATAGGTCGTATTGACCGTTTACGGGGCGACGGGCTAAGGGCTGTCCTGGCTGTGCTTGATCTGCGATCGCAACATACATGGAAGAACGTAGCGCGTTCACTACATATGTTGCTACCTGCGATGGGGGATCTGGATTCATGGTCAAGTTTTCATACTGCTCCAGAACTTCATCGCCTCGACGCAGTTGCAGAGTAAAGTATTCACCTGTATTTGCCGATGGTTCCCCTTCGGTTCCTTCTGGGAGGGCGCGAGGTGTTCCGTCACTAATCATGATGTGGATAGGCCCGCCAGCCGCCTGTTCTGGACGCAGCGTAAAGTTCAAACTAGGGCGATTTCCCCGTCTTGGAACCCTGACTATAGCTGGTTGCTGTTGGGTGGGTTGAGGAGCGCCAGGTAGTTGAGTACCAATACTCGTAACCCAGCAACGTCCACCACCATTCATGAAGTAGCCATAAACGGCAAAGGGCATATAGGCGTTGAAGTCGGTAAAGCCATCAGAGTTGTGACGGGCAAAGTAATTCAGGTATTGCGTCCAATTGGTAACGAGCATTGGCTTAAATAGCTCGGCCCCACCGCGCACATCTTCTGTGAAACCAACAAACCCAGCGATCGCAGTACTCACTCCATCTATAGGGCGACTACCGCGATCAATCTCTTCGACGTATACGCCAGGAGCAAAGTAGTCAAGTCTAGCCATAAAAGTATTCCCTCAAGTTGCCATGTATAAAGATTTCTCCGTATTCTGAAGCTTGATAGCGGCAAACTTCATCCAATTAAGGGTTCTATTAGCATCGGCATAACATGGTGTTAAACAGGGGTCAGCAAAATTTCTTTAAAGGTGTAAGTGGAACTATCCACTAGCACGTTGCAGTTTTGTGACTGGTAGCCAGGGCAAATTAATTGCAACATATAGTTGCCAAAGTTGAGGTTTTCAAAGAAAAAGCGTCCTTCTGAATTACTGATAACTGCTTTTTCCGTTCCCAACAGAGATACTTTGACTTCCGCTAATGACTGCGTAGTTACAGCATTTTTCACAACTCCAGCAATGACAGTATGCTTCGCGATCGCGTTGGAAATTTGAGTTTCCTGGCACGAATTTTGTTCGCTGCTGGCTCGTTCCCACAAGGAGGCTGGGATCTGAGGCTCAAAGGGAACTGCTACTGTGATATACACAGCAGGACGTAGTGGCACTGCCAGAGCGCTCCATAACCCTCCGATTTCGATTGGTGGTTCTAGAGAAACAATCAAGGATAAATTACCGTGTCCCCGCAAGTTAGGAGCGAGAAATTCCTCGCGTAGCAAATGGTGTCGCAGTAGTAAGGACAGCGCTTCGCTGAGGAGATGATGCCCTCCTAGTGTTGTGCGATCGCTAGCTGTAAGTAGAATGGAAACATCAAACCAGCTAGTCGGACAGGCAACAATTGTGTCTGAGCAGTTACTCTTTGCAATATGACCTGCAACCTGCTTGCTAGAGCGTTGATGCTTGCTCTCCCGAATGTCATACAGGTAGAGATTCAGCAATGGCCCTGCACTTCGATCTTTAAGATCGGCAGGATGGCTAAAGTCAATTTGCTCTGTACTGGTGAGCGTCGTTCCCCCAGCCAGCAGTTCTGCCAACGTCTGAAGAATCGAGGTCAGCATGAAGAAGCATGAGATTAGTTCCAATGCATTTAAGTTAGAGGCACAGACCTAGAAACGTAATTAGACTTACGTCTAGTCCCTTGTAATAGCAGTCAAGGAAACAATCAAGGCGTTACTAAATAATTTGTCATAGCGGTCATCGAGCAACTAAATTTATTTTCTTAGTGCTACACAAGCTTAAGGGAACGTGCAGTAGTGCCAGATTAAACTGCGGACGATTAAGCATTTCTTAATCCAAAATCTCTGGCTCCAAAATTCAAAATCAAATAAGACGAAGGTCGATAAAATCAGGAACTGAGCCGTATAAATTCGACTTTTGGCTAATATTTTTTTGTGTAAGAGCAGTGCTAACCTAGCTTATGGAGCGTCTGGTATTTGAGCCTGAAAGCTAGTATAGTGCAACAGGGTGGCAAACTATGAGCGATCGCGCTTCCCAACATCTTTTTAGCTTGCATCCTGCCAAATGTGCCGACTCAAATTGAGAGCAAAACGCTTCAGTCACGACTTTAGTCGAATACAGTTTGTCCACAAGCAAAGCTAACGAATAGGAAGTCGAGCGGTTATGAGTCATAAATTGCACGCCCACAAGCAGTCTCCAACCACTGATGTTGAGTCCCAGCGAGTATTTAAGCCTGGTCGTTTTGACGTTCAGACTAAGCTAGACGCAGACACCCAGCCAGAACAAGAAGCAGTAGACGTACAGACTCAACTGAGTAGGGCAAAACGCTTCGGTCATAACCTAAATCAAGTTCAAGTTCCTGGCGAGCAACCGATTCAGCGCCTAGCGATCGACCCAGAGGAACATTTGCAGCGCGATGTTGTGGAGGAAGAACAAAAAAAGGATGAAGAAGTAGGTAATATGCAAAGATAGAAATTAATGTTGTCTGACAAAATCACATCCCCGACCGATGCGAGAAATGACTTTTTTAAGTTGTTAGAACTGGTAGTAGAAAATCATCAGGCGTATATTATCAACCGTCGTGATGGTGAAAATGTAGCAGGGAATTGCTGAGTCAGATTTAGTGAGTTTACTTGAGACGGTTTATCTTTTGTGATCGCCTGCTAATGCGCGTCGTTTACTGGATGCAATAGAGGAGTCGAAAACAGGAAAGCTCCAATCTCAAACGCTAGCAGAACTGTAAGATATCACTACGAATAATTGGCTTACCTTTCAACCTGAGCGATCGCTTCTGCTGGGGAGAGATTACCATAGATGACAGACAAAATCCCTGGCAAGTATTCATCCATCATCATTACATTGGCGTAAACCAACCGTTGGATGAGTGCGGCGCTGAGTCTGTCGCCTTCAACGTCGATGCTAGTTTTGTAGCGAATTTCCCCATCAGTGAAGTCTAGCTCAAAGTTGCCGATAATCATGCCAGAATTAGCTCTAGTTATAAACTCTGCTGCGGCTAGCCGCTTATCTTCTGGTGCGTTGACTGGACAAATTGAGTAAAAGACAAATTGTTGTTGCTCAACTCTTGCTCTAGCGTAACAATTCCATTTGCCATTTTCACCTTGGAAACTTATTTGTAAAGCTGGCTGTTCTGGAAGTTGCACAAAAGACCAATCATCGGCTGTGAAGAAATTTATCATTTCCTCAACAATCTTACCACCTCTAGGGGAGGTTGGTAGATTTGCTTCTAATTTCTGGTTGATTTCCTCGAAATTAATATTATTTAACTCTGTTAAGAATTTATCAATTCCTTCCAGCATTTTTGTAGCAGATTTTTGAGTTTTGGCTGATAAATTCGCCTTAGTCCAATCTTGAAAAAAGTTGATAATTCCTTCGGCAATTCCTTCACCGGAAGTTGCTGTTTGAGCAAGATCATTTGGGCTGATATAAGACCAAAGAGTACGATAGCCGATTTCTCCTGATTCCTGCTGCTGTTTAACGGATAAAGCTAGCCAACTTTCGGTAGATAACAGTGGGTTATCGCGTTGTTCTTGACTTAATTTCAGGATGTAATTTGCAGCTTGCTCAATGTTGGTGGCGTGTTCTGCTAGCAGTGGTAACAAATCAGGTTTAAGACTGGTTTCGATAGTAATGTCAGTTTCAGGGAGGAATTTCTCTGCGGAAGGGTTACGATTATCTGGCGTGAGATTGAATAACGCTTCGGTGTCGATGCGTTTGTAGATTTCTAGGTTGACACAAAAGGTGAGACGGCACTCGATGAGTTCGTCGTCTTGTTTGGTTAGGGTTAGAGCGATCGCGCGAACACTTAGAGGAGATGGAGAGGTGTCATGTAGGATTAACTCTCCTTCTAGCTGGAAATGCTCAAGGTTATGAGCCATTTTATTCAGAAGTTTTTGGTTAATTGTGAGTGACTTTAGATTAAGCTAATAAGCAATTACTTTTTAGTCTATGTCTTTATTTGCAATTTTTCGACAAGACAACCAACAAAGATACAAGCTTATAACCCAAATTAATGAAAGAGGATAAATTAAAGTTAAGTTTAATCTTTTTTCTATTACTTTTAGTCGTCATCTTCTTCTAAATCAGCTATAGCTTCCTCTGGAGTTTTTTCACCATCAATTACACTCATGAACCCAGGCGTATAGAGTTCCATTGTCTTGAGTGCTGGAAGTATAGCATTTTTGATATAACCAATTGTCAAATTTTCTCCCTTAAAATCGACACAACTTTTATAGCTTACTTCACCATCGTCATAGTCCATTTCAAAATTGCCCACACCCAAACCATAATTTGCCCGCGTAATAAACTCAGATATGGTATTTCGTAATTCTTCAGGGACTTTTACTGGCATCTTTACATAAAACAAAAACTGCTCTAAATCCATTGGAATTTCAGCATAGGCGATTTGTTGACCAGTTTCTCTCTCAAATAAAATTTTATAAGACCGTCCATCTTCTAGGGCTTGATAATTCCATCCCTTTGTTTCTAAGAAATCTTCCAAAGTTAACAAAGCAATGCTAGCATTGTCTTCGTTTTCCTCCAATGTAGATATTTCCTCAGTTTCTTGATTTATTGCTCCATTCAAGCGTTTAAAGTCTGAAGAATTAAAGTTTGAAAAAAGCTGAGGCATAATTTTTCTAAAGTTTCTTTCTTCAATTGGCATTGGTGTAGCCGGATTAACGTATTCAGGACCAGCAATGGCTACCTGCCAATACCAAAAGCCGCGTGATTTCAGTAACAGTTCCAGGTATCCCTCGAAATTTACACCTAGAGATCGCATTTTTTCCCCACGATAATAATAATAAACTTCTGGGTTATTTGAGCCATCTAAATAAAGTGCTGCACAAGCATTGCCAATGAAAAAATCTATAGGATGTAAAGGTTTACAAGGGTCATTTTCATTAAAATAAA
>DATNQH010000356.1:0-18979 GCA_036704105.1 Leptolyngbyaceae cyanobacterium | reverse complement strand
TTAAAAATCAATCTTAAAATATTTTACCTTTATTTATGCTTATCTACTCAATTCTGCTTTTTTCACCACATAAACATTGGAATTGCAGCAAGTTGAATAACGACGGAAAATACAACCAGGGATATGATAAAGCGATCGCTTAAAATTCCCATTAAAGCACTACCTAAAAACCAAGATAAACCATAGCCCGTATAAAAAATACCATAAGCTGAGCCGCGTTTATCCATCGGTACCATCCCAGCTACAGCAGCTTTCATAATTGATTCTTGCGCCCCCATTCCCACACCCCGCAAAATCATCCCCAATAAAGCAAGATTGCCGTTACCAAGAAATACCAATGGGGCAAAAAAACATGATATAAAGACTGCGATCGCTAGGCTAGAAACGCCAATGCGATCGAACATCCGCCCAAACTGCAACGCGGCTACAGCGTCAACTCCCATCGCTACAGCATAAAGCAGGGGAATCATCTGTGCAGTGGTAATAGCTTCTTTCTGTAAGTGATAGGCGATGAGGGGAAAATCTGCATAGCCAGCTGCAACGAATCCTATAGCAATAAGATACAGCCAAAACACTCGTGGCAAACCCTCCCCTTCAACTGATGCTGTGGGGGTTTCAAGTTCGTGGGGATTTGGGTAAATTCGTTGTGCTGTTAAAAGCACAGTCAACCCAACTACAGCGGGTATTGCCAAAATCGCAAAGCCACCCTGATATCCTGTATGCAAATACATCATCGTCGCCACAGCCAAAGGGCCTGTGACTGCACCAATTTGATCCAACGCCTCATGTAAGCCGAAACCGTAGCCTCTACCAACTTGACTGACAGCGTGGGAAAGCAAAACATCTCTTGGTGGAGTGCGAATTGCTTTACCCGTGCGTTCGGCTATCATTAGCGCTGCTGCAATTTCCCAGCGCCCGGTTAGGGATATGAGGGGAACAACGGCTGTATTGATGCAGTAACCGACTGTGGTGATGTACCAGTATTTTCCAGTGCGATCGCTTATATAACCCGTGACTAGGCACAACCCATAACCAATTAACTCTCCTAAGGCTGCTACCAGCCCCACTACAGTACCGCTAGCACCCAAAAACCCTAAATAAGCCCCCGTGATGCTACGCGCCCCTTCATAAGTCGCATCAGCGCAGAGGCTGACGATACCGAGTAAGATAATAAATTTTAAAGCAGTTGTTGTTTGTGGCATCAACTCACTCTTGCATCAAAATTAACCGCAGCGAGTCTAACTTAACGTACCAGGGAAAAGGAATATCTTTAAGCATCGCCCATTTTTCTTTGAATACTTCTGCTTGCAGATGGTAATCTTGAGGATTGGTAGGATAAGAATGCAATTTCAGAAATAGTGTTATTCTGTGGGGGGTTTCGCTGGTTTGTACCAAATAGCAGGGAAAAGTATTTTGATTGCAGTTGTCGGTGAAAACGATCTGATGAGCGCGAATACCTACATGAGATAATTTGTCTGGTATTGGTTCCACGACTTGCAAAGTACAATCCCAATCCAGCGCTTCTATTTGTTGAGGTGTTTTGGCGACGGCGCGGGAAAAGTTCTTGCATCCAGTTAATTGGGCGACTCTAAATGTGGCGGGATGTTGGAAAATATCTTGTTTGGAATTATATGCGATCGCCTTCCCTTTTTCCATCACCAACAAGTCACCGCAAATTCGATAAGCTTCTTCTAAATTATGGGTGACAAATAACGTTACACCTTTGTAAGTAGTTAGGGTGGAAATTAGTTGTTGTTCTATTTGACTGCGTAGATGAGTATCCAACGCTGAAAACGGTTCATCTAATAATAAAGCTTCTGGTTGACTTACCAAAGCTCTGGCTAAAGCTACTCGCTGCTGTTGTCCGCCAGATAATTCTGGCGGATATTTATGAGAATATTCTTGTAATTGAACTGCTGCTAGTTGGGCTTCTATCTGTTGCTTAATTTTAGTTTTAGATGTCTTTTTTGGCAAGCCGAATGCAATATTTTGCTCTACTGTTAAATGGGGAAACAAAGCATAATTTTGAAATAGAAACCCGATGCGGCGATCGCGTACTGGAATATTAATTCCTCTTTGCGAGTCAAACAACACCCGCCCATTTAATACAATACAACCATTATCTGGTGTTTCTATTCCTGCAATACACCGCAAAACCATGCTTTTTCCAGCCCCTGAAGCCCCCAGTAATCCCAAAGGGCGATCGTTACTACTAAAACAAACTTCTAATTTAAAGTCAGCAACTTGTTTTTGAATGTCTACAGATAATGCATAATTGGTAGTTGGTAATTGGTAATTGGTAATTGGTAGTTGGTAATTGCGACTTCTCCCCACCTTCCCACTCGCCACTCCTACGTCGCCACTCCTACGTCCCCAAAAATTCACACACGCGATCGCAGATAAAGAAATACTCATAATTACCAAAACCCACACCCAAGCTTCTGTCATATCCCCTGCTTCTACGGCAAAATAAATTGCCATTGGAATGGTTTGGGTTTGTCCGGGAATGTTACCAGCTACCATTAAAGTAGCACCAAATTCCCCCAAAGCACGGGCAAAAGATAAGACTATTCCGGCGATAATTCCTTTGCTTGCTAAGGGTAAACTAATACGCCAGAAAATTGACCATTCAGAAGCGCCTAAAGTTCTAGCTACTTGTAAAAGTTTTCTATCAATTTGTTCAAATGCTCCCAAAGATGTTCTATACATCAATGGAAAAGCAACAACTGTCGCGGTAATAATAGCAGCATACCAAGTAAAAATAATATTAATGTTAAGTGGTATTAGTATTTTTCCAATTACACCGTTTTTACCAAACAGCAGCAGTAATAAAAAGCCGACTACTGTTGGTGGTAAAATTAATGGGGAAATAAATATTCCCTCAATTATCGATTTCCATTTTCCTTGATATCCTAGCATCCAATATGCAGCAGCAATACCAAGAAAAAAAGTAATTGCTGTAGCAAATGTTGCCGTTTTCAGAGATATCCACAAAGGAGAAATGTCAAAAATCATCAGCACTTAGGCTTACTAGGATAACCCAAAAAATTACTAATCTAAAATCCGAAATCCAAAATCTAAAATCCTATTGTGCCAAAGCCATATTTCTCAAATACAGTTCTTGCTTGATTACTAGCTAAAAATTGGAGATACTGTTTAGCAGCAGAAATATTTTTACTACCCTTTAGCACTGCAACTGGGTAAACTATAGGAGAGTGTAAATCTTCTGCTGCTGTTGCCGCTACTTTCACCTGTTTTGATGTTTTAGCATCTGTGAGGTAAACAACACCTGCATCAGCATTGCCACTTTCCACAAATGCTAGAACTTGACGGACATTGTTTCCTAATACTAGTTTAGGCTTAACTTGCTCTAAAACCTTCAGTTTTGTAAAGACTTCTTGCGCGTATTGTCCTGCTGGTACGCTTCGGGGTTCTCCAACAGCAATCCGCTTCACTTCAGGGCTAGTTAATTGTTTAAAATTAGTAATATTTGAAGAATTATTTGGTACAATTAATACTAGACGATTAGTTAACAAATTACGCTGAGTATCCTCAAGAATCAGTCCTTTTGATCGCAAAGCCTTCATTTGCTTTTCGGCGGCTGAAATAAATATATCTACTGGCGCACCGTTTTCAATTTGTTGTTGCAAAGCACCAGAAGCAGCAAAGTTATAAGCGATCGCAACTTGCTGTTTCTTTTGATAAAGAGGCTTGATTTCTTGTAGAGAATCTTTCAAACTAGCAGCAGCAGATATCAGTAATTTAGTATTTGTCTGTGCTAACAAAGACTGCGTAAAAAAAATCGTTCCAACTATCAAACTAGCGGCGGTAGCAACTATCAAAGCTACAAAGGTAAAAAAGCGTCTTTTATTCATAAACTCTTAATTCAAGTATCTAGCAGTAGTGGAGTGACAGACGAAGTACGAGGTTGCAATTCTGGAAGCAAGAACAGAATTTATGTACGGGGGATGACTTCAGATGAGAAAATGACAGTGGCAGCGCTAACAGGTTCAAATGGCAACTCCTCCAAAGATTATTGTCCTCGATGATGACCCTACTGGTTCTCAAACAGTCCACAGTTGTTTATTGCTGACGCAGTGGGATGTAGACACCTTAAGGCTGGGATTGAGGGATGAGTCACCAATTTTCTTTGTTCTAACAAATACGCGATCGCTTCCCCCAAAGCAAGCAGCAGCTGTTACTAGAGAAGTTTGCCACAACTTGAAACCAGCATTAGCAGCTGAGAATATTGAAGATTTTCTCATTGTCAGTCGTTCTGACTCCACCTTGCGCGGACATTATCCGATTGAAACCGATGTTATTGCTGAAGAACTCGGCCCCTTTGATGCCCATTTTCTCGTTCCAGCTTTCTTTGAAGGCGGACGAGTCACGCGTGACAGCATACACTATTTAATTATTGACGGTGTTCCCACTCCGGTACATGAAACCGAGTTTGCCCGCGATTCAGTCTTCGGCTATACCTATAGTTACTTACCTGATTATGTCGAAGAAAAGACCAAAGGGCGGATTCCAGCAAAGGAAGTAGAAAGATTTTTATTAGGAGATATTCGCAGGGGTACAGATGTTACGGGTATCTCTACCTTAGAACGGTTAATGAGTCTTACAGATAATAAATGTGTAGCTGTTGATGCTGACAATCAAGACGATCTCAACTCCTTTGCTAACGATATTCTCACAGCAGCAAGTGAAGGTAAACGGTTTTTGTTTCGCAGTGCGGCTAGCTTGTTAACCGCCTTAGCTGGATTACCGCCTCAACCAGTGCCAGCCGAGGAAATGTCGCAATATGTACGTAATGGTAAGCCTGGTGCAGTTATTGTTGGTTCCCATGTCAAGAAGACAACCGAACAGTTAGAGCAATTGTTACAAGCACCAGGTATAGTCGGTATTGAAGTTGATGTGGCTCAGTTGCTGAATGATTCTTTAGAGCAGCCAGGAAAGTTACTCAACTCTTCTTTGGAAAAAGTTCATGCTGCTCATAACGAAGGTAAAACATCAGTAGTTTATACCAGCCGGAAAGAGTTAGTGTTTGCAGATATGCAGACACGCTTGCAGTTTGGCGCAGATGTTTCAGACTTACTGATGGATATAGTACGCGGTTTACCAGCAGATATTGGGTTTTTGATTAGCAAAGGCGGTATTACTTCCAACGATGTCTTAAGCAAAGGACTTGCCTTAACTTCCGCACGGCTACTGGGTCAAATTTTAGCAGGATGTTCAATCGTACGCACTTCAGCCGAGCATCCTCAATTTCCCAATCTACCTGTAGTGTTGTTTCCTGGCAATGTAGGTGATGATAAGGCTTTGGCTACGGTTTATCGTAGATTAGTGGGGAAATAAATTTTTCTCTACCACATTTTCCTATAAAAATTGCTGGTTTTCTTCCATTTGTGAAAGCCGATTTAAGGGCTAAAGCCAGCGGCGGCGGACAACTTAGCAACCTCACCAGCGGCTTTCGACCGTCCGCTGCGTTGTTAGCCTGCGCTGCTCAATTAACAATACCTCTAGACTTAGCTAACCGGATACGCCAAGTTAGAAGGTTATATCATCGTAATTCTCATGATAAACAAAGGATTAAGAGCTTAACGATGTATAAAAGGAATTTTTTAGAATTTCAGCCAACTCAGCAATCATTTCAGGGCTACTCCAAGTCTTACTACTAAGTTGTTGAATCCATTCTTGCTTTCGCTCATCCGAGTAAATTGTTTCAAAGCCTATGTCATATTCATGGCCGCCGTCTAGCGTGTAAATGCATCTCCTTCCATAGTCTATAAACCAGTGCTTGTATTGAGTCTTGAAGGTTTCTTGTAATCTGACTAAATCGACTACGAAACGACAGTTTTGAGTAGTGACAAACCAATGACCAGCATTTTCTATAAAATTTTTCACATGAGAACTCTTAGGATCTAGACACTGATTGTACATTTGAGCAACTTTGCTGTAATCCTTTTTCTCAGCATAGGAATTACATAGTTCAATAAACTGAATAAGTGCTTCATCATTTTTCTGCTTCTCGCTATCTTCCTCATCTGCATCTTCATCCTGATTTGATTCAAGTAACTCATCATCAAATTCGTTAGAATCTTCATCAGAGTCAGTTTCGGCTTCTTCCGCAGATTTGATGAATGCTTCTATGTCTTGTCGCCACTGTGTCCAATTACGGACATTACAGGCGTGTTCCTTGAGTTTCTCAATATCAGCACCACACTGATACGATTTCTCTAAAAGCTTAAGGCATAGCCATTCGTTCACGTAGTTCAGGCGTTTCCGAAGAATACCCCTAATATAGAAGAGTTCTCGCATATAAGGCTTACTCTTCTCTATTTTCTTTATTTTGCAGATTCCCCCAATCTTAGACCATGCGTGGCTGACACTTTCTTGGGTTGGTTGATCGTTTTCATATTGCAAGTATTGTTTGGTCGCAACTCGCATTGCTTCTATAACTTCATCAGCGTTATTTTGTCTCAGCAGCTTTTTCAAACTCTTCAGCCCTTGATCGCTAAGTCGATATGGCTCAACTAACTCTGCCCAAAATTCAGCTATCTGCTCAACTAAATACCGATCAAGCTCAACTAAGCCTCTTTGCCACTCCATCATCATCTCAATCTGCTCACGTCGCTCTTGAAGTTCCTCCATTTGCGTGCGCTTACAGTCAATGATGGTAGTATCTGCTAAAGTCCGATCACTTTTGCCTAGATTGCAATCTAGGCAAGATGTAATGAGATTTAATAAGTCGTTAGTACCACCTTTGGATACAGGATTGATGTGATCCACATGGAGAATAACATCCGGTGCCTTTTTGCCGCAGTACTGACAAGTGAATTTATCCCGTTTGAAAATTTCAAAACGGCTTGACTTGGAAATAGGCTGTCGTTCAAATTCTTGCTGGCTCATGTCGCGCTTCTTAACATCTCATTCCAATATAATTCCCTGAAAAAGAGATAGCATTAAGCTGATTTACTGTTGTCTCAATAGTACAAAAGTACTGCACTATAGATAACCTGACGCTGCCTAATGTTTAAGGCCAACAGATAGCCTTGATGCACCGCCCCATTAATAACTCATCAGGCTAACTCGTTATTATACGGAAAATTTCCGTATATCTATATTATCTGGCACATTATCAAGAATTTTCCCGGAGATTTTTTGGCGCTCCCCATAATCTTTCTAGAAAGCGTTCCAGGTTAGTACATTATTCAGAAATTTTCTAAATATCATTTCCTAAATTGCATCTAAAAAACTATATAGATAGGTAGCACACACTCTTCGTAGCAAGTATGAATTGCTTCAAGAATAAATAAATTTACTATATCCAATAGCTCGATCGCTATATTTTTCCACAACGATCGCCACCTAACACAAAACTAAATTTATCAAGCTTTAGCATTCATCCTTCAATTCCCTTTGTCTCCTTGTCTTCCTTATCATCGTTTCTTTGCCACTTATTCAAAACATCCTTCACCAAAACTTCTTTTAACCAAATCTGAGTGACAACAAGTAGGGGAATGGCGAGAAATAAACCTAAAAATCCAAATAAGCTAGCGAAAATTACCACTGCCAATATGGTAAATACTGGGAGTAAAGATACTTGTTGTGCCATCACTAAAGGCACTAAAACCAGGCTTTCAAACTGCTGAATTGCAATATATAAAACAATTACTCCAACTGCCTTCCAAGGCTCATCAGCTAGGGCAAGCAATGTTGGTGGAATTATACTCAAAGTAGGACCGACATTCGGGATAAACTCTAATAAACCTGCTAAAGCTGCATTTACTAACGGTAGCGGTACTCGCAAAAGTAGCAGACCAATATAGCTTAAAACACCGATGACGAGCATATCAATCAGAGTACCTTTGATCCAACCTACCAAAGAGGTTTCACACTCATCTAATATTTCCTCGACTCGTCGCCGATAGAAAGCAGGAAAGGCAAGGACAAAGACGCGGCGATATTGGGTAGGATTCACCAATGTCATTATGGTTAAAACTAAGAACAGTAACAAGTTAACTACAGCACTAAGGGAGTTATTAAGAATGACAAAGAAGTTACCTAATAACCGACCAATCCAAGTTTGTAGGTTTTGAGTTAGAGCATTAATTGCCTGGAATTGCGCGATTTGCACTGGAAGTCGACTTTGTACCGACTCAACCCACAAACGCACTCTGTCTGATAATTGCGGCAATATCTTAATTAATTGTTGTAATTGATCGATAAAACTCGGTACGATTCCGGCGACGAAGCCAACAATTATTGCTAGTAAAAGCACAACGGTGATCGCGATCGCAATACCGCGTTTAATCCGGTATCGCTGCAAGAATCGCACAACTCGATTTAATATCGTTGCCAAAACTACAGCAGCAAAAAACAGTAAGACGACTTGTCGAATCTGCCACAAAATGTAAAGAGAGATAACAAGGGCGAGTAAACCGAGCCATTGCCCTAAACGCACAATACTGCCTCCATATGTGAGCTATTTCCAGCTTTTGTGCTGAAACTTTAGTTAGTTTACATCTACTCTGTCTTCCTCCCTATGGGTGGTGAGTAGCATCGTGAGTAATAGGTAATAGATAATACCTACTACCAATTAGTAATTCCCGCGTTTCCAACTACTAACTATCAATTAGCAGTTACCAATACCCCTCTTTTGCTTAAAACATTGTTAATTTAAATTGGTAGTTTTAGGTCACAGCTAATGTAAATATGGTATGCAGTTAAGTTAGTCGGTTTGCTAACATCTGCTTTGAGTGCATGACTTCTGATTCTGTCCTGCCAGATACGGTGTCAACCCTTGCCACGCCTCCACCGGAGGTGAATGGTAATTTGCAAGTCCGCTTGAAAAGTGAGTCGGGGCGGTTAGTATTAACTTTGCCCGCAGAAACTGAATCTGCTGCTGGAAACAGTTGGTCTGATATTTGGCTACAGTTAAAGCAACGGTTGCAGGGTGGCGATCGCTTTTGGCAACCAAACACAACCGTAATATTGATGGCGGCGGATCGGCTATTGGATGGACGACAACTTCATGCGATCGCTGATGCCCTGCTTGAAGTTGAACTCCAGCTAAAGCGCGTCTACACTAGTCGTCGTCAAACAGCTGTGGCTGCTGCTACAGCTGGCTATTGTGTTGAACAAGCACCACCTGTTTCGGCGCTTTCCGCTGCGCCCGTCCTTTCTCCCACACCCCTATCTGAACCACTCTATCTTCAAATGACCTTGCGATCAGGCGTAGAAATTCGCCATGCGGGAACCGTCGTGGTGTTGGGCGATATCAACCCAGGTGGGGCGGTAATTGCAGATGGAGATATTTTAGTCTGGGGACGGCTGCGAGGAGTGGCTCACGCTGGTGCTAGAGGTAATTCCAAGTGTCTGATTATGGCACTACAAATGGAACCAACGCAGTTACGAATTGCTGATTTTGTAGCAAGAGCGCCAACAGCTGTGCCCGCTCAGTTTTATCCTGAAATTGCTTACGTTTCAGCTGAAGGAATCCGCATCACTAAAGCGGCTGATTTTTCTAAATCCCAGTTTTTATCAAAACCATGACTCGCATTATTGTCACTACATCTGGTAAAGGAGGGGTGGGTAAAACTACCGTTACTGCCAATTTGGGTATGGCGCTTGCCCGCCTAGGGCGATCTGTTGCCTTAGTAGATGCAGATTTTGGACTGAGAAATTTGGATCTGCTATTAGGACTAGAAAATCGGGTAGTCTACACAGCAGTCGAAGTAGCTAACGGCGAATGCCGCTTAGAACAAGCATTGGTGAAAGATAAGCGCGAACCGAAATTGGTGCTATTACCCGCCGCCCAAAATCGGAACAAAGAGGCGATGAGTCCGGAACAAATGAAACAACTCGTCGATGATTTGACAAAAACATATGATTATATCATAATAGACAGTCCTGCGGGGATTGAGATGGGATTCAAAAATGCGATCGCCCCGGCGCGAGAAGCTTTAATCGTCACTACGCCAGAAATTGCCGCAGTACGCGATGCCGATAGAGTAGTCGGTTTGTTGGAAGCGGAAGGAGTTAAGCAGATTCAACTAATTGTGAATCGACTGCGCCCCGTGATGGTGCAGGCAAACGACATGATGTCAGTGCAGGACGTACAAGAACTGCTGGCAATTGGGCTAATTGGAGTAGTACCTGAAGATGAGCGCGTCATCGTTTCTACTAACCGAGGTGAACCCCTGGTACTAGCCGAAGAGCCTTCAATGGCTGGTAAAGCATTTGATAACATTGCTCGCAGATTAGAAGGAGAAAATGTCGAATTTCTAGATCTTCAACCCATTAACGAAGGCTTCTTATCTCGCCTGCGCAAATTGTTTTGGGCCAAGCCGAATTAAGCAACTAACAACCCTGCACCACTGCCATGATTAGCGATTTTCTAGACCGACTTTTTCCCGGTTCTTCCAATGATGACAACAGTCGCTCTCAAGTTAAACGACGGCTGCAATTAGTAATTTCTCACGATCGCACAGACTTGAGTCCAGAGATGATCGAGAAAATGCGGCAGGAAATTCTAGCAGTCGTCTGTCGCTATGTGGAATTAGACAACGAACGGTTAGAGTTTGCCTTGGAAAACAATCAACGAACGACAGCCTTAATTGCTAACCTACCCATTCGACGAGTCAAGGTGGAAGAGTGAGCTAGTGTTGCTCATCAGTGGTACTCTGAGAATGGGCAATTTGATTGAGTTTGGCAGAAAATATCTCATCCCTCCAGGGTAAGGTAGAGTCTGGCTAGTAGTAAAATATGCCTATTGTGGCAGGAAGTGCGAGAATTAACGCTCCTTGAAGCAAGTTGCAAGATCAGGAGCATTTGAGTTTCAAAAGCCAGCCAACCTTACTGGCGCGCGAAGCACTTCACGTCAAACTGTCCGACCAGATTCTAAAATATAGCTGAATTAAAACTTGGGCGAGAGCATGGTAACAACCGCAGAAAAAACAAATATTGGCTACATTACACAAATCATTGGTCCCGTTGTAGACGTTAAGTTTTCTGAAGGCAAAATGCCTCGGATTTTTAACGCCTTGATCGTCAAAGGTACTAACGAAGCCGGACAGGAAGTTTCCGTTACCTGCGAAGTGCAGCAACTACTAGGTGACAACCAAGTGCGGGCTGTTTCCATGAGTACCACCGATGGTTTGGTGCGTGGTATGGAAGCTTTTGATACTGGCAACCCTATCAGCGTCCCAGTTGGTAAAGCAACTCTAGGTCGAATTTTCAACGTCCTGGGCGAACCAGTAGACAACAGGGGGCCTGTAGGTACAGAAGAAAGGTTCCCCATCCACCGCGAGGCTCCCAAATTCACCGATTTGGAAACCAAGCCTTCAGTATTTGAGACTGGGATTAAAGTAGTCGATCTGCTGACTCCCTATCGTCGTGGTGGGAAAATTGGTCTATTCGGCGGTGCAGGTGTCGGTAAGACCGTAATCATGATGGAGTTGATTAACAACATCGCTACCGAACACGGTGGAGTGTCAGTATTCGGCGGCGTAGGCGAACGCACCCGTGAAGGCAATGACCTCTACAACGAAATGATGGAATCTGGGGTAATCAATAAAGATAACCTCAACGAGTCAAAAATTGCTCTGGTATACGGTCAGATGAACGAGCCACCCGGAGCTAGAATGCGGGTTGGTCTTTCTGCACTGACAATGGCAGAATACTTCCGGGATGTGAATAAGCAGGACGTACTGCTGTTTATCGACAACATCTTCCGGTTTGTGCAAGCAGGTTCGGAAGTGTCAGCGCTATTGGGGCGGATGCCATCGGCTGTAGGATATCAGCCAACTCTGGCAACAGACATGGGTGAACTGCAAGAGCGCATCACTTCCACCAATGAAGGTTCGATTACTTCGATTCAAGCTGTTTACGTTCCAGCGGACGACTTGACTGACCCCGCACCAGCAACCACCTTCGCTCACCTAGACGGAACGACGGTGTTGTCTCGTGGTTTGGCATCTAAGGGAATTTATCCGGCTGTAGATCCGCTCGGTTCTACTTCTACTATGTTACAGCCTGCGATCGTGGGTGGAGATCACTACACAACTGCTCGTGCTGTCCAAGCAACCTTACAGCGCTACAAAGAACTTCAGGACATCATCGCTATTCTCGGCTTAGATGAATTGTCTGAAGATGACAGAGTGATAGTAGCACGGGCGCGTAAGGTTGAGCGGTTCTTGTCCCAGCCTTTCTTCGTGGCAGAAGTGTTTACAGGTTCTCCTGGTAAGTATGTGAAGTTGGAAGACACAATTAAAGGCTTCCAAATGATTTTATCCGGTCAGTTGGATGACTTGCCAGAGCAGGCTTTCTACATGGTCGGTAACATTGACGAAGCGATCGCCAAAGCTGACAAACTCAAAGGCTAAAAAAGGCTGAAGTATGAAGGATGAAGGCTGAAATTATACTTTATCCTTCATACTTCACACTTCATACTTTACACTTCATACTTTTCTATGACGTTAACTGTTCGTGTAATTTCACCTGACAAGACTGTTTGGGATGCTACGGCTGAAGAAGTAGTTTTACCTAGTACCACTGGTCAACTGGGTATTTTGAGCGGACACGCCCCGCTGTTAACCGCCCTTGATACCGCAGTGATGCGAGTCCGTCCGGCAAGAAATCAAGATTGGGTAGCGATCGCCCTTATGGGTGGATTTGCCGAAGTGGACAACGACGAGGTGACAATTCTTGTCAATGGCGCTGAGCGAGGCGACAAAATCGATCTAGAAGCTGCCCGCGCTGCATACAATGAAGCACAAGCCAAGATGAATCAATCTCAAGCTGCTTCTCGTCAAGAGCAAATTCAAGTCAACCAAGCTTTTAAACGGGCAAGAGCTAGATTCCAAGCCGCTGGTGGCATGGCTTAAGTCTCAAACCTAAATTACTATTAAGCCACCCTCTCGATCCCCTTTATCTCCCTAAAACACCAACAGGGAATTAAAAGGGGGATCTAATTTTATTTTTTAATAATAATTAAACACTCAGCCGCAAAAATTGAAAACCGCCCATGCTACACCCTTGCAGGCGATGTATGAGCGGTTTTGATAGTTGCTTTCACTCCTGTTGTGCCAATTTTGACAACTCAAGCGCAAAGATAAAACTATAGTACTTTCCCCAGCACTCTCTACTGTCAAGCACAAGTATTCTTGGGTTGGAAAGAAAGTAGTGGAAGTTGGGACAAGACAATTAAACTTTGAATCAGTAGGAGTGCAGAAATTGTTACTTTTTGTGGACATCTAAACTCGGCGAACACCGCAGCCACTAGCCCAACTTTGCCACTCCTCATGCTTCGGCAGCAAAGACCGAAGCATTAAAATATGGCAGCTTGTCCAACCAACAGGTAAAATCCTAGCGCAACTTTAGGCGCTGCCGATAAAGGCAACTTCCGGAAACTTTGATTGAGCTTCAGCAATCGGGCGGCGTCTGCCTTCCTCTTGCCAGTAGTTGATTACTTCAGTCGCTTGGTTGAGCAACTCAACTCTCTCCTGTTCAGCGATCCAAGTTTTAGCCTCTAGCTCTTGCTTCAACTCGTCCCAAGCATCATTTCGAGGCCAGAAAAAGTATTTAGTCAATGGACTTGTACCTTTGCCCACAACTTGATCTACTGCTATGGCAACGTTTTCGTCCAGCCACAGAACTTTTACAATAAACTTTGACAATCACACCTCCACTGTTTTATGCCAGGTAAAATAAAAAATTGTGCAATGAACTATTATAACCCATTGCCTTGGCAGATAAACAGTAATATCCTAATTTTGGAGATAAAAACGACTTGAACGAGCAACTAAAACCACCATTGGTAAAAGCGATCGCAATTTTTGATATTGACGGAGTAGTGCGCGATGTCGGGGGATCGTATCGACGCGCGCTCGCAGATACAGTAGAGCATTTCACCGTTAGAGCATATCGTCCCACACAAACAGACATTGACTTCCTCAAGTCTGAAGGAATCTGGAACAATGATTGGGAAGCATCCCAGGAGCTAATTTATCGCTATTTTGAAGCACAGGGGCAGCAGCGAACCCAACAGGTAAACTACGACAGCATAGTCGCTTTTTTCCAATCTCGTTATCGCGGCACAGATCCCAATCGTTTTACAGGTTATATCTGCCACGAACCCTTACTTTTGCAACCGCGCTATTTAGAACAGTTGAGTGCAGCGGGAATTTTATGGGGATTTTTTAGTGGTGCGACTCGCGCCTCAGCTAACTATGTTTTAGAAAAACGCTTGGGTTTAAAGTCACCCGTGTTAATTGCAATGGAGGATGCACCAGGGAAACCAGATCCTACTGGTTTATTAACGACAGTACACCAGCTAGAACAGCAACATCAAGTATCAAACATCCCAATTATTTATGTGGGAGATACAGTAGCTGATATGTATACAGTAGAGAAAGCAAAATTAGGATGGCGCGATCGCACCTTCATTGGTGTAGGAATTCTACCACCTCATGTCCTAGAAATACCTGAGCGCCGTCATGCCTATAGTAATAGCCTCAAAGCAGCTGGAGCAACTGTAATTTTTAGTAATGTCGAAGAATTAACCCCAGCACAAATTCAAAACCTGCTAGCATCACCTATGTAGGGTGGGCAATGCCCACCACACAATTAATCCTTGCCCACCACATAATTAATCCTCCTCACTCCCCGCCTTCTCAGATATTCCGATAAAATCAGGTACTGCCAATTCCTGACTACAGCACCCACAACACCAATCATTTTTATACATACCTTTTTGCACCCACCTATCAAAACTTGAATATTTCCACAGATGAGGACATGAAACAAAACCCTGCTTGACCCGATTGTAGTGAATATACTCTAAATGCCGTTCAAAATCAGCTTCATTGCGTATAGTATGTTCCCAAAATCGACGGTGCCAAACATCACTTTCGCGGTGTTTAGCGCGTGAACTTGAGATATTTTTGTGTAATCTCCCTTTACCACGCAATGACTGTGTAAATAAAACCTTTAAGCGTCCAACTCGCTTGGAATAAGCTAGATCGTCGGCTGGTAAAGTCCACAGGAAATGGATATGATTAGGTAATATGACAGCCCCAACGATCTCAAAAGGCATTTCAGATCGGACTGTTGCCACAGCATGACGTAATTTAGAGATATTTTCTGGATTTGAGAATAGAGGCTTGCGCTGGTAAGTTACCAAGGTGATAAAGAAGGTTCCACCAGGTACATATATGTGGCGATATTCAGGCATTTGTGCCTTTTAAATAATATTTGGGCGGGCATTGCGCTTAAATATTATTGTGGTGGGCATTGCTACCGTTTTCCACTAACTTACGAATATCACCTAAAGACGATTCCATCTTTGTCGGTGCATCAGGAGAAAATTCCAGACAGACTGGATCTAGATTATTTCCATGAGGTGATATGCAAATATTAATTTTCAATTTTCCTTTCTGCCAGCCTTGACTACCAATTTTGAGAATTTGGCAGTCTCTGATCGAGTTGAATTGAATTTCATTGAAGCCAATATACTCTCCAATAATGCCAACACCACCGAGCGAAGTTTTAACATTATAATGAGTGCGCTGATCGTTTTTATTATCATAAACATAATGACTCAGCTTGATTCTAATTCCTTCTTGAATCAAATGTTTTAATCTACTTACTTTAAACGTCTCTTTTCCCAAGAGTACGACATCATTACAATCTAATTGGATTCTGTAATTCACATAAATACAATCCAAATAATTAACGTAGGGTGGGCAATGCCCACCTCATTCTTAATATTTACAGGCGGCAGACTAAATAATATTTTCTTTTTCAGTAATTTTTGGTGGGCATTGCCCACCCTACTTTTGTTCTACGAGTTTACGAATATCATCTAAAGGTGATTCCGGCTCAATCTGTTCATCAGGACAAAATTCTAGACAGACTTTATCTAGATTCCTTCCTTGAGTTGCTATGCAAATATTAGTTTTCAATTTTCCGGTCTGCCAGCTTTTGCCACCAATTTTGAGAATCTTGCACTTTTTGATAGAATTAAATTGAAATTCACTGAAGCTGATATTTTGTTCGCCAAAAGAGATACTACTGTAAAAGTTGATAACAGGGATACTAGGCTGTTTAGTACTTTGATCGTAAATATATCTATCTAACTTATATCTAATTTCTCGATTACCTAATTCTTTCAATCTACCTACCGTAAACGTATCTTTTTCCAATAATATGACATCATCACAGTCTAGGAGAGTGAATTTAGGATTCATATAAATGCACTAAAAGTAATTAACTTAATTCATACTCTTACAGTTTATTCAGCAATTTAATTTACCGCAAGCTAGTAAAAATACGGAAAATTAAGAGCGATCGCCCCTCATCGATCATCTCAGAATTTCTCTACCAAATCTCTATCTGCTGACTCTAATTGTTTGCTTGAGATAATTTTCAAGTTGGTGCAACAGTGGAACTGGCGATCGCTTATCTTCAGCACTATGCACTGTCAATGTCACAATCAGCGCATCCACTAACCGCGAACTACCCAGTGCTGCACTCAAACTCAAGCGCAATCAGTTATCTTTGACAAGCGGCATACCAGGTAGGATGAATATAAACCACAGTTAACATAAAACTGGTGCAGGTAAGCGCCGCAACACAGCTATATCCTCCTCATCTAACTCAACTGGTGTGCCACTACGAATCAACTCGGCAAAATCTTCATTTGGCACCATAATACATAAAGCGTATAGGCGACTTGAACCCGTGTTCTCGATCGCATGAGTTCCAGTAGGAGGGACTAAAATGCTGTCTCCAGTTTGAATTGATACAGTTTTACCATCACAAGTTGCCCGCCCTTCGCCTTTGAGGATGAAAAACATCTCGACTGCAAACGTATGGCGATTCGGGGGAGTTTTCCCACCCACGTCAAAAATTTCTACACACACCGTCAGAGAAATGTTAGCAGTTGCCGAGTCAAAAACGATCGCTAATCTATTTGTATCACCAGGACTAATGCGAAAAGCTTGGTAGTCTTGAGGAGACTTAGCAACGGAAATTACACAACTCGAAGCATCCATAATTCTTAGGGGTTAAGGATTTTTCGCGATCATAGGTAGCCCGGCATTGCCCACCTTACTCAAGTGGATGTCAGTGCATCTAAGATAGCTTGAGAATCAGTAACAAAACCAAAGCACTGCTTAACGTTATATAAAGTTGCTAACCAGCAATATTCAGGGGAAGTTGTAGCAGTACAGTCTTTGACTAATAAGCAGTCGTAGCCTAAAAAATTTGCATCTTGCAGTGTTGCCATCACGCACTGATCGGCATTGACACCAGCAAACAACACTGTAGTTCTGCCCAGATTACGCAAGATACTATCTAAGGGAGTATCCCAAAATCCGCTCATGCGATATTTATCAACATGGATATCTTGTGGTAGTTGTTCCAACTCCTCTACGATCGCAGCTGCCCAACTTCCAGCCATTAGCACCTTAGCATCATTGCTGGGCAGAGGATCGCCCACTCCTATACCTAAGCCACTGGGGTTATAGACGTGAAGCACATTAGCGCTAATATTCCGTAAATCAGGACGATTACCCCAATTTAGCCAAATTACTGGTACGCCTACCTGCCGAAGTATGGGTAATAAAGTTTTGAGGGGATCGATGGGAGTTCTGGCGGGGGTGATGTCTACGCCAATATGCGCTAACCAACCATCTGGGTGACAGAAGTCGTTTTGCATATCAATTACTAGGATGGCAGTTTTTGCTAAATCGAGACGCAGAGTCTTGGTTTCGGTTGCTAAAGTAATAATTTGTGGTTCGAGGGGGGGACGAGTGATATCTGCGATCGCTTCATTCACTGTCCAAGCATTCGGCGGTATTCCTAATGTTTTTAGAGGTTGATACATATTAAAAGGGTGTAGGGTGACTGGGTAGTTAGGAAAAAATTATGAATTATGAATTATGAATTTAAAGATTTCAGCATTCATCGTTCGCCATTATCTAATTGATAGTAAGGGCAGATTATGAGTTTTACCATTCAAAAAGTATTAATTCCTGTTGAGCAAGGTTACGAAATACAAGATGTGCAGATAGAGGGTGATAGGATCGCTGCCATTGCTTCCCACTTACCAGTTAGAGGTAAAGTAATTGACGGTGAAAACAAATTACTTTTACCTGGTTTCTTCAACGCCCACACTCATTCTTCGGAAATGTGGCAGCGGGGGATAATTCCACCAGTTCCCCTAGAATTATGGATAGCAGAACTTTATGACTTTGCGCCTCTCAATCAGGAGCAAATTTATTTAAGTGCATTGGGTACAGCAGTAGAAACCTTATTATCTGGGGGAACGAGTGTAGTAGATCACCTAGTTTTGATTCCAGAACGGGAAATAGAAACGATCGCCGCCGCTGTACGTGCATACAAAGAAGTAGGAATTCGTGCTTTTATCGCGCCATTAATTCAAGATCAGTCTCTCAACACTGGAATGCCAACAGGGGAATTAGATCTGCAATACGAACCATATTTTCGCTCAACTGCGGCAACATTGGCATTAATGGCAGAGGTTGTGGAGCGATTTCACCGCCCAGAAGAGGGTATATATATATTAGTAGCACCTACTGGAATTCAACTGTGTTCCGATGCACTATTTGAGGGATGTAGTGAATTGAGCGATCGCTTTCATCTCTGTCGCCACTCTCACTTACTCGAAACTAAAGCCCAACAACAGCTAGCACTAGAAAAATATGGTTGCAGTGCAGTTGAGCATTTAAAGCAAATTGGTTATTTGAGCGATCGCACTTCCCTTGCTCATTGTGTCTGGCTCACCGATGCAGATATTGCCATCTTAGCCGAAACTCAATCTACCGTCGTTCACAACCCGCTGAGTAACCTGCGCTTAGGCAGTGGCATCGCCCCGATCTTAAAATATCGTGAAGCTGGGGTTAACGTAACTTTTGGTTGCGATGGTGCTTCCAGCAACGACTCCCAAGAC
>DATNQH010000355.1:0-13081 GCA_036704105.1 Leptolyngbyaceae cyanobacterium | reverse complement strand
TTGCCATTGGTGCAGCGCGGTTCATCAGTTGCAGGAATCCCTCAACTGATTGAGAACCTTCTACCCTAATTTTGTTGTTGATGATGTAGAAAGGAACGCTGGTAACATCATTCAACCAACCAAATGTTTCTCCAGCTAAGACTTCATAAAGCCCAGCATCACCGTTCAATTGCTCTTGTAGTGTGGTATAATCTAAGCCGATAGATTGACCGACAAAGGCAAGGGTGTCGATGTCGCCAATATCTAAACCGTCTTCAAAATAAGCTTTGTAAATTGCTTCGACAATGGCGCTTTTACTTTTTTCTGGTGTCAGCGCGATCAATCGATGCGAAAGGATTGGATTTGGAGCCAAATTGATTTTGTCAAAAGCTAGGTTTATTCCGGCTACTGCACCCATTTTTTGGGTATAGTTAAACATCCGCTCTAGTTCTTCTGTGCCCAATCCTTTTTTCTGCTTCATGAAGGTACGAAACTCACAACCTTGAGGCGGAATTGTTTCATCCAAAAAGAAAGGATGCCAGCGGATCTCTACTGGTTCGCCTTGCCATTGTTTCAAGGCATCGAAAAGATGTTTTTTGCCGACCCAGCACCAAGGGCAGGCAGTATCGTGAAATATGTCAATCAGCATATATTTACATTTTATTATGATTTACACTCAATCCAACTGCTTTCAGACCTCAGTTGTTTGCAGCAGTGATGCTGGAAGGGTAGAAGCATTTGCGATCGCATAGTTGCTTTGTTGCGGCTTTGAGCTTTTGACAAAAAAGCTTTGAGCTGCTTCAAATTCTTCGATCAAAGCTGCTTTGTCTTTCTGTGCCACTATCTGTGCCAAGCGAGTGTAAGTACTTGCCAGTCTGCCAATGGTCTGACATCTTTCTTCTGTAGCCAGGATGATGTCGGCACACAAGTGCGGGCTTTGGGCAAACAAACGGTTTACTATGTCAATCTCTTGGCGATAAGTTGGACTTGACATGGACAAGCTACGGTCTATGTCAATCTTTTCTTCTGCTAAGAAAACCCCTAGGCTAAATCTAGAAAAGTGTCGCGTTGCCTGAACGATCACCATCAACCAATCATGCTCTTGGGGGGTAGATACGATTAGCTCAGCGCCCGAACTAGCCATAAAATCCAGCAGCCATTGAAATGAATCATCTTCTCTACCAGGACAAACTATAACTTTTTGTTTTGAGAATGATGTCACACTTGGGCCAAACATGGGATGCAATCCCATCACAGGCCCTGAGTGGTATTCTAGCATCGCTTGTACTGGCGCAGTCTTGAGACTAGTGATGTCAGCAAGAGCTGTAGTTGAAGCGAGGTATTTGGCGGCTCGTTCGATTACTTCTACAGTTTTAGCAATCGGAACGCTGACTAAAACTAGATCTGCCTCACCTAGCAGTCGATTTGCATCCTCCCAGTCTTGATTGCCCAAAAGACTAACTTTGTGACCTGCGGTAGACAGTTGCTCGGTGAAGAATTTGCCCATTCTGCCACGCCCACCGATGATAGTAACTTTTCGGGGTTTGACATAATTTACAGTCGAAGACGTGGCAGTTGATGCACTAATACAACCTGTTACCACAGATGCCCAAACAGATTCAGGCACACCAAACGAGGCCAGCAGGGGAGCAACAGAAGCAATTTGTTCTTCTATATCTGGATATCCTGATTCTGCCACAATGGAGAGGCGATCGCGTAAAAGTTCGATCAAGCGCTCGTCAGTTTGTTTGAGCTTTTCTGGTATCATGTTTTTGCTAATTGGTAGTAGGTCATTTGTCATTTGTCATTTGTAAAACTTTTAACTTCCGACTTCCGACTTCCGACTTCCTTTCAAGTCACAGCAAAAATTTGAGCCAGTGCCATTGAAATTGGCAGTAAACTCAGGACCAGCAATCCATAGGGTAAACTGGCAAAACCAGCAGCAACTGTTGCATCCAAAACGATCAGTGACAATACACCAGCTTTTACTGCTATGCGTATCTGCTCTGGCTTTGGTTCGCGTACAGCCTTGATAAAAGGCAGCAACACCCGCACAGCAAATAAAGCAACAAATGGTAATGCCGCTAGAACTTGATAATCTTGTAGCAACCCTAAGCCTAAAAGTCCGGCAATGACTAAACCAATCAGTAACAATGCAATGATGCCAGTTATATTCTTGGCTCCGTGTACTTCACCCCGGCTAATGGTAGTAACAGCAGCAATGTAAATGATAGGAATTACAGCCAAAAACCAATGCTCTCCTATCATTGCTGGCACGGCGCTAATACCTAGTAAGAGGTTTCCTCCACGACAAGCTCCCATGTTGACTGGGCCGAGAATTGGGTGGTGCTTGCCAACTGCATCATAAAGTGTAGCAGCCAATGCAATACCACAAGCTAAAGTAGCGCTCAACAGGGATACTTGAGCGGCTGCAACTACTCCTGTGACTAAAAGCGCACTTCCCAGTAAAGTTGCCCCTTGACGGGAAGCTCTACCACTGGGAATTGGTCTTTCTGGTCGCTCTTGGGCATCTAGTTCAGCATCAAATACATCATTTAGTACAATACCGCCACCGTATAAACCCGTAGTAGCTAGAAGCAACCATCCAAGTACTTGTATATTTAGTAACGCCACAGCGCCGGAGGCAGCGAAGCCAGCCAGAATATCAGCCCAAGCAGTGACAATGTTTGCTGGCCGCATCATCTGTAAATAAGCCCACAAACGATTTGTACTTAAAAAAGTAGCGTTCACTTTTACACCTCTTTTGCTGATGGCTAGTGGTATTGACAATGCCCACCCTACTCAATCAATACGTAGTCGGGGCTAGACTGAATAATTGGCTCCTGCCCTCGCAGTACGGAATTACCATTAAATAACTGTCGCTGGTCAATTGCTGCTGGATTGAGCCAGTCTGATTCTTGCATTTGACCGCTTTGACTGTAAGCAGCTAAGGCATTTTTATAACAAACAGCTTCTACATGAGACTGGGGAATTCCTCGTTCGAGCATTAGCTGGGCTGTCTTAGGCACAGCTAGAGGATCGCTCATACCCCAATCAGCGCTACTGTCAACAATGATGCGATCGCATCCATATTGACGTACAATCTCTACCATCCGAGCATTTCCCATCTTTGTATATGGGTAAATCGTGAAAGCTGCCCAGAAGCCGCGATCTAAGACTTCTTGAACTGTCTCTTCATTATTATGATCGACAATTACCCGCGATGGATCTAATCCATGCTCGATACACACATCCATACTGCGGCTAGCGCCTGCTTTTTTGCTGCGATGGGGAGTATGGATCAACACCACCATATCTAGTTCTTTTGCCAATTCTAGCTGTTGGCGAAAGCATTTGTCTTCAGCTTCTGTTTGGTCATCGTAGCCAATTTCACCAATGGCAACTACACCCTCTTTACAAGCATAAAGAGGCAACAGTTCCATCACTTCTTCTGCCAAGGCTTCGTTATTAGCTTCTTTCGGATTCAAGCCAATTGTGGTATAGTGCTTAATTCCGAACTGAGCTGCCCGGAATCGTTCCCACCCAACTAAGCTGCTGAAGTAATCTTGGAAGCTGCCAGCATTGGTACGTGGCTGTCCTAACCAAAAGGCAGGCTCAATCACAGCTACTATACCTGACTCCCGCATTACCAAGTAATCGTAGGTTGTGCGGGCAGTCATGTGAATGTGTGGATCGATAAACATCATAATTAATTAGTAATTAGTAATTAGTAGTTGGTAGAGACGTAGCACTGCTACGTCTCTACTGGTAGTTGGTAGTTGGGAAAAAATTATGAATTATGAATTATGAATTTAAAGATTTCAGCATTCAGAATTCAGCATTCATCATTGCCGATTCGCCAGCGATTCCCAAGTCAGATTTCCTGCCTGAATGGCGGTTTGTAAGTCTGGGTAACGGGTGAGGATAGTTTGAGCTTGGGGTAAGGAACAGGCGGCACAAGCGAGGGCGGCGGCGGCTTGCTGGGCTGGATCGGGATTGGCGATCGCTCGTTCCAAATCAGCTAATATAGCTGTGTCAGCAAATTGTCCTACTAGTCGCCAGAGTTCGGGAGAAAAGGAGCGAGAAGCTGCCCAACGTTCGTGAGCGTAGTCGATAAGCATTTTCGCCAGTTCTGGATTAGCACGGCTATCTAGCCCTTGAATCAAATGCAGCGGACTACCCACAAACAAAGCTTTGAGTATCATCTGGTTCCAGGCAAGATTATCAAAATACTCTGCTGGATAGGGATTACGTAAAGCCACAGCGTTAAAAACTGCTGTCATGTTGCTGCGAACTCCTTCGGCAGCACGTTGACGATATTGTTCTGGATAAGGCAGCAGCGGTAAGGCTTGATACAGAGCTACTAATTCTCCGACATCAGCAGTGCTAAAAACTTGCTCCAGCGTTTGCAAATATTTCTGGGCATCAACTTGTGCCAGAGCCAATACCAGTAAAGTACGAGCCGCTTGATCCACGCTCCAATGAGTTGGAAACCAACTTGTTCGCATTGCCGAAGCTGCTTGTAAATCTTCTGGCGTTAGCTCTAGGTCTTTTTTGCCTGTATACCGAGGTACTGCACTGAAAGCAGTGAAAAATACTCTTTTCTCGGCTCCCTCAGAAATTTGCTTTCTCTTATCATCTAACCAAGTGAGACTTTCTTGAGCAATATGCCGTGCTAGCCACTGATAGATTAAGTCAGTAATACTGGAATTCAAATAAATTGCAGAAGACATAACACTTATATATGATAATTTACAAACTCTTAAGATGAACTCAATATTTTAGCTGTTTCTGTAGAAATGCAATCTTTCTCGCATTTGTGTCGCTGTTAACCAGATAATCTTGTAGAGACGTTTCACGGAACGTCTCTACACCGAACCGGGAATTGCTTAGGATTAATTTCCTCAATCAGTCACGGTTCGCGGCAATACCGTATTTAATGACCTGAAGTTTCTTCAGGGGCTGGGGTTTCTTCAGGGGCTGGGGTTTCTTCATCCTGAACTATATCCAACACTTGAATGCGACCTTGGAAGAAGTCGCCCACATAGAGCTTGCCATTGTCGTAGTGTGCGCCAGCCGTCCAGTTAAACCTGCCTGGTGTCAGGTCGAGGGGGTCGCCAAACGGAGGTCCAGTTAGCGCTGGAGGTGGTACGACTTCACCATCTGCATTGAGTGCAGGTCCGCCGTATGAAGTGAGGAAGTTGCCGTCTTTATCAAATACCTGGACGCGGCTGTTTTGAGAATCAGCGACATAGATATTCTCATGCTCGTCCACTTCTACACCGATTGGCTCTCTAAGCTGCCCAGGTTCGCTGCCACGTTCGCCAAAGGCAAACAAAAAGTTACCGTGTTCATCGAGTACCTGAATGCGATAGTTGTACTGATCGCCGACGTAGATCCTACCAGTGTTTGGGGAAACTGATATGCCAGCAGGTCCCTGGAACTGCCCATCTCCAGTGCCTGGTTCACCAATGGTCTTGACTAGCTCACCAGTCTTGCTATCGTATACCTTAACGATATCTTCGCTAAAATCAGTCACGTAGACATTGCCATCTGTACCAAATGACAATCCACCAGGGCCAAAAAAGAGTCTACCCTCGACCCGGCCGCCAAATGAGGCATAGGATCTAACGAATTCTCCGGTTTCGGGATTGTATACATCGATCTCGCTGTTGAAAACGTCGCCTACGTGCAGTTCGCCAGTTTCAGGATCGAATTTTAGGTCTGCTGGTTCGTCCAACCCTTCTCCACGCCCTTGGCGACCGCTGCCAATTGAGCGAAGGTAGTTACCTTCAGCGTCGAATACATCAACTCTGTTACCCAATGCTGGGTTAAAAGTGCCGTCTGGGTTAATCCCGCGACCGTTACTGATAAAGACATTCCCGGTTGAGTCTTGTACGCTTATGCCTTGAGGAACAAAAAGCTGTCCGGGACCAAAACCAGGTTCACCAATCTGTTTCTCGAACTCTAATTCCAGTGCTAAAGCTTGGGTTGCTGCTGCTAGAAGCATAACTCCAGTACTGGCGATAGCAAGTGTTAAACTTTTTACTATTCTCATATTGTCTGTTGAACTCCTAGTTATTGGTAACTTAGGTGGATCGGCGCGATCGCTCTATAATCTCTAGCCTTCAAAAATTGATTTGAGGCTGTTTCAGGTTGAATTTTTGCAGATTATGTGCTTTGACGCAAGTAATATTTTTTACATAAATGCGATCGCACTTTTGTTGCCGCTAGGCGTGCGCTTAGCGCTTGAGTAATTTAGGATTAACTCAAGTACTAAACGCGCTTCTAGCCAAATCTAGATCGAGGGTGTGGATCGAGCCTAATTACTTTTGCTTCACTAGGGCGCGATCGCCTGTTCTAGAATTATTGTTGAGCAGCTTCATCAAAGGCATCAACTCGAACTACTTGCCCGAATCCAGGACCAACGCCACGCTTTGTAATGTATACTTTACCGTCAGGGCCGACAACAATACCGTCAGCCGACTCGAGTCCTTGACCCTCAGCGATCACAGTTGTGCGAGTACCATCAGGAGCTACTTTGATTAAAGAACCTGGTAGGTCGCGGATGTCACCCTTCCACTGTGCTATGTTGCTGAATTGTAGAACCAACAAATTGCCGTCATGGTCGAAGGTTAACTCAGTGATGTGGGTAAAGCCTTCTGCAAAAACTTCTGGTACACCGTCTTCGCCAATGCGGAAGATTCTTGCTTTACCTTCTGGATAAGGAAAACCAGTGAATTCGCCAACATATACTGCACCATCAGGACCGACCGTAACACCTGTAGGTACCGATTGAACTATTGCTCGCTCTGCCGTCTGCCCTGGGAGGAAAAATGGCTCTACCCCTGGCGGTGTTGGTGGGAATAGTGGGTTTTCGATGACTTGTGTAGGCATTGGGATTGCCTTAACATCACTGCCATCTAATTTAATTGCGTACGTGGTGTTCCCGCCCCCATCAACGACATAGGCGGTATCGCCCTTGATTGCTAAATCGTAGGGATTGGTAACTATATCCGCGCCGTCAGGATTATTGGTCAGTTCATATTTGCCGAAATCGAAAATCTCTGTGAATTCCCCTGTGTGCAAGTCAACTTTGTATAACTTGGCCAAATTAGGCGTATTTAACAAGCTATCAGGTGTAGACGGAGGAAAAATAGCTTGTTGCGGTGGCAGTTCAATACTATTCTGTAGCTCATATGTTTCTGTGTCGCGGTTGCCTGGATAACCAGCAAACCCAGTCAGCACATAAGCATTGCCTTCTTCATCAAATTGCAGATCCGCAAGGCCTGCTCCCTGATTGCCAGAGGGTTGTTCTGCTAGTGACTGGAAACCTTCAAATAGGCGTTGCACCTCACCTTCTGGCGTAACTTTGACGATTGAACTAGTATTACCAGCACATATAGGCTGAAATAGCGTACTGGGTGATGGCTGGCAATTTCCATCGCCGCCGATACCTGGCTCTGCTACATAGAGATTACCTTCATGATCGAAGCTAATACCCCGTGCGTTGCTAACTCCTTCAACAACGACGGCCAGCTCAGCAGCTTGTACGGCTTTCGGTCCGAAAACGATGGTAAGACAAAGAGTTACAAGTGTAAAAGTAAACTGCTTGAGCTTCATATATTTGAAAACAGACTGTTGATGTGGGAATTGATTGGTTGTCAGTTGTAGGTTGTAGAGACGTGATATATCACGTCTTTGTTGTAGAGACACGATATACTATCACGTCTGTACAGTTGTTTTTACTGTGGTGTTTGATAAACGCCCCTACTGACTTGGCAGCAGGTAACTCATCCCACGAGCAAAAGTGTCAAGATTACCAGCCTTAGCTTCGGATATTCGCTTGATGTTCATGCTTTCAGCACCGAAATCCTCAAGCTGTAGTTTGCCGTGCCGATAGGGCTTGTCTTGCCGCCAGAATGTAACCCTGTGCTGAATGCAACCTTGAGCAGAGGAGTTGCCAAAGGCGTAAGAGCAAGGGATGATAAAGACAGGGCAGCGCTGGATAAAGTTGTGATCGGGATAATAGTAATCCTGTTCAATCAAATAGTAGTTTTTCAGATCGTGCGTCCGGAAAGTAACTTTTACTTTCTGGTTGTATTCGTCGAGAAACTCACCTGATTGAGACGTTATTTCACCATTCGGTCTTAGTAGATGCGCCCATTCATCAAGATTGTGCAGGTCGCTGACATATTCCATCGCCACAGAGGCTGGGGAATCGATGTAAATCGTGTCAGTATCAATTCTGTAACGTCCTTGTGCTGCTTCAGTGCAACCAGCTTTGCGCTCCAAGATTGCTTTGAGGGAACGACATTCAGAAGTATGAACTGTATGAATTCCCTCCATGATCATCGGATTTCTTCGCGCTGGATCGACGAAGCTGAGCCAGTGGAAGTAAGTTCCTTTCTCATCCGTTCCCGGCTCTACGTAGTCAGCAGGAAACACTAGCACGGGGTAAACTTGGAAGTACTTTTGATATTCAAGCCCGCAGTGCCATTCTATACCATAAAAGTACGGGTGTTCAATTTTTCTAACATGATAATAGAGATCGCTCTGATAACCAGAAGCAGTTCCCCGCCAGGTATCCTCATCGATCTGCTCGATCATCCGGCTGAATAAAGTCCACTCATCGAGGTTCTTTAAACTACAGAGGTAGTCAAAAGCCGTTTGTGGTTCAGTTGCGATGTAGGCAGATGTGGCAAATGTATTTTTTTCCATTGGTGACTCCTGTAATGCCTTTAAGCCGCAACTTTGAGTTTTCTAGCATTCATGATACGTTCTTCAGCCAGACGTTTAGAAGCTTCATGGGTAGTTATTCCCTCTTCTTTAGCCTTGCTAAAAATTTCTAAGAGGGTGTCATAAATGTTATTCAGTTGTTGAACAGTTTCTTCGTCACTAGCATCAATCATTTCGTTGTAGACGTTGATCAATCCTCCTGCATTAATGACATAATCTGGACAATAAAGTATATCTTTTGCTTCCAGCATTTTGCCGTGAATTTGCTCGTGTTCGAGTTGATTGTTGGCAGCGCCTGCAATAATAGAAGCTTTAATAGAAGGAATTGTTGAGCTATTTAGAATCGCTCCCATAGCACAAGGAGCAAAAACATCAACATCAAGAGAGTAAATATCGTTTGGACTTACAACTGTTGCGCCATATAAGTTCTTAATTTCCTCTGCCCTTTGCTGATCTACATCTGTGACAAAAATCTCTACTCCATTTTTGTGCAGATGATTGCAGAGGTTTTTTCCAACGTTACCAACTCCTTGAACTGCAACTTTAAGCCCATTAAGATCTTGTTTTTGCAGCTTATATTCTACAGCAGCTTTGAGTCCTAAAAACACTCCTAAACCTGTTGTAACTGCAGGCCCACCTGCTCTTTCTGCTACACCTACAACATATTTAGTTTCACGCCCCATTGTGCGAACGTCTTCAGGACAAATATTCATATCTTGTCCGGTAATAAAACGTCCCTTGAGACGGTCTACAAAACGTCCATATGCTCTTAGCATTGATTCGTTTTTATTTTCGGGATTAGCAATGATTACTGCTTTTCCACCACCAACAGGAATGTTGGCACAGGCAGCTTTGTAAGTCATACCGCGACTCAAGCGCAGAACGTCACGCAGAGCATCTTCCTCGCTGGCATAAGGTAGTAGACGAGTAGCGCCCATAGCAGATCCCAAGCTGGTATCATGTAGCGCAATAATGGCTGTAAAATCTAGCTCTTTGTCATGGCAGAAAAGAACTTGCTCATGACCCATTTCTCTAACAGTTTCAAACAGCTTCACGCGAATCTCCTCATAACTAAAACTAGTGGCAGTGGCGAGTGGAAAGTGGTGTTTTTCCCCACTCAGATAAGGGCGCACTAGACGCGCGCCCCTACCTCCTCGCTACTCCCAGCCAAGATGGTTAAACCATTGGGAAAGAAACTTGTTCCTTGACCGGACTTGATTTTGCTTTTTGTGCTTTCAAGCCTTTGTTACGTCCACCGGAAGGTGCAAGCCGAGATGGATCGATGATGACATCAACAATGAACGGGCCGGGAGACGCAAGTGCTTTCTCCAATGCTGTCTCAATGTCTGCCTCGCTTTCAACGCGAATACCATCAGCTCCCATACCACGAGCGACTAAAACGAAGTCCGTTTCTGGAATTTGTGCATCTGCACCTTGCATTCCCAGCATCTTCATGCCTTGTTCGCACATATTGTAGCGAGCGTCGTTAAGTACAATCCAAACTGCGGGAATTTGGTATTTCACAGCGGTGTTGATCTCGTTGTTCATCAACATCGCTCCATCCCCAACGATGGCGAGGGCTTTACCATTCCGTGCTTGAGCTGCCCCAATTACACCTGCAACCATATGACCCATCGATCCAACGCCAGTGCTGACGCGGTAACGATTTGGTCGGTCAATTCTCAGTAAATTAGTTGCCCAAGTAAACGAGTTACCGGACTCAGCCATAATGATCGCATCGCTACCCTCAACGAATACTTGTTGAATCGCATTCAACAGAACTTCAGGTCTTACAAGTTCGCTCGTTCCTGGCTCGATTGTCATTTTTTCAGGACGAGGTAGCGACGGAGTTTTTGAGCTGGCAGATTCTGGAATCTGCTTTAACAGCGCTTGCAAGAACATTCCTACATCAGACTGGATGGGGAAGGTTTCGGCAGATGGATAGGCAACTCCTGGCACGTCTGGATCGATGTCAACGTGGATGAATCCACCCACAGGAACCATCGCCTGATTCCAGAAACAAGTTGGTTCACCTAAGCGCGTCCCTAGCACTAACGTGCGTAGAGGGGGTTGTTCTTGCATATACTTCGTTACTGAAGCGTGCCCGCCCAAACCAGTAACACCAATATATTGCGGATGATCTTCAGGGAATATGCCTTTACCACGCGGCGAACACATTACTGCTGCACCTGTTCTCTCGGCTAAGGTGCGGATCTCTTCAGCAGCTCCTCGCGCTCCGAAGCCAACCCAGATGGCAAATGGCCCTTCAGTTAGCAACTCTACACATTTCGAGATTGTTTCCTCACTGGAAGTTGTCAGTGAATGAGACAGATCTGATTGAGGCATGGGTGTAACCAGACAAGTTGTCTGCACACCTGTGGGAATAGTCAAATGGGCTATATAGCCGCCTGGTTGTGACAGTCCGAGGGCGAGTCTGCGAGAGATTTGTGGCAGTTGATCGGCAACCTCAACTGTGGTGGCATAGTTAAACAGCGTTCCTGAAGTGAAAATTCCGGCTTGAGGAATTGTTTGTGTGCTGGTTTCTTGGATAGCCCATTTGCCCCGCTGTGCTGCTGAGGTACAAGCCGAGATTAAAATTACTTTTGCACCTTCACCACGTCCGGCAAGCAATCCGGTCAGGGCGTTGGTGATCCCAGGTCCTGCTGTAGTAAATACTACAACGGGACGGTTGGTGGCGAAATAAGCCTCGACAGCGGAAAAAGCTGCACCACTTTCATGCCGACAGTGAATTATTTCCATGCTGCTATTACACAGCGCACCCCAGACACTTGCCATTGCGCCCCCAGGCACGCCAAAGGCAGTTTTTATGCCCAAATCTACCAGCATAGTTGCGATCGCTTCTGCTACTGAGATCGATGCGGCTGGCTCTTCACTTGGGATCTCGGTTTCAAGGCCATTTTCTTCATGCCCGTCTGCATCCTTGAGATCCTTAAGACTTTGGTAGTCAAATGTCGGATCGACCGTTGTAGTTGAGCTTACGTAGGTACTGGTATCAAAGTCAAGATCGGTGCTGATGGGAGTTGATTGATGATAGTTTTCAGTCATTAGCCTTGCGGTAGTAGAAGTTCAAGAAGTGGGCTATGGCGCTGATTGAAGCCTTCTGGGGCATTCACTCTAAAAATATGTAATCTCTAATACATCTTTGCGTTCGGTTTTCTGCATCTGACTCAACTAAGAACAAGGATTTCATTGCTGGTTCGCGCAGATAATTCTTAACTAGGAGCGAGGGGGCTAAAACACTTAGTCACACTCAAAAAAAAATTACTGCCAATCCTTCTACTAATTGCCTAGATTTGATACCAACATTGACTAGATGTAGCACTGTTGGAGCTAGTTTCAATCAGTTAGTCAAGTCATAACATCAAGGTGTTTGAAAGCAAAACTAAAAAACAACAATAACCTCAGCAGTCTCTAACAATTAAGCCTATAAAATATTAGCCTCAGTGCCCATGAGTAATTTTTTGATAGGCTTGTGAATTCTTTCGATCTTTTGCTTATCTAGCAACAAGTTGACAGCGATGTTCGCTTCTCCAAGCTTGAGGACTTGTGCCGTAAAGTTGACGGAAATAGCGACTAAAATGACAAGCATCTTGATAGCCTACTGACTCAGAAATTTGACCGATGGTATGTTCGGTTTTTTGTAATAAAAGAGTCGCTTGGGCCATCCGACGTTCAACTAGCCAGCGATGTACACTTTTTCCAGTTTGCTGTCGCACCAAGTTTGTCAAGTAAGCTGGCGAATAACCAACTGCCCGCGCCACGTCGCATAAAGTAATTGGCCGATGATAATTCTCCTCTAAAAAGCGAAAGACATCAACCATTTGCGAACCAGTGGGGAAGATCGAATGTATGTCTTCTCTGCTACTGGAATCAGCTACTTGTTGTTTTGTCACTTGCTGAGACTTTGCCGCATACCATTGCTGAATGACATTTCGCTTTCTCATTTGAGCTGCGATCGTTGCCATTAGTTCTTTTAAAGTACAAGGCTTTGTCAGATAATCATCTGCTCCCAACTCCATAGCTTTACGAATGTCATTTCTAGTCGTCTTAGAAGTAACAAAAATAAAGGGGATAACTGCTGTAACTGGATTTTGGCGCAGTTGAGTTAGGACGCTAAAACCATCCATTCCGGGTATTGTAATCTCGCAAACGATTAAATCAGGTAACTGTTTCTGTGCCTGTTGCAGCCCAACAAAACCATTTTCAGCACCAATAGTGTGAAAACCTTTAGCTGTCAAACATTCTAGAAACAGATTTCGGGTTTGTACGTTGTCTTCAATTACCAGAATTTTTTTACCCATTTCCTCTACCACTAAAACATCAATTTTCTACTTGTTAAACG
>DATNQH010000354.1:0-12941 GCA_036704105.1 Leptolyngbyaceae cyanobacterium | reverse complement strand
CGGAGCATCGACGGCAGTTGGTAATCTTTTGACCTGTTTAGCTCGCTCTCGTAACTGGTATGGGGAACTAAAGCCGTTTGCCATAGCATACTTACTAACTAGTTTGCTCTATTTTCCTCTATCACCCCACTTCTCGATCCTACTATACCACATCTTGTCACAGTTTTTCTTGCGCTACCCCTGCATTGAGCATTCATCATTTCCCGCTCGATACCTGGAAAAACTTTAGATAAATCGAGTGATTTATCGGAAAAACAGGGAAGTGCGATCGCTTCATTTGGCAAAACAATACGTTTTAATCTATAGCCAAAATTTCCTTGCAATTCTTGAAATGGTTCGCTATAAGCTTCTAAGTGATTTTCTACTAAATTAAATATCCAATAATCAGAAATACCTGCTTCAGCATAAAGACGCAGTTTAAATTCTTGGTCATATTTAACAGAAGAGTCTGCAATTTCAATTATTAGCAAAATATCAGATGGATTAGGATGAGCAGAAAGGTAGTTATCAGATCTTTGCTTAACAATAGTAAAGTCTGGTTCTGGTTCGCTGTTTGAAGCTAATTTAACAGGATCTTGGCATCGTAGCTTTGCTACACCTGCTACAAGTGAGGCTAATTCCATGATTAAATTACTACAACAGGTGGAATGTGGTGTACCTTTAGCCGCCATCTGAATAATTTCTCCACGAATTAATTCAACGCGATCGTCTTCATGGAAAAATCCCAAGTCTGCTAAACGATGATATTCTTCAACGGTGAAACGTTTGACTTCTGCTAACTGCATAATTCTGCCGCGAATTAATTCAATATGGTCATCTTCATTAAAGAATTTCAGCTCTATCAAACGGTGATATTCATCAACCTTAAAAAGTTTTACAGTATTAATATTCATCATATCAGTTAGAGCCGCAAGTCTACTTATAGCGATCGCGTTTATTCTTGCTCATACATTTGTTTATGCTTGGTTAAAAGCTGTAAATATTTCTCATTCGTCTTAGCTAACATCCATTTTTCTTTAAATATTGCCGCAGACTCAGCTTTAACTGCATCTACTTCATAAGGTAATATATCTTTTCTGGCTTGAAGCATATCTGCTTGAGAAATTTCTTTTTGAGGATTGCTTTTATATTTTCTCCCAGTTTTATGATTAGCATAGCGACGCGATCGCGTGTAACCCATTTGTAAAAACTTCCGCGCCATATCTGCACCAACAAAATCATCCTTATCCAAGTAATCAAAAAACATGGCATATATTTTTTCGCTAGACTCTCTCGCTATATCTGGAGTTTTGAACCGCCAATAAGGGAGAATTTCCGATTTATATGGTTCTACTAAAAGTACTCCTTGTTCACCCTTCCCAACTCGATAAAGTTCGGGTGAGGAGCGAAAATCAATCGTCTTAAAATCTAATGAATAATCAAACGGCATAGTTAATTTTTATTTTCAAAGGTTAGGGGATGCTGAGCATCCCTAATATTTCGTTACCAGGCTGAGCCTAGTAATGAGTTGAGCCTGGTAATGAGTTTAATTAGCGGGGCTTAAGGTAAAAGAATAATAAACTTGAAGAGAAAAGTCTGACTTCTACCTTAGTAAAGATTGCAGTTCCTATGATGTCTAGCACCACCGCCAACACTGTCTTGACTCCAGGTAATCTACGCCGCATCCATCACATTGCGTTGAACGTCAAGGATATGCAAGCTTCGCGCCACTTCTATGGAAATATCCTTGGTTTACACGAACTGACAGGCAATGAGGTTCCACCGACGCTGATAGAATTGGTAGCATCTGGAAAAGTAGCGAACTTCGTGACTCCAGATAATACAGTCGTCGATCTGTTTTGGGAACCAAATTTATCCCCACCTGATCCAGATCCAGAACGCAGCTTCACCCGCGCCTATCATCTCGCCTTTGATATCGATCCGCAGTTGTTCGATCGCGCCGTTGAGGTGATAAGACAAAACAAGATAGCGATCGCACATGGTCCGGTTAGCCGTCCAACCGGAAGAGGTGTATACTTCTACGATCCCGATGGATTTATGGTTGAAATTCGCTGCGATCCGGAATAAATTTAATCTACATAGGCAAAATTTCACGTTTGTGTAGAGACGCGAAATTTCGGGTCTCTACTGATATTGGATCGCCTAATTTTTAATTTCTAACCTAGTACCACAATGCTTACAAAACCTAGCATCAGCATCATGCAATGTTAAACCACAAGTAGGACAAATTGTTTCTACCTGATTAGCTGTTTTAACCAATTGCTTAATTAAATCGCCCAATTGCCAGGGAATCAGAGCAATACCAGTTAAAATCATTAAAACTGTCATTAAACGACCAGCTTCAGAAATCGGTGTAACATCACCAAACCCAACAGTTGTCATTGTTACTACAGAGAAATAGACTGCATCAAAAAAGGTGTTGAAAACTTGAGGATTCACTGGATGCTCGACTTGATAAATCAAGCCTGAGTAAACAAAAATAATTGCAAATAAAGTAAATAATATCCGCGCAAAAATTACGCTATCTTCGGTATCAATCCGACCAAACAAAGTCTTACCTTGAAGAAACCGAATTAATCGCAAAAAGCGGAACCACCGCAACAAACGAATAAAACTGACATTAATATCTACTAGCCCCAAAAATACTGGAAAAATTGCCATTAAATCGATAATGGAATAAAGACTGAAAAAATACTTGGCTTTATTTCCTGCACACCAAAAACGTAAAGAATATTCGCAGGCAAAAACGAGTAATATTATATTGTCAACAACATCTATTTTTAGACGTAAAGAAGTTGGAATTGGGTAAGTATCTACTACAAAAATAGCTGAAGACAGTAAAACTAAACCTGTAATAATTAAAGTAATTGCTCTGCCTAATGGCGTTTCAATATCTTCTAAGTAAAACCCAATTTGTTGTTTGAGTAACATGAGTAATATGAACCCTGAAGATTTTATGCGGCTAGCTTTGTCAGAAGCAAAGAAAGGAGATTCTCCTTATGGTGCTGTCATCGTCAAAGATAATGAAGTGGTAGCCAAAGGTTATAACACAGTCAAGCGAGATAGCGATCCTTCTGCTCATGCAGAAATGAATGCAATTCGCAGCTTAACAACCAAAATCCAGAATCCTTCTTTGGAAGGTTATACCATATATGCAACTGGTGAGCCTTGCCCTATGTGTGTTACAGCTTGCGTATGGACAGGCTTGGCTGAAATTATCATTGGTGCTTCAATTGAAGATTTGATCTTAGTCAATCAATCCCAGGTACGTATTTCTTGTGAAGAAATTATTGCTAAAAGCTTTAAAAATATAAAGGTAACAAAAGGGCTGTTAAGGGAAGAATGTCTGCAATTATTTAAATAGATCAAAATTACTCAGATTGGGATAAAAAGGAATTAGCAAAAATTGCGGCTTGAGTGCGATCGCGCAAGTTCAATCGATTCAAAATATTCGTTACGTGATTTTTAACGGTTCCTTCTGAAATAAAGAGTTTCTGAGCAATTTCTCTATTACTCGCCCCAGTAGCAATTAGTTTCAGAACTTCCATTTCTCTGGGAGTAAGTTCTTGTAATGTTGGCGGAAGTGATTGTATTGTAGCAGGCGGAAACTTATGCAACAGTTTTTTAACTATTCCAGGCCCTAATTGAGTATATCCTTTGTCTACAGCACGAATAGCAATTGCCAATTCTTCTGAGGGTGTATCTTTGAGTAAATAACCCATTGCTCCATTATTCATTGCTGCGGTTACATACTCATCATCATCAAAAGTTGTCAAAACTAAAACTTTAATCTGAGGAAATTCTTGGCAAATTTCCCTTGTAGCTGCAACTCCATCCATAATAGGCATTCTAATATCCATAAGGATGACATCTGGCTGTAAAGACGTTGCATACAATGTTTTTACAACTTGAATTGCAGTTTGGCCATTTTCAGCTTCTCCTACTACTTGTAATTGAGCATCTAATTCCAGTAACGCTCTCAAGCCTTGACGAATTAAACTTTGATCATCTACCAATAAAACACGAATCATGATCACAACCTTGGTAAGGGAATGGTAGCTGTAATTGTGCAACCTTGAGCAGGCGCGCTATTAATATTAAAATTCCCCCCTAAAGCCAATGTGCGATCGCGCATACTCTGGAGTCCAAACCCAGTGGTATTCTGGTCTAAATTAAACCCTCTGCCGTTATCCTGCACTATTAGCTGTAAGTTTGTTGTCGTAGCACTGAGTTGAATTTTCACCTCTGTTGCTGATGCATATTTAGAAATATTTGTCAAGGCTTCTTGGACAATGCGGTACATAGCAGTAGAAACATCTGTTGGAATGGGATGAGATAGCTGAATTTGATAAGTTGGGAGGATACCAGTAGAGCGGTGAAAACCGAGAGCGAGAGTTGCGATCGCTCGTTCTAGGGAAAGCCCTTGCAGAGGATCGGATCGCATAGCAGAGACAGATTGCCTAACTTCTTGTAGTGCTTGCGAACCGAGAGTTTTAGCCTGTGCTAGGAAGATTTGAGCCTTGGTTGGGTGAGATTGCCACAGCTTCACCGCCGTTTCTAACTGGAGGTTGAGAGCAGTTAGAGAGTGCCCCAGCGAGTCATGAATTTCACGGGCAATGCGGGTACGCTCTTGCAGTGTAGCTTGGTCTTCAATCCGCAGAGCATATTGTCGCAACCGCTCGTTTGCGATCGCAAGTTTCTCCTTACTTTGACGCTCAGCGATGATAGCATTCATTAACAGCAACACAAATACTAGACTCAATCCAAACAACAGCCCAAAGCTCAGAGGAATAAATCGTATTCGCTCCTGTATCATTGGCGGTGCTGATAAGCGGTAAAACCGACGCATCAGCGTCATCAGGAATAGAGTGAAAGATAAACTTGTAACTGCTAATCTACCCGGTAGCTGAAAGATTAAGCAACTACGAATTACTAATATCAGGTAGAGCAACGGAAACAGTCGGATAGCTCTAATTCTAGTAATTCCAGTTGATAAAATCAGCAAAATTTCAATAGCTGTATAGACTATTTTGTCAACTAACGTACCAGTGGGTAATCGCAAACCCATCAGCCCAAAGCCAATAATACTCAGTATCGTAGGCAGTGGGAACTGACGGACTCTTGGAAACGGTGCAGGTATGAGTTCAGTTAAAACAGCGATCGCCAATAAGATCCACTCTAAAACGAGCAGGAACTTAAACGGATGATTGTGGACTTGAATTGCACGACTCACAATAAATAGGGGCTAGGGGCTGGGGACTTCCAATAGTGTTAAGTGTTAAGTGTTAAGTTTTAAGTTCAAAGACATTCAAAACTCAAAACTCAAAACTTAAAACTGGAGCGAAGCGACTCACTACCAATTCATCATTCATCATTTATAATTCATGATTCATTTAGGTAGAACATGACTTTTGTCATAGTTAAAATCGTGACTTTCTACTCAGGTGATTTGATAAGACCAGTTCCTATGATGGTCTTATCAAATACAAATAATGTAGGAAAAAACACGATGCAACTCAAGTTGATGCCGCTCTTAGCTAGTGCGATCGCTCTTGCCTTAACTACAACTCCTCTAGCAGTCAAAGCACAACCCGCATTATCTCAACTACCAACACAAACACAAGAAACACCCGGACGACAACGCCTGCAATTAACACAAGAGCAAAAAGCCAAAATGGCTGAGATTCATAATAATACCCGTTCTCAAATCGAAGCTATTTTGACACCACAACAACGGGAACAACTCAAAGCAGCGATGCAAGAACCAGGACAAAAGCGACGACAATCATTTGCTACCCTCAATCTTACCCCAGAGCAAAAAACGCAAATGCGGCAGATTAGAGAGTCAGCTAAGTCTCAATTTGAGGCAGTTTTGACACCTGAACAGCGGCAACAAATGCAACAAAATAGGCAGTTCCGGCATCAGCAACGCGATAGCTAAACCTAGGCGCAAAAGTCACTAATTTTGTATAAGTGTTCAAAAGAACAGGAACATAGAATCACGAGTAGGGTGTAGAGCGTGCGGATTGGTCTATCTGGAGTGAATTCAGCATTCATCATTCTCCTTGTCCCCAGCTTCCCCTCCCCCAGTATTTTTCAAATGAGTTGGATCGGTTAAGATAACTAAGCACAAGTGAACCATAGCAGCCTAGGGAAACTCCGGTGTAACTCCGGGGCTGTGCCGCAGCTGTCAGCGAATTTTAGAATTTAGATTTTAGATTGCGGATACTTGCTTTGAACCAATAACTTTCGTTCTTCACAAGTAACTCAATAATCCAAAATCCAAAATCCAAAATCCAAAATCTCGTGAGCCAGAATACCTAGCTGTTATTTGCTCACTCAATTTCCTGCGCCACACGGGAAAGGAGCTTAAACTTAAATGCCTAGTAACACAAACAATTTGACTAATTTGGAATCCCCGTCTGCTGATTCCCTAGCATTACCAGCTTTGCCGCTACAACGTCCTTTGTTGATGGTTGGTCATGGAACTAGAGATGAAGCAGGACGGCAGAGCTTTTTAGAGTTTGCTTCTGTTTATCAAGCTTTAGATACTTCACGGCCTGTTATTCCTTGTTTTCTGGAACTCACAGAACCAACGATTCAAGCAGGGGTGGATCTGTGTGTAGCCAAGGGATATACAGATATTTCCGTGCTGCCAGTGCTGTTATTTGCAGCCCGCCATAATAAATTTGACATTACGAACGAACTCGATCGCGCCAGGGCTAGGCATCCCCAGTTGAAATTTCACTACGGGCGGCATTTTGGGATTACACCTGGAATTATAGAATTGTGGCAGGAGCGCTTAGCAGAACTAGACTCCCCCCACTTGTCTCGTTCCGAAACAGTCCTTTTATTTGTCGGTCGTGGTTCTAGCGATCCCGATGCCAACGGCGATGTTTGTAAACTGGCTCGAATTGTCTGGGAAGGCAGCGGCTACTCTACAGTTGAAACTTGCTTCATCGGCATTACTCACCCCCGTTTGGAAGAAGGCTTTCAACGCGCTCGACTCTATCAACCCAAACGGATTATTGTACTACCCTACTTTCTCTTCACGGGTCTTTTAGTCAAAAAGATCTTCGACATCACAGCCCAGCAACAAGAGCAATACCCAGATATTGCTATCACCTGTTTGCCAGAAATGGGGCTGCATCCTCAGTTGTTTTCTATCATCCGCGAACGCGAAATTGAAACCCAACTGGGAAGCGTGCAGATGAATTGTGAAATGTGTAAATTTCGCTTAGCAGCACGAGCCACAGGCGATGGTCATCATCACGACCATCATCACGCCCATCATCACGACCATCATCACGACCATCATACCCCCACCGATCCTTACGCAGATGTAGAGGCATATCATCAAAGAATTTGGCAAGTACCTTGAACAAATGATGAATTATGAATTATGAATTATGAAATGTAAAAGTTTTTAGCTCTAATTCAGCATTCATCATTTAGCATTCATAATTCATCATGTCTAAAGAATTTGCGATTGGTGAGAAAGTTCGAGTCGTAGTGCTACCGCCCTACGTTAAAACAGCCGATCCCATGCCGATGTTGCGTCCTCCAGAGGTGATTGGGCTAGGTGAAGAGGGTGTGGTAATAGATCGTCGTCCGGCGGGATATTGGGTTGTCCGCTTTGCCAAGGGGGCTTTTCTGATCGATAGCCAATATATTGAAGCAACAACCGCATCGGACGATGTACCCTCTTCCCAGCACGTAGAGTTAAGAGCGCAGAATCAAGGCGGCGATTAATGTTAATTTATGTTAACTTGTAGCTCTTTGTTGATAAGCTGTAAATCATTTGATTTTCAGGTTCAGTGTAGCCAAAATGCTTATCAGCACAGAGTTTGTGCCTTTTGATTTTGAATGCTTGACTTTCTTATGATCATATCCCGTCGCACTTTTCTGACCGCTATATTTACCTGCTGTTTTGCCATTCTTAGCTGGGTAAACTTTGCTCCAGAGGCGATCGCCCTTGGTGGTAAGCTTCCTGCTATCGATCAACCTGCTCCAGAGTTTACCCTACCCACAAACACTGGTGATGGAGAAGTTTCGCTATCTGACTTACGCGGTAAGTGGGTAGTTCTCTACTTTTATCCCAAAGACTTCACCGCAGGATGCACTTTAGAAGCACGGCGGTTTCAGCAAGATTTACCAAAATATCTGGAAAAAAACACTCAGATTATTGGTGTCAGTGCAGATTCTGTTGATTCCCACGCCGAATTTTGTGACTCAGAAGGTCTGAAATTTCCACTTTTAGCCGATACGAATGGTGAGGTAAGTAAAGCTTACGGCTCATGGTTAGGCTACTTATCTATGCGCCACAGTTTTCTCATCGATCCAAACGGGGTGCTACGCGAAACATTTGTTAAAGTCAACCCACCAATCCACAGCACAGAAGTGTTAGCACGCTTAGGAGAATTGCAGAAAACTGCTCTTTAAAGGTTAGATTATGAAGTATAAAGTATGTAGAGACGCGATATATCGCGTCTTTCCGGAAAAAGTGTCAAGTATGTGTTAGTAGCGGCGCGTAAGCACCATGTGAGTAGAGACGTAGCAGTGCTACGTCTTTCTGGATAAAGTCTGAAGTGTGAATGAGATGACCAATTGTGAATTCCCCTTTAGCCTTCATCCTAGCCTAGCCTTCGGCAACGCTTCGCGTACATGCTTCAGCCTTCAGCCTTTAGAGAGTGCTATATGGATTTTGAGCCTGAATCGAATGCCATAAAAAAGGTAAAATACACGGGATTTGCCGAGCCAATAGAACGGAAACCATTGGAATTATTGCGGGATACAGAAGGGCTGGTGCGTCGCCAAACCGTAGATACACTTTATCCGATTTTACCCCAGCCGTTGGCAGAAAGATTAGAAGCTGCTTCGATGGTGGCAGAAGATTCTCTTAACTATTTAGCAGAAATTAACCTGGATAAAATTAGCGACTTGGAGTTCCAACCAGCCCGGATCTTAATTGGTCTAAGTTTTGTTGGCTTCGGCGCGCTGGCGATCGCTTTCTTACTGCTTTACCTCTACACGCTGCATCCAAAACTCAACTCAATGCAGCAAATTCGTCAATACTGGCATCAATACGTTTGGTTTGTTTGCTTGGGTGTGACAGGAATGTTTATTCTTGGTCGAGAAGCTATGCGCCCAGAATCATACAAACGCTTAAAGAATTTTAATAAATAGCAGTTAAAGTAACTTTAGTTATTTAGTGCGGGAAATTAACTAAATTGGCTGTATCTATCTTAAAAATTTTATATTTAAATTTACGTATATTTACAGACTTAATTCCAGTAAAATTACTGATTTTAAGAATTGAACTTCAGTATTAACATTGAACTTGCCTACAAGATTTTCGCTTAAGCTCTTGCTCAACTAGTAAAGTTTAGGCAAGCGGGTAAGATTTGTTTGGCTGACTCAAATCACTTTTCTCAAGTAATTCAAACACTGATCAAAAGCTGTAATTCTATGAACATCCCAGCTACTTTAACTATCGTCTACCTGTCGTTCAGCTGCTATCTCGTAATTGATTGTTTGAAATTATTCAAAAAAGGAAATTCGATGTCTCCAGAGGAGACATTTCTATCTCTGATAGTTTTTCTCGTATTAACTGTCTTCTGGCCTTTGACAATTCCCATTTCTTCAATTCAAGCTCTCAAACAGAATAAACTTAAATTAGCAAATGTAATGCCATTGATTGTGGTGCTAGTTTTGGTGAGTTTGCTAACTGTATCTGGGCTAGCTGCATTCACAGAAGGTGTAATGTAGGAATATTCACCCTATGGCTTAACTTAGGGCTGATGTGAATAACAAAATACCCAGATGCCAAAAAATTAAATTGATAGATATTCCAGTAACTACAGCAGCGATCGCCCAGCGTTTTTGATAAGCTTGAAAAGACTCAATACTTTCCCACTTGCGGCTTTTCCACGCCCATTCATTGCCTTTTATCCCCAAAGCGATCGCCATCCAAACACCAATAATAGGAACAAAGGCAAAAATTCCGATCCACACTCGATTCGATACTAGCCAAAATGGAGTTAACAAAAATGCTCCCCAATTCCAACCCTGAATTTCCTCTGGAACTGGTACTAATAGATCGAATAAACCGCCTTGTCCAGAATTATTAATTAGGGTAGATGACGACAACAATATCCCTGATTCCAAACTGGATAGTGCCACACTGGCGGTACTAAACCTTTTTTCTATAGCTGGTTCGCATAGCTGCTGCAACCAGGCGACAAAACTAGGACTTAAACTGACAAATTCAGCAAATTGAATTTGTAAATTTTTTTGTGGTAAATCTGCGGGTGCAATTCCAGTCAGTAAATGAATCAAAGTTGCACCTAAAGCGTAAAGATCTGATGCAGGAATTGCTCTACCGCCAAATTGTTCCATTGGCGTATAACCATAAGTTCCTACAACAGTAAACGTCATTTCTGACAGGGCTTTATTCTGCACTGCGCCAAAATCAACTAAGTAAACTCGTTGATCTTCACCCCAAATTAAATTACTCGGTTTGATATCTCGATGTAATGTTGACGGATTTAACTCGTGCAGATAAACCAAAATGTTTAATATATCAGTGGCAATTTGACGAATTTGCTGTTCGGTAAATTTTTCCCCTTGCTGTAGCAGATCTTGAAACGTCACCCCAGGAATATATTCCTGTACTAATCCAAACCACAATAATTGTTCGTTCAGACAAAAATAATCTCGATATTTGGGAATTGTAGGGTAATCTAACTGTTTGAGTACTTGGGCTTCGCGCTCAAATAATTTGATATCTTCCCACTGAACTTCTCCCACAAAAGCTAGCAGTTTAACAATTACTAGCTGATGAGAATGCGTTGATAAATCGCTTGCTAACCAGGTTTGACGATTGGCAGCATAACCTAGTTTTTGCTGGAGTTGATAGCGATCGCGTAAAACTTGTCCTACTTGCATCATCAGATTACATCGACAAACTCAAGCGAGAGCCATCCTGAGTTTTGGAAACTTCAATTCGGGCTTGGAAAGCTTCTTTGAAATAAGGCATATGAGTTACGGTGAGGATACAAGCAAAATCAGAAGCGATCGCATTAATCGCAGCAATCAGGCGATCGCATCCTTCTCGATCCTGAGTGCCAAAACCTTCATCCACAATCAACAATTGCAACGTCGCACCAGATCTTTGGGCTAACAGTCTTGCTAAAGCTAGTCTAATTGCAAAATTAATCCGAAACGCCTCTCCACCGGAGTATGTTTCATAAGGTCTAGTCCCTCGTGCATCAGCGATTAAAATATCCAGGGTATCAATCATTTTGACAGCTTTCTTTGTCGCCTTGCCACTACGTCCTGCTTTTTGGGTAATAAATTGAACGTGCAGCTGGTTAGCACTCAGCCTTGCTAGCAGCTGATTCGTTTCCGCTTCGAGTTGGGGTAAGACATTCTCAATCATTAGTGCTTGAATGCCATTTTTGCCAAATGCTTGGCTCAATTCATGATAAACGCGATACTGCTTGCGGACGACTTGCAGTTGTTGCTGCTGTTGCTCGTAATTAATTTGTAGTGCTTCTAATTGATTGAACTGTTGCTGTAAACGTCCTAACTGACTCAAATTATCATCCAGCTGTCGCCGCCGTACAGCTAATTGTTGCTCTAAAGCTTGAATTTGTGCGGTTGTGTCGGGAGTTTGTTGTAGTTGATAAGTCAGAGATTCGATTTGAGCGGTAATAACTTGCTTCTCAGCTCGTCTTGCTTGTATGGCTGCTGCTAAATCTTGTGATCGCTGCTGCAATTGAGGATATTGTTGCTGGGCTGATAATAGCTGCTGATAGCGCAATTCCCAAGCTTGAGCTTGTCGTAAACTGAGACGTAGGGCGTTGTGTTGCTCTGTGTCATAGCCAATTTCAGCCATGCGGCGATCGAGGGCGGCAATTGTTTTCGCACATTCAGATTCAGTTTGGTGCTGTTCGATTTGCCAGCTTAAACTGTCAATTTGTTTGCTAATTTCTGGTTTTCGTGCTATAATTTGCGCTTGTCGTTTTTGGGCATCTTTGATTTGCCCAGAGCGAATTTCTGCCCAGCGCCATCTTTCCACTTCACTACGGACTAAAGCATGATCTTGCTCGTTGTAGTTGAGTTGTTGGAGTTGCCAATCTAGTTGACGCAGTTCGGCTTGCTGCGGCGTGGCATATTCCCCAATTTGTAGCGATCGCTCTAGCTGCTGCTTTTCAGTTGCAATTTGCCCCAGTCGGTTTAGCAGTTCTTCTGTAGCTGACAATTGTGCTGCTAACTGTCCTCGTTGTTCGCGTAAAGCATCGTAGTTAGTTAGTTTCTGCAATACCTCTCGATATTCCTGTCGCAGTACCTGAATTTCGCTTTCAGAAGATACCATCTGTTCCCGCACAACCCAAAATTGCTCTTGAATTTCCTGTTGTTGGACTTTGGTTTTGTCGATGACGCGATTCCAGTGATGTTCGTCTAGGGGGCGATCGCACAAAGGACAAGCGGCATTTGGTACTGAGAGCATCTGGATTTTTTGCTCTATTTCTCCCAGTTGTATTTCGTATTCCCGTTGTTGAGCTTGCAGGCGTTCGAGAAAGTGACGGCGTTCCTGTCCTTTTTCCCGCACTCGTTCCAGGTATACCCGCTTTTTCTCCAGTTGCTCGATTTGTACTCCTACCTCCACTACGGCTTGTTGCAGTTGGGGTTGGCGTTGCTGCTGTGTAAACAGTTGGTTTTCTGAAGCTTGAAGTTCTTCTATTCGAGCCATCAAGCGAGTTTGAACGCGATCAATCTGAGTTTGCAAAGCGTTTCGTTGTTGCAGCAGCGGACTTACTTGGAGTTGCAGCCGATCCATTTCACTTAGACGCTGACGCGCGGCGGCGAGTTGTGCTAATCCTGCTTCCACCTCAGTGGACTTTTTGAGAGTTTGCCCAATCTCCTGTTCTTGCTGC
>DATNQH010000353.1:0-53857 GCA_036704105.1 Leptolyngbyaceae cyanobacterium | reverse complement strand
AAAAAGCATGGCTAAGCCTATGCATCAAGTCAAGACTTTGGAATTACTCCAGCTGCTAAGCGCAATCTGTTAATGGTTCGTAAATATCGCCTTGATGACTTTGACGGTTGACACTGCGCCACACTGCGTTGAGACAGTTGAGTGTCAACAGTTAACAGTAACAGTCCTGTGCGAGTTTTTCACCAATCAGATTAGGTTGCTATATCTAGTTAATTGCAACACTATTTCTAATTCTTGACAAAAAAAGACCGGCCTACCACAGCCGATCTTGAAAACTTTTGTTACGTTGTCGAATAAACTAGGGGAATCCCGAACCCGGCGTTGCAAGCACAGCGGGTAAAAGCTTTTTTCCTCTGTTTTATATTGTAACGATAAACACAGATTTTTTCATTACAATTCACAGTTTCTTGACTTAACTAAGTCCTTGGCAGGATGTAATTTCATCTTTGTATGAGGTATAAGTCATCACGATCGCAGAGAAGAGAGCGTTCTTGAGCAGGGGGAGCAGGGGATGCCCCGCAGCTGAGGATGCAATTCAAAATCTAAAATCTTTCATCCTTTACACTTCACACTTCATCCTTTACCTAGCCACTTGCCAGTAAATATTGTTTTCCTTGCTGTGGATTTCCCCAGATGATGCGCTCATGCTTATAGAGTGCAATTCCAGGTTTTGCTCCCTTGGGTTTATAAACGTGCTTTGGTTCGGTATAGACAACTGGCACAGAGTCGCTTTGACGAGAGCGACTGTAATAAGCAGCTAGATCGGCAGCAAATTGTAAATCGGCTTCATCCGCTACAGCCCCAGGTTCTACACGCATTAGCACATGACTACCTGGAATTTCTTGGGCATGAAACCAGAGATCGTAATCTCCAGCTTGCCGAAATGTCAGTTGGTCATTCTGTCGATTGTTACGACCGATTAACAATTCAAACTGACTGGGAGTAAGGTAACGAAGGAAATTGGTGTTTGAGGGGGCGTTAGGGCTGCGACGACCGTATTCTAGCTCTTCCATATACCCCTGCCCGATCAACTCCTCGCGGATTTCTTTCAAAGCTTCTAAGTTTTCTGGGGTTTGATTGCGATCGCTCAGCTCGTTAATAAAGCTTAAAGCAGTTATCGCATCTTCCACTTGCTCTAAATATTGAATTTCTGGCTGTACTTCTGCAATCAGTGGTTCTACAGCACTGCGAGCGCGTTTGAGTTTGCCTGCTCGTTTATAGAGATTTTGTGCATTTTGAATGGCGTTTTTTTCTGGATCTAAAGTGATCGCCACTGGATCACCACTATCAAAGTCAGGTAAACTAATAGACTTCATCCCCGGTTGCCATTCTTGCAGGTGAGCCATCAACAGATCGGCTTGTTGGCGATAATTATCTGCTTGGGCGGATTGCTGCAACCGTTCCTCAAATGTACGCACACGCAGCCGCAACTTTTCCAGAATATTATTAAGTTTTTGACTTAGCTGATGCCGCAGTTGGCTAAATTCTTGTCGATTTAGCTGTGAAGTGTAGTACTGATTGAGTAAGTCTTGAACGTTTAAAGCTTGCTTAATTACATTCCAACCGAGTACTGTATATCCATCTTCTGTCCAGCCTGGGCGAAACTGAGATTTTTCTAGAGCTTGCAGCCATTCTTGCCAGCGACTAAATAGCTTTTGCCAGTTTGCAGCAGTCAGGGTGTCAGTAGATTGTTCTGGGTCTAAATCTGCTAACTTTACCATTGACTGCACCAGATTAGGACTTAAACCGCGATAGTTTTTCAACAAACAGCGCTTTAATGCTCCTGGTACTAAGCTAACTCGTTCTTGCCAGCGTGCTTGAGATTCGCTCAAACTTGGAATTGTACTAGTCAGTGCGGGCGGGAGTTCGTAGGGCTGTCCTGTTTGAATCGGACGGACGCTCGATTGTTGGGAACTGACTTGATGGGCAGCGGTGATAATCTGGTTAGCTGAGTCAGTCAAGATGACATTGCTGTATTTGCCCATGACTTCAACATACAAATGCCAGAGGGCGGGTTCGCCTGGACGACGGGCAAATTGAAGATCGACGACGCGCTCCCAAGCACTGACACCAGCACAAGGTACCAGCGCCAAACCATTTAGCTGGTGTATTAGCTGTTGGCTAAAAGTAAATGTGTCTGGCGTTCGGGGTGGTGGATCGCCGATACAGAGATGAGCCGCTTGCGGATGCCAACAAATCTCCAACCACCCTCGTTGTTTGAGGGTGCGTAATCCTAGCAGAATCGTGTAGCGATCGCGCTGATAAACCTGCTCTATACGCGCTGGTATCCATTCAGCACTAATTTCGCTACAAGCCGCAGTTAGCGTCGTGAAATCAACTGGTTGCAATTTAACAGAGGCTGGGGTAAGGGGTCAGTCGCAATTCTCCAATTTTAAGTTTTGAGTTTTAAGTTTAAACCTTAACTCAAAACTTAAAACTTATAACTCAAAACTCCGAAGCGCCGCAAGGGAGGTTCTACCTTCAAAATCATTCTAAAGATAGAAAACCGGCAAGCATTCAGCTTATTAATCGTAAAAACCTGGTTTTTCGGTGATTTTAGCCTTGTAACTCCAAATTTTTTAGATACCATTGAAAAGTAGGTTTTTAATAGCTCCTAATAACGCGATCGCCGCGTCTTTTGTCATGGACATTCAGCTGATCAACATCGGTTTTGGCAATATTGTCTCAGCCAACCGAGTGGTTGCCATTGTCAGTCCAGAGTCTGCCCCTATTAAGCGTATCATTACTGATGCACGCGATCGCGGGCAGTTGATTGACGCAACTTACGGTCGTCGCACGCGGGCTGTAATTATTACTGATTCGAGTCATGTGATTCTCTCAGCGATTCAGCCGGAAACAGTGGCAAATCGCTTTGTCATTGGACGTGACCACCATGCAGACAATTGAGCTGGATTAGCAGTACGATGTGAAATAAACACTGATTTCACGTCTTAAAAATTTGATCCGGATGACGCAAGTTTTGCCGATGAACAGTTCTGCCGATCTCAAGCAATGCCAAACTGCTGGTAGACTAATTGTTTTGACTGGCCCTAGTGGCGTTGGTAAAGGTACTTTGGTGCGATCGCTGCTACAAAGTCATCCCGAATTATATCTTTCTGTCTCAGTTACTACTCGTTCCCCCCGTCCGGGTGAAATTAACGCAAAGCACTACTACTTTGTCAGCCGCGAACAGTTTGATATGATGATCGCCCAAGAGCAATTATTGGAGTGGGCCCAATTCGCTGGTAACTGCTACGGTACTCCTCGCCAACAGGTAGAAGAAAAAATTCAGCAAGGTAAGTCGGTGTTGTTGGAAATTGAGTTAGAGGGGGCGCGACAAATTCGTACCTCGTTCCCGCAAGCAATGAGAATTTTTATTCTACCCCCTTCGATGCAAGAACTAGAACAGCGTCTTCGCGGTCGGGATCAGGACTCAGAAGAAGCAATTGCTCGTCGTCTGCGCCGCGCCGAAGAAGAAATTAATGCTGCTGGAGAATTCGATTTTAAAATTGTTAATGACAATTTTGAAACTGCGCTCAAAGATATTGAAGCAGCTTTGTTTTCATCTTAGAGCTTCTTGTTACTGGGCTGCTGTTTGCTAACGAAATTCTCCAAAAACTAAACGCCGACGAATGCAGATAAATTTGATTATCCAAACTTACCTGCATTTATCAGCGCCTTTGAAGATAGCGATCAAGAACCCTAGTAGGTACTAAATCAAATTATCTAAACACACCGCCGAAGATATTTTGGATGATTTCAATATTGGCTAGTACAAAGTAGGCAAACACTGCACCGCCAATTCCACCAACTAAGAAACCGCTGGCGTAGGTGTTCCACCCTTCTTGGCTCCTGAAAACATCGGGGGCTTGATAATTCGTGGTTGCAGTAACAACTGGTTTGGGTGGATTACTAGCTGCATACAGAGATATAGCAGCAGTAGAGATTGCAACCATACTTAGGGTTGAAAGTAATCCCGCTAAGTTGGCAACATCTGTATCCCGCAGGGGACCCAATTTAGCGAAAGGGCCAATCAACCAATAACCATGAGCCATGCCAGCTTCTAAACCGCGTCTGAGGGGAGTGATTCCCTGACGATAAGCGGGTAAGTTATTAATGTACCACTTGGTCAATCCAGAAGCGTTAATCGGCGTTTCTAAGTTACTATTTTGTGGATCGCGCCCTTGTGGAAATACAACCTCCTGATTCCTAGGATCGCTGGGACGATCTTTTGATGCATCTATTGCCTGCGCCATATTAGTCCATTAATCTCTTAATAAGGTCGTGGCATTATTTTAGGTGAATAATTGTAGCTGAATATCAATTTTGCCAAGGAAGTTTAGAAAAGTTAATTTAGTTATTAGCTAACTATTAAAATTGAATAAAATAGATCAAACTAGCGCAATGATTTATCGTTGCGATGTTTATAAATATATCATCCTTTAGCTAGATTGCACTATTATTTATTAGCTATAAATACAGACACTTACTTTTATTAATTCACTCTCCCTAGCCTTTTTTTAGCAGTGAGTAGAAAAGCATATTTGGGAAAAACTAGTTAAATATTACCTAATGATAAAATGTAATTGAAATTGCGATCGCAGTCAATAATTAAGTCGTAATACGAAATAGTTTCCGTTACTTAAATGATAATACGCAAGTTTTAAAACACTATCATCCACTTAATTGATTTACTGTTGAGTGATTGATATAGGGACTAGGGATTGGAGATTAGAAGGACTTTTATCTGAGCGATAACTCGTTCTTTCTCCTCACCCCTAGTTCCTAGCTTCTAGTATGATCGCGCTGCTTTAAGGCAGTGGGTGGAAAAGAAGATCTGGGAAAAAGTAGTTAAATATCGCCCAAGTTGTGAATGCAACTGAAACTGAGACAACAGCTAGCACTGGTGCAAGGGAAAGATATCGAACGAAATACGTTTTTTGGTCGTTTTCATTAGCCATGAATCGGTCTCCAAAATAAGTCAATAGAGGTAAGCTGAATTAACGTGGTGAAACCGGAATTTCTTCGTCTTTCGCGGTTAATTCCCCCGTCAATAATTCTTTCACAGATCCTATAGGCCAAGTTGCACCTGCGGCGAAAGCCTTTAGCGCCAAAGGCACATCGATAACAACTTCTTTGAGTTCAGAGGCACCACCTGTCTCTTTTTTGACTGATTGCAAATAGGAACGGCCAGCCCAGCCAATCCAACCTGCAAGGTAGAGAAAGAGAATACCGGGAATTGTGAAGTCACCGATGCGATCAAGACGGCCATCCACAATCAAGTGGGGTAAACCCTCTGGACCACACATTGCTTGAGCATAACGCTCAAAGCGCTTGATCCCCGATTCGGGATCGGAAGTGGTATTACGAGCATCTTGCGCCCGTTGGATGAATGCAGGTGAATCACTGCATCTTACTAGATTAGCCTGTAAATTATCCTCTACTGCTTTGGCTGGGGAAGCAAAACTAAACCACAGTCCAAATACCAAAATTAGAGCAAACAATCGTCGCATGAAAATGTTTCCTTTTGTTACAAAAGAAAAAGCTAAATTTACAAAACAAGTTGTTTTGTACAGTTTGGTTCGCACTCGCTTGGAAGCAATCATACTCTTGAGGGTGATCGAGAGTAAAGTTAAAGCAAATCAAAGTTTAAGCTACTTAATATAGGAGCTAGGGACAAAGGCGCAGGGGCTTGGGAAAAATTATGAATTATGAAGTATGAATTATGAATTATGAAGTTTACTCTTCCCCGATTCCTCACGTCCCTAACCCCTAGCCCCTAGCCTCTAACCCCTTTTTATGGCAACTGTTTTAGCAATTGAAACCAGCTGTGATGAAACTGCCGTTGCAGTTGTTAAGAATCGTCAAGTTTGCAGTAGTATTATTAATTCTCAAATTTCCATTCATCGCCAGTATGGTGGAGTAGTGCCAGAAGTGGCATCGCGTCAACACTTAGAAATCGTGAATGAAGCGATCGCGCTTGCCCTTGACTCTGCCCAAATCGATTGGGACAGTATTGATGGCGTGGCAGCAACTTGTGCGCCTGGATTAGTGGGGGCGCTGTTGGTTGGTTTAAGTGCTGCCAAAACTTTAGCGATCGTGCAGCAAAAGCCGTTTCTGGGAGTTCATCATCTAGAAGGACACATTTACGCTAACTACCTGAGTGAACCGAGTTTAGAGCCGCCTTTCCTCAGTTTGCTGGTTTCTGGCGGTCACACCAGCTTGATTTACGTTAAAGATTGTGGTGTGTATGAAACTGTGGGCGAAACTCGTGATGATGCCGCCGGAGAAGCCTTTGATAAGGTGGCGCGGCTGTTACACCTGGGATATCCGGGGGGGCCTGCGATCGATAAACTGGCACAAACAGGTAATCCCCAAGCCTTTAATCTCCCAGAAGGAAAGGTGTCCAAACCAGGCGGGGGGTATCATCCTTATGACTCAAGTTTTAGTGGGTTAAAAACGGCAGTACTAAGACTAGTGCAGCAACTGGAAAAGGATAGCGGTGCATTGCCAGTTCCAGATGTTGCTGCTAGTTTTCAGGAAACTGTAGCGCGAAGTCTGACCAAACGAGCGATCGCCTGCGCGCTTGACTACGGCTTGTCAACCATTGCTGTTGGCGGAGGTGTGGCTGCTAACAGTAGTCTAAGGAAACACTTACAAGCAGCCGCCGCAGAGCGTAAAGTGCGAGTGCTATTTCCCCCACTAAAATTTTGCACCGATAACGCCGCCATGATTGGCTGTGCCGCCGCCGATCACCTCACTAGAGGTCATACTTCCCCTTTAACCCTAGGCGTAGAATCACGCTTATCTCTGAAAAATGTGATGCAGTTGTATGAAACTAGAAGTGCTGAAATTCGGTAATGGGTTAAACGCGATCGGGTTAATGGGCAATGATGAATTATGAATGATGAATTCTAAATACTGAAATCTTTAAATTCATCATTCATCATTCATAATTCATCATTTTTTCCCAACTATCCATTACCGCTTCATACTTCACCCTTCATCTCCTTGCACCCCTGCTTCCCTAATGTGCTGCCCCAGAATCTCACGAATCTGAGTGGAAACGACATCTGGCTGTTCTAGCATTGCTAAATGTCCGCAATGGGGAATCTCAATCACATTGTTACCGCAGGCTTCAAACAGTGGGTGAAAGCTGGCCAAATGACGGACATACTGTGGTTCCATCTGCTTGTCTTTAGCTCCAGCCAGGAAATAAACTGGCTGCTGGAGCTGGGATACAACTTGAGGTAAGCGGTTAACTTCCTCCTCTGTGGTGGAGTCTAGCAATGCTCCTTTGGCTGCTTCTGGGTTGGCGACAACAAAATCAATTATCCTTTGACGACCCCAACAGCGATCAAGCGCTTGGTCTACATTAGTACGGGTGAACACCAAATCAATTAGAGGTAGCTGGGATAGCCAACGCGGACGGAATTTCAAGATTTTTTCTCCAGCCGCTCGAAACTGCTCAAAGGCTTCTTTGAGATAAATACCGCCACCAGCGTTGATACAGATTACTCCCTTGACAGTTTCAGGCATCAAATTAGCTGCCCAGAGGGCGATAGTGCCACCCAAAGAGTGACCGATCAGCCAAGCGCTGGATATGTTCAGTTGCTGTAACAATATTGCTAAATCTTCCGCATAAGCAGCTGGAGTATAGCGAGAAGCTGTCACCTGGGCAACATCGACACTGACACAGCTTTGATTCAGGTTAGAGGAATTGTTCTGGTAACTTGAGCCAATTGCTAGACTACTGTCTGATTGACCAAAACCACGTAAGTCATAAGTCAAGCACTGGTAATCTGGTGCCAACCGCTCAATTAGTGGTTGCCAGTAACTACGGCTTAACAACCAACCGTGAATGAACACTAAAGTATGGGGGTATGTCGTCGGAACTGTTAGCTCGTATACGTGACGCACTTTCAAAATTTCAATAGTCGCCATGCTTCTATCCTATCCTTAACACCCGCGATCGCGAATGTCGGATCTAGGACGCAGCCTTTTGTTTAGAGTATGAGTAAGAAAGTGCTACAGTTAAACAGGCTGGTTGACAATACAATAGTCCTGTCTGGCTCTGTCTAAAAATACCCAACATCACCAGATTCACAATGCGATCGCATTGTCTCAGGTATGGTAGGGTGAATTAAAATCAGTTGTCAGGTAAGTGAACCAACACAACAGGATTAAATAGTGTCAAAATAGCCATTAGTGTCCTTATTATTTTTACTACCCGATTCGCTTTGGCATGGGTTTTTGGAAAAGCTGGTTTAGCGGTTCTGAAGCTGCCGCTGGAACCAAAACAGCGCCAGTAGAGGAACAAACTGTGGAAGCTGTAGGCGGTTCCTCTCCAAATGGTGGAAGTATTGTCTTTAGTTGCGATCGCGACATTGACTTATACGAGCTAGAGGAACTTTGTGATTCTGTCGGTTGGGCGCGCCGTCCTCTGCGTAAAGTAAAAAAAGCAATTCAGCATAGTTTCCTTGTCGTCTCGATGTGGGAAGTGCGAGGAACAGGGCGGCGGCTAATTGGTTTTGCTCGTGCTACTTCAGATCATGCTTTTAACGCCACTATCTGGGATGTGGTGGTTCACCCTAGCTTTCAAGGTAAAGGTCTAGGCAAAGCACTGATGAAGTACGCAATCAAGAAACTCAGGGCTGAAGATATTAGCAACATCACTTTATTTGCCGATCCTCATGTGCTGGACTTTTATCGCGGTATGGGTTTTATGACCGATCCAGAGGGCATTAAAGGAATGTTTTGGTATCCTAACTGAAGTAATGGATTTTTCGCTTTGGCTGTGTTATACTAATCTAGTTAATCAGTCAAAAAACGGGATGTAGCGCAGTTTGGTAGCGCGCCTGCTTTGGGAGCAGGATGTCGCAGGTTCAAATCCTGTCATCCCGATTTAATTAATGAAGTTATACAGCCTAGAGCTATTAAAGGTTCTAGGTTTTTTCAATGTCTACAGGTAGGCTAAAAGTCCTGATTTCCTAGCTCAAAGAGTTCAAATTTGACTATGATTTGACTATGAAATAGTGCTATCCTGTGTTCATAGTCAATTTCATAGTTAAGTGTATGCAGCCGGATTCTAAACTTTCCAAGGGTTCTGTAGGTATAGAGACTTTTCAAGGTAGGCTAAGGTTAAGACTGCCGAGACAGCTTTATGGGGGAAAACAGAAGTATCTGACGTTAGGGCTAGATGACAGTCCTGGTAACAGGAAAATTGCTGAAGCTAAAGTCAAGCAAATAGAGTCAGACATTGCCTGCGAAGGATTTGATTACACCCTTAATAAGTATCGACCCTCACACGCAAGGTTAGTTGTCCCTACCACAGTTACACCAGAAAACCTGAACTTGTCCCAACTGTGGGAAAAGTACATGACATACAAAACGCCCATCAGTTCCCCTAAGACTGTCCTAGACTCCTATGCACCTATAGGTAAGCACTTTGCCAGCGCCCCACAATCTCTAGAATTGCCTTTAGAAATTAAGAATTACTTACTAGAGACGACAACAGAACAGATGGCTAGACGCTGCCTCATGCACTTGTCGGCTGCTTGTAAATGGGCGATCGCAAGTGGGTTACTATCGACAAATCCTTTCGCGGGTATGTATTTGGACTTAGCCAAACCCAAATATAAACTCGAAGAACAAGCCAATCCCTTCACTTACCAGGAACGCGATCGCATTATTGAAGCTTTTCAAACTCATAATGCAGGCAAGAAAGGTATTAGTTATAGCTACTATACTAACTTCGTAAAATTTTTGTTCTACACGGGCTGTAGACCTTCTGAGGCAGTTGGTTTACGCTGGAAACATATCAACGATGATTGCACTAAGATCGCTTTTACTGAGGCTATTGTTAGGGCTGGTGGCAAACCTCTATCGCGCGAAACTACTAAAACCAAGAAAACGAGAAATTTTCCGTGTACCCATACTTTACAAGCTTTATTATTATCAATTAAACCTGAAACTGATCGCCCAGAAGCCTTAGTATTTCCAAACCGTGAAGGCAATCCAATTAACTACAATGACTTCAGTAGAAGGGCATGGAAAAGAGTGACAAAACTGGTTAACCTGCATGAGAAAAACGGCATGAGTACCACGCCCTACAATTGTCGAGATACATTTATTACTCTACAAGCGCTACAGGGGAATTCAAGCGATACTATTGCTAGGTGGGTAGGAAATACTGCGGAAGTGATACGAAAACACTATATAGATAAACTGGCTCTAGAACACCTCAAGCCTGCTGATATTTGAGTGGTTGGCTCTCTTCTCAAAGTCGTATCCAAAAGTCACTTAGGAAAATGGGTTTGAACGAAAGTTATGACTTTATTGAGATGAATTTCAATAGCACTCGGCAGTGAAATTGCTAGAGATAAATTTTGCTGTTGAGCAGAAAGCTCAAGTTCTGCTGCAATAGTAGCAATATAAGATACACCAACATTAGCGCTCGATCCTTTGAGCCGATGGGCTTTCTGCGCTAAAGTTAAGCAATCATTAACTGCGATCGCATTTTTAATATCTTCTAATTCTGTCTTCGCATTTTGGATAAATATTTCCAGCAGCTGCCGTTGTCGCGCCTGATTACCGCGCATAACTTCATTGAGACGACGTAAATTCACAGGAATTTCTAACTCACTGCTGAGCGAATCAATCTTGGATTCTGGATTTTGAAGCAGGGGCGTTGCCTCTGTTTCCTCGGTTGAAGCACGTGGCGTGATTTTGGATTGAAGTTGTTCTCCTTGTCCCCTTGTCCCCTTGTCTCCTTGTCCCCTTGTCCCCCCAGCTTCAAGAGCTTCTCCCGCCCTTTCTTTAGCACCACCCCAGCGTTGCAAAACTGCTTGAAGCGCATCTAAACTCACTGGTTTACTAATATAGTCATCCATACCCGCAGACAAACATTGCTCTCTGTCTGCTGGCATAGCGTTGGCGGTGAGGGCAATTACTACTGTATGATGTTCGCTTCCTTCAGAGCGGCGTAACTCTTGGGTAGCGCTATAACCATCTATAACGGGCATCTGACAATCCATTAAAACTAAGTCATACGGATACTTAGATAGCATTTCCAGAGCTTGGGCACCATTTGCGGCACAATCTGCTTGGTGACCCAAAATTTGGAGTTGATTGAATATTACTTGCTGATTCACCAAATTGTCTTCAGCAACCAGAATTTTCAGCTTCTTATCAGCGGCGACTAGCGATTCAATTTTGGATTTTGTCGCCACTCGCTCAGAGGGGTCTCCCCAAGTGGAGGAAGCGGCGTGATTTTGGATTTTGGATTGAAATTTCTTCCCAGCCTCCTCAGTCTCAGTTTCTCCTACCAAAGCCACTGGTTGAATAAACTCAGCTGTGAACCAAAAAGTTGATCCTTTACCTGGTTCACTTTCGACACCAATTTCGCCCCCCATCATTTCCACAAGTTGCTTGCAAATCGCCAAACCTAAACCTGTACCGCCATACTCCCTAGTGGTTGAAGCATCGACTTGGGTAAATGATTGGAACAGCTTTTTCTGCCCTTCTAGGGAAATGCCAATTCCTGTATCGCGCACGGAAAACAACAGACGCACAAGACAATGAGACTCAAGGTTATTACCCTTATTCTCTACCCCTACTCTTTCTTGCCACAGACTATTAATTTGTACCACTACCTCACCCGTGTCTGTAAATTTAATCGCATTGCCAACTAAATTTAACAGAACTTGGCGCAGCCGCACGGGATCGCCTTGCAGTTGTTGAGGAACTTGGGGATCAATTGTAGCAGTTAATTTCACTCCTTTTACTTCTGCTTGGGAAGACAAAACATCAACCACGGTTTGCAAGCAATCATTGAGAGCGAAATCTTGGCTTTGTAGGTGCATTTCCCCAGCTTCTAGTTTAGAAAAGTCAAGGATGTCGTTGATGATTGTCAGCAGGTGGTTAGCGCTGTTGTAGATTATTCGCGCGAATTCATGCTGTTGGGGAGCCAGATTAGTTTTTAATATTAACTCTGCCATGCCCAAGACACCGTTCATAGGAGTGCGAATTTCATGGCTCATATTAGCGAGAAATTGTGATTTGATTCGCACTGCTTCTAAAGCAGCATCCCGCAAATTTCTATATTGGTGAATTTGGTAAGTTACATCTGTGACATCTTGAATTGAAAAAAGTGCATAAAATCCTTCTCCATCCAATGCAGGTACAGAACTAACTGTTGTATGCTGGATACGCAATTTTCCCAGGGGCAATGGTGCTGGAATTATATGTTTATGCAGTTGCGAAGAAAAAATTATGGGAGGCCCGCCTTGAAATATTTGCTGCAAACGGGTAGTATACTGAGTCTGCTGAAAATGAGAAAAATGCTTAGTAATTTCAGTGCCTAAAATCTTATCTCTAGGAATTTTTGTCCATTCTTCTAAATAACTGTTCCAAAATAGAACAATTAAATCTTGCTGGAGAACACATATCCCTAAAGGAACAGTGTCAAAAAGATTAAATTTCTCCTGAGCTTGACTAATTGTATCCATAATTGAACCCGCATAACTGCTAATAATTATAGAATGTTCCGCCTCCACATATTTTTTCAAAATTGCAATCCCACCTCCTGCTCTATAGCAGCAAGTAAGGCATCAAAAGAACTTAATTCAAAGACTAATAGCATATCTCCTGTAATTTCTAGTCGTTCAATTATGAAACTAGTTTGTGCTAATATGATGGTTGAATTTGTAATATTATCTAATAACAATAAATTTTCTACCGTATCTTCTAAATATAAGGGTAGGGCATAATTCATCTGCTGCCTTAGCAAATTGGAAATCGAACCCATAACACTGTTAATAATGATATTACCGATTTCACTTAACGTGCCGATCTTAACAGCATCAAGATCGGGAGAGCCTTGCTCTTCGCCTGTAAGAACTGCTACCAACTTTGAAGCACTTTCTGTAGGGAAAACTAACTCAGCGGTTCCACAAAATGAACCTTTAAAACCTTGCCTAACAGCAGCAAAACAATCACCGTTAAATTTTTTTGCTAATTCTTTGTGTAAATCTGCTGCATTTAATACTTTAATATATGGAATTTCTAAAATAATCCGCGAGTCAACCATTTGATTGAGCATACCCGCTGCTCGACCAACACCGATATTAACTAGTTCTTGCAACGCATCGAATTGCTTTTCTGTCAACTGCATAATTACTCAGCCCTTGGTTTTAAAAAATTCTTGAATTATATTACTAAGTTCTTCTGCCTTCGGCGGCTTATTAATAAATTCTACTGCTCCGAGTTCTAAACCTTGTTGCCGTGTGGATTCTTGGATATCTGCCGTAATAATAATAGTGGGAATCTTTAGTCCTTGTTCTTTGAGAATTTTAAGTAATTCAAACCCATTAATGTCCGGCATAAGCAAATCGGTTAAAATTAAATCTGGATTGTGAGTATGAGCCATTTCTAATCCCTCGCCTCCGTTGGTGGCTTCTAAAATCTCATATCCTTTAGCTTGCAAAGCTTTGCGGATCATGCGGCGGGAAAATGCTGCATCGTCAATAATCAAAATTAATGCCATAGTTTTGCTTTGTCCTGATAACTTTCTTTAGATATTTTAAAGCTGAATTTTTGCTATTTAAGCATAGCAGTAGCTATAATTTCATAGGCAATTCTTTAGCCAGGATGAACATGGCTTTAGGTGACATAGACGAGGATGATTTAAAAGCATTCCTAGTCGAAAGCTACGAAAATCTTAACCAAATTGAACGGGATATTATTGATTTAGAAAAAACATCTATCGATGGGGAGATTTTAGTTCGGATTTACCGGGCAATTCACACTATCAAAGGTAACTGTGGCTTTCTGCCTTTTCCCAAGTTAGAATCAGTTGCTCATGCAAGTGAGAACTTGCTAGGCTATCTGCGAGAAGGCAAGTTAGATTTGCATCCTAGCATTATCAGTGCTTTACTCCAGAGTATAGATACAATCCGACAACTCCTCAGCAATATCGAAGCCAGTGGCAATGAGGGCGATCTCGATTCAAACGCGATCGCAACTTTAAATCAACTGCAAGCGATAACTTCATCAAGCATAGAAGGAGCTAGGGACTGGGGACAAGGGGACAAGAGGGCAAAGGGGCAAGAGGAATCTTCATCAATCCTGTTCAAGTATCCTCATGTGTCTATCTCCTCATCCTCTTTGCCTAGCACCCACGACACAGCTCCTAGCCCTGACGAATATCGCCCTTCATCTTCGATTCGCGTGAACGTGGGTTTGCTCGATCGCATGATGAATTTGGTAGGTGAATTAGTTTTAGCTCGTAACTCTTTGCTACAATTTGCTGCTAGCCAGGAGGACACTGCTTTTAATGCTACCTGCCATCAGCTTAACCTGATTACTACTGAGTTGCAGTCGGGAGTGATGAAAACCCGGATGCAGCCTATTAATGGAGTATGGCAGCAGTTTGGGCGCGTAATTCGTGACTTAGCGATCGCCTACGGTAAACAAGTGCAATTGGAAATGGTAGGGGCGCAAACCGAGTTAGATAAAAGTATTATTGAAGCAATTAAAGATCCTTTAACTCATTTAGTCCGCAACTGCATCGCTCACGGAATCGAGATTCCCAGAGTTAGGGCTGAACGTGGTAAACCAATTATAGGCAAGCTTTACTTGCGCGCGTCTCATGAAAGCGGCAAAGTAAATATTGAGATTAGCGATGATGGTGGTGGCATTGATCCAGAACAAATCAAACAGAAAGCACAGCAACTTGGACTGATTACTAGTGCCTCTGCTGCTAGCATGAGCGATGCACAAGCAGTCAATTTGATCTTCTTACCTGGCTTATCAACCGCCGAACAGGTAACCCACCTGTCAGGAAGAGGCGTGGGGATGGATGTAGTGAGAACCAACATCGAGAAAATCGATGGTACGGTTGATGTTTACAGTTGTTTGGGACAGGGGACGATATTCAAAATCAAGATTCCCCTGACTCTGGCAATTATTCCCGCATTAATTGTTATCAGTGGCCCAAATCGCTTTGCTATTCCCCAAGCGAGCTTACAAGAGCTAGTTCGCTTGGAAGGAGAGGAAGCTGTCAAAGGCATCGAGATGCTTTATGATGTGCCTGTGTATCGCTTGCGGGATAAAAATTTACCGTTAGTATACCTTAATCGGGAATTGCAAATTCAAAAGACAACCACAGATGAGGAAACAATCAATCTTGTTGTCATTAATACCGACGACTATCAATTTGGTTTAGTAGTAGACCGGATAGAAGATACTCAAGATATTGTAGTTAAACCTTTGGGGAAACAGTTGAAGGATGTAAATATTTATGCAGGAGCAACTATTCTCGGTGATGGAAAGGTTGCTCTAATTATAGATCCAAGCGGGCTGGCAGAACAGGCGGGTGTGCGATCGCGGCATCAGCTGCAATTTTTCCCCACAAGGGCAGTTCAAGCGCCAGAAGGCGATCGCACCCCTGTGCTGTTGTTTAATGGATACCAAGGCGCACGTATGGGCATTCCCATGTCCCTCGCTTCTCGTTTGGAAGAATTTCCCCGTTCTGCCCTAGAGAAGATCGCAAATCAGTATGCAGTGCAATATCGAGATATAATTTTGCCGCTGATCGATCTTTCTACTGTATTTTCTGCCAACCTAACCCGCCAACAGAGTTTACCTAACTCCGATGACACGCTCCAGGTAGTAGTAGTTTCTTTGAACCTAGAAAACAGTATAGGACTAATAGTGGAACGCATTCTTGATATTGTAGAGTCACCATTAACCATCAAAGGCACTGCTACTAGACCTGGTGTACTTTTTCTTACTTTGATTGAAGGGCAAGTAACTGAAATTCTCGATGTAGAAAATATTATTCAGATTGCCAATCCTTATTTAATCAAGAAAGTAGATAAAAAATAAAAAGGCTGAATTATGGATGCTAAATGCTAAAAAGTAAATTCATCATTTATCATTCATAATTCATAATTTTCTTATAAAAAATATGACTGAGCAACATCAGTTTTGCACTTTTTTTCTGAATGAATTTTTTTTTGGCATTGATGTCTGTCATGTTCAGGAAGTCATCCGCTATCAAGAAATGACTTGTGTACCGTTAGCGCCACCCGATATTTGTGGATTGATTAACCTGCGGGGACAAATTGTTACTACCATTGATCTGCGATGCAGGCTTGAGATGGGAGAATTTTCTGTCAAGTCAATATCTGAGCTAGAGCCAGAACAACTCCCTTATAACGTTGTAGTACGTACTGACAATGAGGTAGCGAGCCTGCTAGTAGATGATATTGGAGACATTTTGGAGTTTACGCCGGACAATTTTGAACCTCCACCCGCAACACTTCAAGGTAAATTGCACCAGGTGTTGCAGGGATCTTATAAACTTAAGGACGGATTTCTGTTAATTTTGGATACGGAGAAAGTGCTTGAAGTCAAAGGAGCCAGGTGAGGCAAGTCGCTTCGCTCCAGTTTTAAGTTCTAAGTTTTGAGTTTTAAGTTAAAAATATTTTTCAGGTTAAAACTTAAAAATGAAAACTTAAAACTATTTACTGCTCCCCTACGGTCATAATAATGAATAGACTTCGTAGTGAGTAGTAAGTTGAATCCATAATTCATAATTCATAATTTTATTTTTGACTCCTGGCCACTTATTTTTATTATTTTTAACTTTAGTAAGATGAGGGAGAATTTGGCAATGGATAACAATCAACCAATAACAGATAATGTAGAAACTTCTCCTGTTGAGAATGAAAAACAAATTGAGAATAGTAAAGAAGCAGAATTAAAACTATTAAATGTACTAAAATTAGCCATAAATGGCGATTTAACGGTTCGTTTACCAGAAAATAATGAATTGGGCGAAATTGCCCCATTATTTAATCAATGGTTACATTTGAACGAAAAGTTTGCCAACGAAATTGTTGAAATTAGCAAGAAAGTTGGCGAAGAAAGAAAACTAAATGAGCGGCTAATAGAGACAAATGATTTATGGGGAAATAGTATCAATTCAATTAATAGTTTGATTGACAACTTAGCAAAGCCGACGATTGAAGCTCAAAGGGTGATAGGTGCGATCGCTTCTGGAGATCTATCACAAAAAATGGCACTGGAGGTTGACGGTAGACCTTTGAATGGCGAATTACAGCTTGGAACTATTGTTAACGCGATGGTAGATCTGCTTAATGTCTTGACTTCTGAAATTAACAGAATGACACGAGAAGTCGGCACCGAGGGCAAACTTAGTTCCCAAGTGGTTGTTGAGGGAGCAGCAGGAATCTGGAAGGAACTGATAGAGAATGTGAATCGCATGGGGACAACCTTGGGCGGGCAAATTCGCAACATTGCCGAGATTGCCACAGCGATTTCCAAAGGAGATCTGACTAAGAAAATTACTGTAGAAACTCAAGGCGAACTGGAGATATTTAAGAATACCGTCAACGACATGGTTGAGCAGCTAAATGTTTTCGCCAGCGAAATAACGCGGGTAGCTCGTGAGGTGGGAACTGAGGGGCAGCTTGGTTCTCAAGCAGTCGTAGAGTCAGCGGCGGGTACTTGGAAAGAATTGATCGACAATATCAACCGAATGTCTATCAATCTTACAGATCAGATCGGAAGTATTGGTGAGGTGATGCTTGCCTTAGCTCAAGGAAATTTATCCAAGCAGATTACAGAAAAAAATGCTGGGGAGTTTCAACAGCTAAGCGATCGCGTCAATCAAATGATTGCCAATTTGACGGCTTCGATTAAACAGATGGCTGAGGTAGCTACTGCCGTATCCTCGGCATCTGAAGAATTGACAGCAGTGAGCAAAGAGATGACCGAAAACGCTAACCAGACGGCTGAACAGGCTACATCAGCCTCCGCCTCTGCGGAACAAGTAAGTACAAATGCTGCAAGTGTCTCTATTGCTGTGGAACAGATGAACGCCAGCATTAAGGAGATTGCCAAAAATGCAGCATTGGGAGCAAAGGTAGCTACTCAAGCAGTTAAGACGGCTGACAGTACTAACGCAACGATTACCAAGCTCGGTCAAAGCAGTGTTGAAATTGGCAAAGTGATTAAGGTAATCACCTCTATTGCCCAGCAGACTAATTTGCTTGCTCTCAACGCTACAATTGAGGCAGCACGAGCAGGGGAGGCAGGTAGGGGTTTTGCCGTAGTGGCAACCGAGGTGAAGGAATTAGCTAAGCAAACAGCAAAAGCTACTGAAGATATTAGCCAGAGAATCGAGGCAATTCAAGCTGATACGAACAGTGCTGTTTCTGCCATTTCTCAAATTACTGGCATTATCAACCAAATTAACGATCTGCAAAACACCATTGCCAGCGCAGTGGAGGAGCAGACGGCAACAACTACTGAAATCTCTCGTAATGTGGCGGAAGCGGCGAAGGGTTCTTCGGATATTGCTAAGAATATTGGTATCGTAGCGGTCAATGCTCAAAGCACTACCATTGGTGCAAATAATACTTCCCAAGCAGCTAGCGAACTGTCTCGTATGGCAGTAGAGTTACAGAAAGTCGTTGGTAATTTTCAATACTAGCTGAATGCTGAATTATGAATGCTGAATGCTGAATGCTGAATGCTGAATTCATAATTCATAATTCATAATTCATAATTCATAATTTTTACCCAACTACCGCGTTTTCAATTACCAATTATTAATAAACAAAGTACGATGCCAAAAATTCGCGTACTGATTGTTGATGACGCGGTATTAGTTCGTAGTCGAGTCAGTAAGGTGTTGTCTAGCGATCCCGATTTGGAGGTAGTCGGTGTCGCTGCTAATGGTCGCATTGCCCTAGCCAAGATTCCCCAAGTCAATCCTGATGCGATCGTCCTTGATGTGGAGATGCCCCAGATGAACGGGCTAGAAACATTAGCAGCAATCCGACAAACTTATCCACTCCTGCCCGTAATTATGTTTAGCACCTTCACTCGCACTGGTGCAACAGCTACGCTCGAAGCTCTATCTTTAGGAGCCAACGATTACGCTACTAAGCCAAGTAATTTGGGTAGTTTGGAGGCAGTAAACCAACACATCAGTCAGGAGCTGATTCCTAAAATAAAATTATTTGGCTCACAGAGAGCTGAGGGACAAGGAGACAAGGGGACAAGGGGACAAGGGGAACAACTTCAATCGAAAATCGAAAATCGAAAATCCAAAATTGACTCACTTACCACTGAGCGCGTAGATATAGTGGCGATTGGGGTTTCAACTGGGGGGCCTAATGCTCTAGCTGCGCTGCTATCTGAGTTCCCATCTGAATTTCCAGTTCCGATCATGATAGTTCAGCATATGCCGCCAATGTTTACCAAGCTTTTGGCTGAGCGACTGACATCGAAGTGTCAAATTCGAGTCGATGAAGCGTTTGCCGGAGCCTTACTGGAGCCTGGACGTGCTTGGATAGCACCGGGAAATTTTCATGCGATCGTTGAGCGCGATGGCAAAGTTGTGCGAATTGGCATTAACCAAGAACCCCCAGAAAACTCCTGTCGCCCTTCAGTGGATGTTCTCTTTCGCTCGGTAGCAGAGGTTTATGGTGGAAAAGTATTAGCAGTTGTTTTGACTGGCATGGGCCAAGATGGGCTGCGGGGCTGTGAGTATATCCGCGAGGTGGGAGGACAAATTTTAGTTCAGGATCGAGCCAGCAGTGTAGTGTGGGGTATGCCTGGCTTCGTTGCTAATGCCGGACTGGCGGATCGAGTCGTTTCTTTAGGCCAAATGGCAGGTGAGATTATAAGCCGAGTGCGTAAAAATTAATAGAAGTACTTATACTTAATTTTTTTAATAAAAAATGTTAATAGTCTGTAACAATCAGACGATGGGCATAAGCAGCACTGAATTTGACTATCTGCGTCAATTAGTTTATCGGCATTCAGGGGTAGCGCTGGCTGGGGATAAAAAATACCTGGCTGAGCTACATTTAGCAGGACTAGCAGAGTCGGCAGGATTCGATTCTATTAGCTCTTTTGTAAAGCACTTACAAAAGGGGCAATTTAATAGTTGGCACGAGCAGGCGATCGAGGCACTAGTTACAAATGAAACATCATTTTTCCGCGATCGCTACCCATTTGAGGTGCTAAAAAATTTCGTACTACCAGAATTAATCGAGCGGCGAAAGACACAGCGCTCTCTAAATATTTGGTCTGCCGCTTGTTCCAGTGGTCAAGAACCATATAGCATTGCAATACTAATCCGCGAACACTTCCCAAGTCTGGCAGATTGGAAATTACAGCTAATTGCCAGCGACTTTTCCAGCAAAATTCTAGCGCGTGCGCGCAATGGTCGTTATAATCAACTCGAAGTCAAACGCGGGCTGCCCGAAACACTCCAACGGAGGTATTTTCAGCAGCACAATAACGAGTGGCTTCTTGCAGAACATATTCGCTCCTTAGTGGAGTTTCATCAGTTCAATCTCCTCCAATCTTGGGCATCACTGCCAACAATGGATATTATTTTCATGCGTAATGTTTTAATTTACTTCGATACCGAAACAAAGAAGGCTATTTTGGCTAAAGTGCGTCAGCTATTGAGCAACGATGGCTATTTGTTTCTTGGCGGTGGGGAAACGACAATTAACCTTGATGATTCATTTAAAAGAGTTCAATTTAATAAAAGCGTCTGCTACAAATTACAAATTAAATGAAACTATCTGCTTGATGGTAGCGTCAGTTGAAGTCAGGGATTGGAAGAAAATCTAAAGATTAACGACAAAGGCGTTACTATAAGCAAGAACAAAAAGAGCGTGAAAATCGCTTGCCGTTCGTATCCATCAATTTGATTATTAATGCCAGGAGCAGTAATGAAATCATTTATAAGATCGACAGTCCGCTGGAGCGCTACATTATGTCTAACTGGAAGTGCTATCTTTGGCGCTGCGACAATTGGCGCTTTACAAGCATTAGCTTTGCCTCAAGATCAAGTATTGCAAAAGCTTGGGCCAGTGCCAATGTTTACGATTACAGATGAAAAAGGCGCTCCCTTAGTAGCTTCTGTACCAGATCAGAAAAAACAATCAGGAGTCGCAGGTGTTTTTGTTAATCGTCAAGATGCTCAAGCATTTATTGATCGCCTGAAGCAGAAAGATCCTAACCTGGCGAAAAATGTACGAGTAGTACCTGTATCTTTGGCGGAAGTCTATAAGCTAGAGCAAGCGAACAAAAATAAGGCTAATTCTCCAGATTTTGCTTTTGTACCACACCAGCAACAAGTGGACGCAGCAAAGAAATTATTGCAGCAAAGCGGTCAAAAAGCAGATCAGTTTAAAGGCACTCCTTTATTTGTAGCTAAAGCTGGGCAAAAAAAAGGCTACTTGACGATTAAACAAGCTAACCAGCAAGTAATTCCTTTCTTTTTCAATAGAGATGAGTTGCAAGCTATGCTGGAGCGCTTCAAGAAGCAAAAACCAGATTTAGCCTCCTCGATTGAAATTCAAGTGGTAAATCTGGAAGGAGTGCTGCAAGCTCTGCAATCTCGTAACGATCAAGGCTTAACTCAAGTTGTTTTAGTTCCACCCAAGGAATCAGTTGATTTTGTTCGATCAATTCAACCTAATACGGCTGCAACTCAAGCACGTCCTCAGTCTGCGGCACCTAAGCGTTAAGTTATGCCCGCTTCAAATCCTTGCTCGGTTCCGGGTTTAGAACTTTGGCAGTGGTATCAGCAAGCAACGGCTGCGACTCTTGCTGCTGGTATTCCACCGCAAGAACTAGACTGGCTGATGCAAGAAGTAGCTGGATTGGATCGCCTAGCTTTGCGGCTAGGATCTTTTAAAGATCGACCCCAGATTCAAATCCAGCTATCTTTAGCAGACTTAGACAAGTTGTGGCAACAGCGAATAAATGAACGTCTGCCAGTTCAATATATTGCTGGTTCTGCTTCCTGGCGGCAGTTTCAGTTAACAGTTTCTCCGGCTGTGTTGATTCCAAGGCCCGAAACAGAAGATTTAATCGATCTAGCAGTAGCAGCCGCCAAAAAAGCTATTGTTAGTCAATTGAAGCAGGGACACTGGGTCGATTTAGGAACAGGGAGTGGAGCGATCGCAATTGGACTAGCTTATGCTTTTCCTACAGCTACAATTCATGCTGTAGATCGAAGTCCAGAAGCTCTGGCGATCGCTTCTTTCAATGCCCAGAAGTTGGGCTTTGCCGACCGAATTCACTTCTATCAAGGTGATTGGTGGCAGCCACTGGCATCGCTCGAAGGTCAAATCAGTGGGATGGTGTCGAACCCCCCTTATATTCCTAGTTCCCTAATACCACAACTGCAACCAGAAGTCAATAAACATGAGCCTCATTTAGCGCTTGATGGTGGTGCAGATGGTTTGGATTGTATTCGGTATCTAATTGAAACTGCTCCCGTTTATTTGCGATCGGGTGGTGTTTGGCTGATTGAAATGATGGCAGGACAAGCTCAAACGGTAGCTCAGTTACTGCGCGATCAAGGTAGCTACTGCAAAATTGAAATTCACAACGATTTAGCCGGAATTGAACGATTTGCCCTTGCCTACCGATTTTAGATTTTAGACTAGGTGATGGGTAATAGGGAATTCAGAAGTTGCAAGTTGGAAGTCGGAAGTCGAAATTAGCAACTACCACGTTCCCAATCCAAAATCCAAAATCCAAAATCCAAAATCGAATAGATGACTCAAGTTTCAATTCCAGACCTTGTAGCTGGTGTACGAGCTGGCTATGTAGTTAGCTTTCCCACCGATACTGTCCCAGCCTTGGCAGCTTTACCAGAAAGAGCCGATTTGATTTTTGCAGCCAAGCAACGCAGCCAAAATAAGCCGTTGATATTGATGGGAGCCACAGCAGAAGATCTGTGGGATTTTGTCACGGGTAGTGCAGCAGAATGGTTGGTTTGGCAACAAGTGGCAGCAAAATATTGGCCTGGAGCTTTGACTTTGGTGCTACCAGCCAGCGATCGCGTTCCTAAAGTAATGAACCCAACCGAGCCAAGCTCGATTGGCTTACGAGTGCCTGCAAGTGCGATCGCGCAATATATTCTTTCCCAAACAAGTCCGCTTGCTACTACCAGCGCTAACTTATCAGGTCAACCGCCTTTAACCACAATGGCTGAAATTGAGGCGCAGTTTCCAGATGTCTTAACTCTTCGAGCTACAGAATTTGCTGACAAAAATTCCGGAATCGGCGTTCCCTCCACTGTAGCTAAATGGATGGGTAGTGGTTGGGAAATACTGCGGATGGGAGCGATTAGATTAGAAATTTAACTTTTGTGGGTAAGTTGTTTTGTAAGGGCAATTTTAATCAATAATGCGCGAGTTTTGAATTCTATGTTTTGAGTTTTACAAGTGGCTTCAACTCAAAACTTAGAACTTAAAACTTAAAACTACTTTAAACCCGCCCGTACACAGGTATGTCTAATTAGCCTGTTGGTATATCAGTGTGAGTGTGGAGTGAGAAAAAATGACGATCTGGAGTAATTGGATATATCTAGCGATCGGACTAGGATTAGGTGTGAGCAGTCGCAGGTTATTTGGTGGAACAAAAGAGAAGGAAAGAGGGAAAGAGGGGGAGATAGGCACAAGCAAGGAACCTCAGCGCCTCACCCCACCAATCGAAGCTATTAGACACAGCGATACAAATCCTACTCAAGAAGTACTAGATTTGACAAAAAAGCTGAAGCAGACAGAAATTGCCTACCAGCTAGCACAGCAAATGAGTCAATTCAAAGCTGGATTTTTGGCGCGGACTTCCCATGAATTGCGATCGCCTCTCAACAGCTTAATTGGTTTGCATCAGTTGATTTTGTCAGATTTATGTGAGGATCCTGCTGAGGAACGTACTTTTGTTGCCCAAGCCAATTCCTCAGCGTTGAAGCTAATAAACTTAATTGATCGCATTCTGGAAGTCTCTCGTCTAGAACACGGTAATAGCAAGCTGGAAATTCAGCCCCTACAATTAGCTACGGTTTTGACAGAAGTCTATAATTCGGTTGCTCTCATAGCAGCTAATCGCAATATTCGGCTTCATTTCTCACCGCCTGAAGCTGAAATTTATGTCTTAGCAGATCCCCGGTGGCTGCGACAAGTCTTTCTAAATTTGCTCGACTCTTACCTAACTCAGATGCAAGAAGGCAGTATCTTTATTTCTACCCCATCCACAACTACCCAAAATAATACACAAATTTGCTTAGATGTTGAATTGCCAGTCTCTACTTGGTTGGAACCAGTAGATTTAAGCCAAACCATACACTTACCTCAAGAGTCAGTACTTTACAATAATATTGCCCTTTCACCCGGAATGACTTTACTGCTGACTCAAACCCTCTTGGAACTAATGCACAGTCGCATGGAGATTTTATCCGTTCCAGAAGCAGCAGATTTTGAGTCTAAAACGCGGATGCAGCTAACTATCCCCCTGATGATTCCTGAATCTGAAACTGCATTTCTTGAACCGGAAGAGATCCAGTCAGAGGTTGATTGTACAGCACCATCGTAGTACTAGAATTGCACTCAAAACCAATACGTTCGTAAAAGCTTTGCTGGTGAGTAGTCATCAGGTAAACGCGCTCTACCCGGTTCATGCGCGGATGACTCAAGACTGTTTCTACTAACTTGCGTCCTAGCCCAGCACCGCGATAGTCTGGATGAACCACCACATCCCAAATAGTAGCACGGTAAATTCCATCCGAAGTTGCCCTAGCAAAACCGATTAGTCGCTCCCCATCCCAAACGCTAATTACTGGTTCACTATTAGCAATGGCTATACTGAAATCTTCAATACTGCGGTCTTTTGCCCAAAAAGCTCCCAGTTGGAAAAGCTCTTGCAGTTGATCGAGGTCTAACCGGGACTTACTATCGCAAAATTGAATGTGGCTACAGTCCATTTTTACTTAGCTTAAAAAGTAGATATACCTACATTAACTTTACATTTTGCAAAATAATAGCGTTATCGCATCTTTCTTTATTCGTAATTCTTATGGAGTAATTGGTAATTATCCTCTCTCCCTCTCTTCTCTAACCACTAACCACTAATTACTGACAAATCCACTTCCACAACGGATGAGTGGCACCCTGCTGGCGAATCTTTTGCACTTGTTGTTCTAGTCGTCGCTGTTCCTCTGGTGGTAATCCTAAGAGGATATTGCGGCTTTGCCAAATTATGACGGAAATCGTCATGACGACACAAACAGTTAGACCAATTGTCGGCAGAGGATTGTAATAAAGCGCAAATTTTACTGCTACCCAGGTAAAGTATTGCAGCCATAAAGCAATCTCCGAACGCAAACCCCACAGGCTTAAAGCGCCAACACTCAGCCAGAGAAACGCTACTACCAACCATCTACCGTAGAGAATTAAGTTATATAACTTTTGCACTTGCTGCTTAAAGATGGGGTCAAGTTCAACCGATGACAAAGGCTGCTCTTGTGGCTGCTCCATATGAGTGGCGAGAAAAGTATGAAGTATGAAGAGACGTAGCAGTGCTGAAGTAGAGACGTAGCACTGCTACGTCTGTACATAATATGAAGTGTGAAGTGGTGAGTAGTGAGGGGGAGCTAGTTGTGTGGGCGAGATACTTCCCAGTTATCGCTTTCCTGGCGTTGAGTGGTAAGTGCTAAGTGGTAATTGGTAGTTGGTAATTGGGAACCCCTAAATTGCTTCTGTCCGAAATTGTGAATTATCAATTACCCATTACCCTTGATCATTCATCATTCATCGTGACAGCTTTTCCACTACTTACTAATCAATGTGTACTGTTTATTGAGTTTGGTCAGGACGAGCGGAAGGGTCAATTGCATCTTTTGCGATCGCACTTGCATTCTGAGATTGACCAGTACGTTCTCGCCACAAAGACAACAGAGTACTGGCAATAAAAATACTAGAATAAGCTCCCATCGTGAAGCCAACGATCAAAGCCAAGGCAAAGTTTTTCAGCGTTTCTCCGCCAAAGAAGAAGATCGCAAACAAAGTTAGCAGCACTGTTAAGGTAGTGTTGATTGATCGCCCCAACGTTTGATTAACTGCTTCATCCACTACCTTGTCAATTGGGCGCTCTGGATTCAACTTCACTACTTCCCGAATGCGATCGTAAATCACAACCGTATCGTTCACCGAGAAACCCACGATCGTTAACAGAGCCACAATAAACAAACTATCTACTTCAACACCCTGCACCAAGCCTAAAAAGGCAAAAACTCCAACAGTGATTAAAACATCATGCAATAGAGCGATGATCGCAAATACAGCGAAGTCCAACTGAAAGCGCAGGCTCATGTAGATAGTGATGCCTGCGAAGGAAACAATTAAAGCTAATAATCCTGATGTAAATAACTCTCGCCCTAATGTTGGCCCAACAGTATCAATTTGAGTTTTTTTCGGATCTAAGGCTCCAATGTTTTCAGTTAAAGCTTGTTGTAACTTAGTACGCTGCTCGACATTCAAATTTTTTGTGCGGACTGATATACCATTGTTTCCCACAAGTTGAATGCTGCTATCACCTAACCCTTGAGATCTAGCAACTTCCCTGACTCCAATGATATCAATCGGCTTGTCACAATTATTGGGTTTAGTACAATCCCGTTCAAACTGCAACCTAGTTCCACCGATAAAATCCAAGCTGGGGCGTAGGGGCGTGCCAATTTGTTGCCAGGATATTACCATTGCGAGCGCACCTGCGAGGATGAATAGACTAGAAGCTATCCACCAAAGCGATCGCTGTTTGTTGACACTGAATTTCATGCCGCCCCCTGTGCTTTTTTAGACGCTGGTGGGATATTGGGACAAAATAGTTCTGGCTTGCGAATGGCTGGCATAGAGATCGCTAAAAACATAAATGTACGACTACAGGTAATTGCTGTAAACATACTCACTGCCACGCCCAAAGCCAAAGTCAGAGCAAAACCTCGCACTAAACCAGAACCCAGCCAGAACAGCGCCGCGCAAGCAATCCATGTTGTGACGTTGCTATCTAAAATGCTAGAAAAGGCACGGTAAAAACCAGATTCAACTGAGCGATATAAAGATTTACCAGATCGTAATTCTTCCCGCGTCCGCTCAAAAATCAGTACATTTGCGTCAACAGCCATACCTATGCTGAGGATAAACCCAGCAATACCTGGAAGAGTTAAAGTAACGCCCAAAAGCGCAAAAGTCGCCCATGTTAGTAGGGAATAGATAATTAAAGCTACGTCAGCAATTAGTCCAGGCAGTCGATAGTAGACCACCATGAAGATCAATACTAAAGTCAGGCCGCCAACCCCAGCATAAATACTGCGTTGGATACTATCTCGTCCCAGCGTCGCGCCCACAGTGCGGTTTTCGACAATTTCTACTGGTACGGGTAAAGAACCGCCGCGCAATTGTAGTGCTAGTTCTGTAGCAGATTTGACATCAAAGTTACCTGTAATTTCTGCTTTTCCACCAGTGATACCTGTTTTCTCAAATTCTTGTCCAACAACAGGTGTACTAATCGATTTATCATCTAGAAAAATGCCTAGCCTGCGCCCAGTTCCAGCCAGTTCTTTAGTAAGTTGGGCGAATAATTCACCCCCCTTAGCATCAAACTCAATTGCCACACTCCAAGCATTGCCATATTGGGAAGGACTTGGCTCAGCATACTTGAGGTTTTTACCAGTTAAACCAGTCTTCTCGAACAAATTTTGGGATAGTTCTTGAATTTCTTTTCCCTTTGCCTCAAACTTGGCTTGATTAGCAGCGATCGCCTCTGTATCTTTATCTTTCTTCTGTTGTAATTCTTGCTGCTTTATCAGCAGTTGTTCTAGTTCTTGCTGTCTAACATTCAAAAACGCTCTTGCGTCTTTGTTCTCGCGGCGAAAATCCAGTTGAGCCGTACCACCCAATACTCTTTCTGCTTGGGCTGGATCGTTCACTCCTGGTAGTTGGACAAGAATTTGGTCTTGCCCTACAGTTTGAATCACTGGTTCAGAAACTCCTAAACCATTAACTCGGTTTTCGACTACGGTTTTTACCGCTTCTAGCTCTCTTTCGGTGATTTGCTTAATTTCTTGTGACGGTTTCACCTGAATTGTTAATTGAGAGCCTCCCTGGAGGTCTAAGCCCAGAGCCACTGGAAATTTGACAATCACCACAATAGCGGCAATCACGAGAACGACAATCAGAGCCAATAGCGATCGCTGTCTTTGCATACCATAATCCGCTGCAACAAATGCTATACTAACTTCTTTTTTTAGGGGGTTAGGGAAATTATGAATGATAAATTATGAATGCAGCAATTATGAATTTCAATTCAGTATTTAGCATTCATAATTTATCATTTTGCCTACACTTGCAGCGCCACCATCTTTCTCACTGCTTCGACAATTTGCTCTGGTTGTATGATCGTCAATCTTTCCAGTGCGCCATTATAAGGAGTGGGAATATCTTGGGAAGACAACCGTAATACAGGAGCGTCCAATTCATCAAATAAGCGATCGTTAATTGAGGCAATTAATTCTGCCCCAATTCCGCCAGTTTTCATACACTCCTCAACGATAATCACTCGATGAGTTTTCCGCACCGAAGCGCCAATAGTGTCAAAATCCAGCGGTTTTAACGAGAGCAAATCAATTACTTCTGGGTCAAAACCTTCTTTTTCCAGCGTCTTTACTGCTTGGATTACGTGATGACGCATCCGCGAGTAGGTCAAGATTGTAACATCCTCTCCTTGTCGCACAACTTCTGCTTTATCTAAAGGCAGTAAGTATTCTGACTCTGGTAGGTCTTCTTTGAGGTTGTACAGCAGTACGTGTTCAAAAAACAAAACGGGATTGTCATCCCGAATAGCTGATTTCAGCAGCCCCTTAGCATTATAAGGAGTGGAACAAGTAACAATTTTTAGCCCAGGAACCGCTTGAAAATAAGCCTCTAGTCGCTGAGAGTGTTCTGCACCCAACTGGCGACCCACACCCCCAGGCCCGCGAATCACCATTGGAATTTTGAAGTTACCGCCAGAGGTGTAGCGCAGCATTCCGGCGTTATTCGAGATTTGGTTAAAGGCGAGGAGCAAAAAGCCCATGTTCATGCCTTCAATGATTGGTCTTAAGCCAGTCATTGCCGATCCTACAGCTAGACCAGTAAAGCTATTTTCAGCGATCGGAGTGTCAAGCACCCGCAGTTCGCCATATTTTTTATATAAATCTTTTGTAACTTTATACGAACCGCCATAGTGACCAACGTCTTCTCCAAGAACGTATACAGTTGAGTCACGCGCCATTTCTTCATCAATGGCTGCTCGTAGGGCGTTAAAGAATAGTGTTTCTGCCATTAGACTTTTGAGTGCGATCAACTAACTTAGCATATTAGCGTCATTTGTCATTTGTCATTTGTCGTGTGTAGAAACAAAGGACGAATCACCAACGGCAAAGGACGAGCTTTGCAATTCTTATTTTTATCCCAATTTTTCCCCAAAGATTCCCCACTGTTTCCACAGGTGATGCAATTTTTTCCACAGATGTATTCAAGTTTTCCACAAGCTGTGACGATAGGTGATGGTTTCCCACTAAACCTGTGGATTTCTGACAAGACAACTCAAGTGCTGAAAATGAGGCGAAAGTTGTAAACAAAAGTAACAGAAAATGGGTTCAAAGGCTGACTTTTTCGTCAGTATTTTTTTGCTATCAAAGAAGTTGTAACATTTCGCAGCATTGACGGGGTGGTGAATCTTGCCGCACAATGATGCGACTTCCCTTTGCAGTTTGTGCAACTGTTATTCGGTAGTGGAAAAAAGGGTGACGCTTTTGTCACCAAAAGCTTTCAGCCTAGCTGTTGCCCTAGCTGTTTTTTTCGCTCTCGTGGAAGTAAGTTTGCCCTGTACAAATTACCTGTTCTTGTGAGAGGTATCCAATGAACGCCAGCGTTAGTATATTGACTGAAATTCCCGAACAATTGCACGAATCGCTCAAACGGTATTTAGAAACCCACCCTGACTGGGATCAAGACCGAGTGTTTACGGCGGCGCTGTCACTGTTTTTGCTTCAAAATGGCAATAGCGATCGCAGTGCAGCGCAGGTATACTTAGAAACGCTCTTCCACCACTCATAAATCTGTTTATGACCATCAATTTCAGATTAGAGATTTTAGATTAGGGCTTATCGGTACATACCCAGACCTGGGCGATCAAAATAAGTTGTCAATCCCAAATCCAAACAACATCTGCGCCTTATCTGATAAGTCGGTGGAGTTAATCACAAATCACGCCATTTGACGGCAGGTGCTTCAAGCCGACGGCACTTTCAACTGTCTTCGGTTCGCCGCAAGGTCCGAGTGCCTTGCAAATCCTAATCGAGCATTAGCTCTAAAACCCCTGGCTCCAAAAAGAGTTGACTGAGATAGCAAGACGCTAGTTAGATTCGAGTCACAGACTTTATCAGCATTGAAGCAAAATCATCCATAGCCAAAGCAGCTTAGGTCTTCCGATTGGAAGACCCAAGCACTTATCCTTTGCAGTCAAGTTTACTGCTGATTTTTGTTAGCTTTACTAGGCGCTTCAAATTTATAACCAACGCCGCGCACTGTCTGAATTAAAATTGGCTGGGTCACATCAATTTCAATCTTTTTGCGAATTTGACCAATATGAACATCGACTACCCGCTGATCTCCTACATATTCGTAGTCCCAAACTTCTTGAATTAGCTCGGAGCGCCGCCATACTCGTCCCGGATGGCTGGCTAAGAAACGCAGCAAGTCAAATTCAAGCGCCGTTAAGGGTATCAGCTGGTTATCGATTGTCACCTCCCGCCGCTCCGGATCGATCGTCAGCTTGTCAAAAACTAAACGTTGCTTTTCTGCTGTAGTCACAACCCGCTGGCGCTTTAAAATTGCTCCTACTCGAACTTCCAACTCCCCTAGGCTAAACGGCTTGGTGAGATAATCATCTGCACCTTGAGAAAAGCCCCGTATTTTGTCTGCTTCGTCTGCTCGACTAGTCAACATCAAGACAAAAACTTTGGTGCGGTTTTGCATCTCTTGGCAGAGGTTATAGCCAATCGTGTCTGGTAGATTTACGTCAAGAATCACCAAGTCTGGATTAAATTGCTCAAACACAGCTAGGGCAGTCTTACCATCTTCGGCAGATTCGACCTGATAATTCTGCTTGCTCAAAAAACGTTGGATTAAATTTCGGATTGACGGGTCGTCATCAACGACAAGAATCTTGGCAAGAGCCATAACATTACTTTGCACAAAAAAGAGATGAGTATGAATAGCCTGATGGGCAAGTAAGCAGCAGCGTTAGAACTATAACTACAACGCTATGACAATTATCAGTCCATAATTCCGGAATGCCAACTCTTAAGGAAAAAAGTGTATTTTAGTATACTGACTCTAGATAAGAGTAAAGTTGTAAAGTAAGTATAGAAAGACTTATAACTCTTTTTCTGGCAGTTCAAGAATCGATACATTTAGGTGTTGTTTTTAAGTAAAAAAATTGGAAATTAGATATATAAGCCAAAAAAGTGCTTGTAAGCAAGTCACTTATAAAGCTTCCTTGACATAAGAATAAACGTTAAATAATTTTAAGCAAGTCAGTTGGACGAACTGGGTGTTATTTAATACATTTTCAAAAAATCCGACTGTAAGTAGCATCAGTCATGGTTTGTGTGCCTTTATGAAGTAAAAGTTTTAATCTCTCATTCCAGCAATCCAGCTCGATTGCAGTTGCTATGATAATTAGTGTGACTATAGATATACTCAAGGTTCATCAAGCTACTATTTGGAGCGCTGGCTGTTGAATCTTAACGGTCAACTGTTAAAAATCAACAGCATTGCTAGTTTTTCCACAGTTCAAAAGAAATTGCAGATGTGGGTTTGCAGTCGTTAGGAGTTAGAACTAGTCGGCAATATTCCAGTTAAAATCGAATAGATGGTATCTTATTAGGAAAATATAAGTCACTCTATTGGTCTTACCAACCAATAGTAAACCTTAAAAATTGTTGTTCATTTTCCTCTACAGGCTGCCCTTGACTGAGGCTGAGGCGATAAAATCACATGATCGAGCAAAGTCCCTACGACAAGCTTGGGGTAACAGAAGACGCGACATTCGATGAAATTCAGGAGGCTCGCATTCGCCTTGTGAAGCAGTGCAATGGCGATCCACAATTGTTAGAAGGTGTGGAAGCAGCTTATGACGCTATCCTGATGGAGCGTCTGCGGCTGCGTCAAGAAGGAAAGATCAAAGTTCCGGAAGGTATTAGGTTTGCAGAAAGCCTTGCCCAATCGCCTCCAAAAGCAAGTCCCGCCCCAAATAAACTTTCATCACCTTCGTGGCTGCAACAGCTTAGAGATAAGCCCAGCGCCACAGAAATCCTTTTGCCCGGAATTCTGTTTTTGGGTCTTAGTTGTATAAGTGTTTTTTATACGGCTGGGGGAGATGGAATTTTGCAATTAATATTGCCGCTAGGAGTGGGATGCAGTCTTTACTTTCTCTACCGTAAAGAGCAAAAGTTCGGTCGTGCAGTGCTGCTGACTTTCATCGGCTTGATTATCGGCTTATTAGGTGGCGGGCTGCTGGGTAGCTTGCTGCAACCGCAAATAGAAAGCATCTATTTGACGGTGGATCGATTTTCCACAGTTCTGACGTTTGTCTTGCTGTGGATAATAAGTAGCTTTACGCGATAGGCTTGGCTAACTTACTTCAGTTAGAGAAGAGTTGAGGAGTAAATCTACTGCCTCACTCAAGTCTTTAACGATCCAGTTTGGTTGATAAACTTCCAAGGAAGCGCGATCGCGGATACCGGATAATACCCCTATTACCTTCACGCCATGCTTTTTGGCGGTGATTATATCTGCTTCTGTATCCCCTACCATCCATGTGTCGCTGGCGGGAGGAAGTTCGACTAAGGCTCTTTCCATCAGTAGGGGTTTATCATCAATGTCACGAGTTTTTACATAGTCATTGCTCAGACAGTAACACCGATCTTTAGGAAAAAACCTACCTAAATCATGCCGATCAAAGGCATAATCTAACTCTCGCGCCCGCCGCATCGTCATTACTGCCAAATCGACCCCAGCTTGTTGTACTTTTTCCAGTGCCGCTACTGCTCCTGGGGCAAGGGTGTCATACTCAAAATACGGGGGGGTATGCACGGTTTGCCGCCTTAATTGGGCAAATGCTTGTGCTTGGGTTTCGTCAAGCCCAGATATCATACCAATTTGCTTTTCAGGCACGCGCGATCGCTTCAACTGCCAGAATTCTTCTTTACTTAACTGTTTTACTGCTTGATTTGGAGCGCGGCTTGAGTCCAAACACTCTTGATAAACCTGGTAATAGCGTCCCGATACATCAATAATCGGCCCATCAAAATCAGTAATAAGTCTTAACATAAACAGAGCAAATATTAACTTTCATTAAAAGGCTAGCTCAGATACTGCTTACATATAGTTTTGAATTTTTGATGAGAGAATTTTGAATGATTAATCTTTTCGTTCAAATCCAAAATTCATCTATAAGGTGGTTGACAGTTCACACTTACAGTCAGATGTTAATAAATCAATGCGAATCAAGAACTAGACAGGCTTCCTCTTTTAATCTGTTCCCGTTCGATCGCTTCAAACAAAGCGCGGAAGTTTCCTTCACCAAAGCCTAATGCTTGAGAGCGGCGCTCGATAATTTCAAAGAAAAAAGTAGGCTGCCTAAAAATAGGCTGAGTGAAAGTCTGAAGCAGTAAAGCTTGGGGATTATTTTCTTGCCAGTCAACTAAAATTTGCTCAGCAGCGATTTCCTTTAATTCAGCAACAGATAGGGGTAATCCAAGTCTTTCCTGTAGCTGGGTGTAATAGGTAGGAGGAACCGAAAGAAAGGATACACCACTAGAGCGAAAAGAGGCGATCGCTTCCACAATATTAGGTATTTGTAAAGCAATGTGTTGAATTCCTGCACCCTGATTGAAATCCAAAAACTCTTGAATTTGGGAATTTGGCGATGCTGGCTGATTAATTGGAAATTGGACGCATTTATTACTTGACACCAACACTCGACTATGCAGTGCAGAGTGATCGGTTTTAATTTTAAATGCCTGCTGAGCATGAAACCCGAGAACATTTTCGTACCAAGCTACAGCACGTTCTAAATCCCCAGCAGCAACATTCAATACTATATGGTCAATTCCAGCGAAAGTGAAGCGTGAGGGGGAATTGGGGCGATCTATGAGGGGTGAGGGGAAGGATGTAGGGCTTTGCCCTTCCCCAAGGGTAGGATGAACTAACTTTGCCTCTTGCCTGTTACCTTCTGCCTCTTGCCTTTCTATCAAAGTGTGAGTCAAAGAACCCCAAGCGGCGATTTTTGCGCACTTATAGCCTTGTTGATGCTGGAGCGGTTGCAGAACTTGAGCGCCCCACGCGATCGCTCCCTGCATCACTGCTTCTATATCCTCAACGCAAAAAGCCACATCTGCTACTCCTGGTGGGTGTTGACGCAAAAAGTTTGTTACTGGACTCAGTGGTGTTAAGGGTGAAGATAGGACAAAGTATACTTCTCCACTATTAACTACCTCCGTACAGGTATGACTAGTACTGCTGCCACTAGCTACTGCTTGAAACCCCAACTTGTGAACGAACCAGTTGCGCCATGCTCTGGCATCTTCAACATAGAAGTGAACGCGATCGATCTTCATAATTTTTGAAAATCCAGCATAACAGCTGCTCTGTTTGTAAATTTTGCCTGTTTCACTGGATTTTCAAGTCACTCTTAAGCAAGAAACCTGTACAGGAGTCTGAATGCTGAATCGTGAAAAATTGAGCGTTTATAATTCATAATTCATCATTCATCATTTCCCTCACTCTTGCCTATATTAGAAAAATAGATGACTTTCTGGTTGAATATTAATTTCCATTGGCACAGCTTGTGGTTCGGCTTGCAGCGCATACAAAATAGCATCAGCAGCAGTTTCAGGACTCAGCATTTTTTTTCGGTCTACCTTCATCTGTACGTTGTCCCAGAAAGGAGAATTTACGCCACCGAAGTAGAATAGCGTGAATTTAACACCAAAGCGCTTGAGTTCTTCTGCCATACACTTGCTAAAACCGACAACGCCAAACTTCGAGGCAGAGTAAGCCGCAGCCATTGCCATTGAGTGTTTGCCTAAAATTCCGACAATATTACAAATGTGCCCTCTTTTACGCTCTTGCATCAACTGGGCGGCGGCTTGACAGGTATAAAAACTGCCCTTTAAGTTTACATCCAACATTGCTTCTAAGTCGGCTGGTTCGAGATTGCTGTATGGTTTCAATATTCCGGCTCCTGCTGCATTTACCAGAACATCGATTTGACCAAAAGAAGCGACTGTTTTTTCCATCAGCGCGTCTACTTGGTTGCGATCGCAAATGTCTGTCGGAACAGTTAAGATTCGCTCATTTTCTGGCAATTGCGCGGCTAAAGCTGATAGTTCGTTGCCATCTCTAGCTGCTAATACCAAACTAGCTCCAGTGGGCGCAAGTTTATGAGTCAACGCTGAACCAATACCACCAGTCGCACCAACCACTACAACAACCTTGGATTGCATAATTTTTTTACATTTATTTACATCTCATCATCATAGTTTAGTGGCGAGTGGTGAGGGGTAAGGGGTGAGGGGTAAGTGAACTGTGTTCTGACTTCCGACTTCCGGTTCTGGTGGGATCGCTTAAAATTAAGTTAAATTTAATTAAGATTCACTCTAACATCTTGATAAATTCCCTTTACGCTTGCTAGCACCCAGTAATTATTCTTACAACATGGGATGAAACAGACAGGGAGCCTATTTCTGATTCTGAGGCAGCACTAAGGGAGTTAATAAAATCGGTTTAAAGGCTATTTCCAACAGGGTAACAACACCCGACTGTAGTCAAACTGAATTGTTGATACAACAATCTAAGGGCAAATAACTGATGAAATTTTCCTGGAGAGTCCTGGTACTGTGGACATTACCAGCTCTGGCAATCGGCTTTTTCTTTTGGCAAGGAGCATTTGCTAGTGTTCCCACTGACACGAGCAAAAATACAGCCAGTACTCGGATGACATATGGTCGGTTTCTAGAATACGTCGATGCTGGGCGAGTTACCAGCGTAGATCTCTACGAAGGTGGACGGACAGCAATTGTCGAAGCGGTCGATCCAGAACTTGATAACCGGATACAAAGGCTGCGGGTAGATCTTCCTTATACCGCTCCTGAATTGATTGCCAAGCTCAGAGATTCAAACGTTAATTTTGATTCTCACCCAATGCGTAACGATGGAGCAATTTGGGGCTTATTAGGTAATCTAATTTTTCCAATTCTGTTAATTGGTGGCTTATTCTTTCTGTTCCGTCGTTCCAGCAACATTCCTGGCGGTCCTGGTCAAGCCTTAAACTTTGGCAAATCCCGCGCCAGATTCCAAATGGAAGCCAAAACAGGCATCAAATTTGATGATGTAGCTGGTATTGACGAAGCCAAAGAAGAATTGCAAGAAGTCGTCACCTTCTTGAAACAGCCAGAACGCTTTACCGCAGTTGGGGCGCGAATTCCCAAAGGTGTGTTGCTAGTAGGTCCACCGGGAACGGGTAAGACAATGCTAGCAAAAGCGATCGCGGGTGAAGCTGGTGTGCCATTCTTTAGCATATCTGGTAGTGAATTCGTCGAAATGTTTGTCGGTGTGGGTGCATCCCGCGTCCGCGACTTGTTTAAAAAAGCCAAAGACAACGCTCCATGTCTGATCTTCATCGATGAAATTGATGCGGTAGGTAGACAACGGGGAGCCGGAATTGGTGGCGGTAATGACGAAAGAGAGCAAACTCTCAACCAGTTGCTCACAGAAATGGATGGGTTTGAAGGCAATACAGGCATCATCATTATTGCTGCAACCAACCGTCCGGATGTGTTAGACGCTGCACTGTTGCGTCCAGGTAGATTTGATCGCCAAGTGATCGTAGATGCTCCGGACTTGAAAGGACGTTTGGAAATTTTAAAAGTCCACTCACGCAACAAGAAATTAGATCCAACTGTATCCTTAGAAGCGATCGCCAGACGTAGCCCAGGCTTTACTGGTGCGGATCTAGCCAACTTACTTAACGAAGCAGCAATTTTGACTGCTAGACGGCGTAAAGAGGCAATTACCCTATTAGAAATCGATGATGCTGTAGACCGCGTGGTGGCTGGGATGGAAGGCACACCACTGGTAGATAGTAAGAGCAAGCGGCTAATTGCATACCATGAAGTTGGACACGCTTTGATCGGTACTCTCCTCAAAGACCACGATCCAGTTCAGAAAGTTACCCTCATCCCACGCGGACAAGCACAGGGTTTGACTTGGTTTACTCCTAACGAAGAACAAGGATTGATTTCTCGCTCTCAACTCAAATCCAGAATTGCTGGTGCTTTGGGAGGTAGAGCAGCGGAATATGTGATCTTTGGAGAAGCGGAAGTAACCACAGGTGCAGGCGGTGACTTGCAACAGGTGACAGGAATGGCACGCCAGATGGTGACTAGATTCGGAATGTCGACTTTAGGGCCTCTGTCCCTGGAAAGCCAGCAGGGAGAAGTTTTCTTAGGTCGTGATTGGATGTCCCGCTCGGAGTACTCCGAAGCGATCGCTTCTCGCATCGACAACCAAGTCCGTACCATTGTTGAAGAATGCTACGAGTTAGCGAAGAAGCTGATCCGCGAAAATCGCACAGTGACAGATCGTTTAGTCGATCTTCTGATCGAGAAAGAAACAATTGACGGTGAAGAATTCCGCCAAATTGTTGCCGAGTACACTGATGTACCAGAAAAGTCTCAATACGTGCCGAGTTTGTAAGCCGTAAGGTTTTAACTTTCAGATATTGACATAAGGTGGATGGTATGGCTCATCCACCTTTTTTTATTATCTATATGGATGCAGATAAAAGAAGCGGTCTGCACCTATCCTTGATTCCCATGCTCAGCCTGGGAAGTAGATGCTATCCTTACTTTCCCTGCCTCCAGGGCAATTTTTAATTCACTCCTAGCCAGAGAAAAATAAGCTCAACGATAAATCCATTCTGGCTTTGTCGCATAACTTGATATTTTTGTCAATAGACTTTTTAAAAATTTAGATGCGCTTGCCTTGGACATCATACTGCTGAGTAGAATATACTTCAAGTCATGGAAGATACTCTGTTCAATCGAACGTTTCGAGACAGCGATGGCAACATTGTTCTCGCTCAGATGCCGAATCTGCCGCTCTTAGTTTGGATTACAGCAACTGTACTCAAATTCATTTTCACAAGCGGTAACATTCACACAGGTCTAGACGCATTGGCTTTTGGCTCCTTGTTTACCTGGGCGTGGCAGGAACTGTTTCAAGGCGTTAACTACTTCCGGCGAGCGCTTGGGTTGGTTGTGCTGTTAGGCGCGATCGCCTCAAGGCTTCAATGGTCATAACAAATTGGGTTGTGTTGCAGCTCCTGGTGGTCTACTAGTATTTGTACTTACTGCTTTCGCCATCGACACCGCCTCGATGAACTTCAAGTCTCCTTTCAAAGGGTGTCATGTTTTATCTGACATCATTATCCTTTGTGTGCGGTGATACCTGCGCTATCACCTGAGTTATCCAGGGCAAACGCATCTTGTCAATAACATTATTTCGTTCTCATTAATTCTCAAAATAACCGCAATAATTGTTACTTATTGATATTGTCCTTAGTTTTAATTTTTGCTTCACACCTAGCGAGAGAAAAATCAGCTCAACGATAAATCCCATTCTGTCGTCAGACTCATAAGCTAAGATTTTTGTCAATAACTTTTATAAAGTTTAGATGTATTTGCCCTGCGCTGCCTCAAGGAGTATCCTTCCCGCCCAAGGAGTACTTACCTCGACGCTGCCAATAAGCTGCAACTCTTTGTTCCCACTGCTGCCAGTAAAAGTCAATTGTTTCTGGCTCGAACCAAAACACCTCGGCTTGCTGTTCTGGAATTGCCACAACTAGTAAAGCATGGTCTAGCTTAACGCCGCAATCTTGATAGTAATGATTCACGGCTCCTAGGTAAGCTGATAATTGCAGCGGATAGTCAAATAAGCGTTCGATTGAGCCTTTGGGTTTATCTGCTGTCTTCCACTCACAAACGCAGGGAATATCTTTGTAGCTGGCAACACAGTCTACTATTCCGGCATAGCTTAAGTCATAGTGGAAAACCGGACTTTCTACGAGTCTAACGATATCAATATTTTGTAGTACTGGTTTAATACTTTCCCAGAGGGGGCGGCTAGCGTCAGGACAAGGTGTGTCTTCACCCAGCAGGTAGCGTTGAATGTGCTTGTGAGTTTGTGTTCCCCGACGGCTGGCTGTGCTGGAAATTCGGTTTGCCTCATCTGTGCCAACGCGTTGTCGCCAGTTTACCAACCTTTCGCGATCCTCTTTTGGTTTAGTGGCATTGAGAATTGTGCTGACACTAGGAAGGCGATCGCCCATTATATCAACATAGTATTGCTTGCCAGAATCCCGCACAGATTTGGCTTGGAGGCGGGGTAGTAGCTGGATATCGAAAGGCATTAGCAAAAAGCAATTTTGAGGGGAGCTGATTGAAGCTTAACACTGCCAGTTTTTAGCATACAAACGTACTAAAATCAATTTGCAAGGCTAACAATTTATAGCAATGCAAACAGAACAACGCGATCGCGCTTTGAAGGCGTTTCAAGAATTCCTCACCACACCGCTTGAGGCATTATTAGCAAAACACGAGCAGATTTCTCCAGAATCATCTGCCCTAAAATTGTTTCATGATGTCGCTGCGACTGTACCAGCTTATAAAGCTTTTTTGACAGAATCTGGTATAGATCCGGCATCGCTCCAGAAATTTGAGGATTTCCAACAACTACCACTGCTGACTAAAGAAAACTACCTGCGTCGTCATTCCTTGCCAGACTTATGTCGTTATGGAAAATTGGAAAGATGCGATGCGATCGCTGTTTCTTCGGGATCGACAGGTAAGCCGACATTTTGGAGTCGCTTTCTCACTGATGAACTTCAGATTGCTACCCGCTTTGAGCAAATATTCCATGATAGCTTTCATGCCGATACCCGCCCGACTCTAGCTGTAATTTGTTTTGCCTTGGGTACTTGGGTAGGCGGTATATATACCACAAATTGCTGTCGCTATCTTGCAAGTAAAGGCTACCCAATTACTGTTGTCACTCCTGGGAATAACAAAGAAGAAATATTTCGCGTCGTGCAAGAAATTGGTGGTTTATTTGAGCAAGTTGTGCTGTTGGGCTACCCTCCATTTCTCAAAGATGTCATTGATGACGGTATAGCAAGGGGTGTGGAATGGCAGAAATATCAAATTAAGTTAGTGATGGCAGGAGAAGTTTTCAGCGAAGAATGGCGTAGTCTGGTAGGAGAGAGGCTAGGCGCAAAAAATCCCTGTTATGATTCGGCTTCTCTCTATGGCACAGCTGATGCTGGAGTTTTAGGAAATGAAACACCACTGAGCGTCTGTATCCGCCGTTTTTTAGCCAATAATCCAGATGCAGCTCGTAGTTTATTCGGAGAGTCACGCCTACCGACGCTGGTACAATATGATCCACTTCACCGTTTCTTTGAAGTGAGCAATAATCGCACCCTACTATTTTCCGGCGATAACGGCGTTCCCCTATTGCGCTATCACATCGCCGATACTGGCGGAACGATCGCTTACGATCAGATGCTGAAGTTTTTAGGCGAATGGGGATTTGATCCACTAGAAACATTACAACAACAGGGAACAAGAGGTATTCATTCTTTACCCTTTGTTTATGTATTTGGACGTTCTGACTTCACAGTTTCTTACTTTGGTGCGAATATCTATCCAGAAAATGTGACAGTGGGTTTAGAGCAACCTGAGATTAAAGAATGGGTAACGGGTAAGTTTGTCTTGCAAGTGAAGGAAGATGCAGACAAGAATCGATTTTTATCCGTAGTGGTGGAGTTAGCACCAGGAGTAGAAGCAAGTGAGGAGAAAGAAAAGGCGATCGCAACTTCTATTCATTTCCAATTGCGGCGACTTAATAGTGAATTTGCTAACTACGTTCCACAAGAATACCAAATGCCACAGGTAAAACTTGCCTTAATGGGAGATTCAGAGTATTTCCCCGTTGGAGTGAAGCACCGCTATACACGCCGTTAAATACTTCAGCGCCACTAATTCTAACTCTCCCATGCCGCTTGAAAAAAATCTCGTTCGCACAACATGGCATAACGATATGTTTTACTTACTATGGGCGAGATAATAGTATAACGGTCAGCTAAACTTGCCAGTTGTTCAGCTAGCTGCTCAAACTCCTGGCTACTATAAGTACGAATCCAGTTCGTATACTGGTGTTCTGGAATGCCATTCTTCGCTAACTGTTGCCCCAAAAAGATATATAGAGTCATACAAGGCGACATCGCAGCAGTTGTTAACCCCACCTCACCACTCCAAGCTGTAGCCAGTAAAAAATCTGTATATCGCCGTGTTGCTGCTTCTGGTTCCACAGTACGTAAGTTAATTCCCCACTCGGCGGCATAAGTTTCATGCAGTCGCAGTTCTGCCAATACACCAGCTGCTAGATGGTGGAAAACAGCAAATTCCTCCCAGTCTGGTACTTTAGCAGCTACTACACTATAGGCACGAGCAAAAGCTTCGAGAAAAAAAGCGTCTTGTCCCACATAGTAACCAAATTTTTTTCGTTCAAGTGTACCATCAGCAATACCCTGAACAAAGGGGTGTTTCAAGCAATCTAAAATAAGATCTTGATTAGCCTGCCATAATTGACTCGATACACTCATAGAAACTAGGGTAATGGCTAATGGGTAGTCAAAAGTCAAGCATTCAAAAGTCTAAAATTTACAAATAACAAATGACAAATGACCAGTCATTCAGCTTAAAGCATAAACTGTAACAAAATCGAAGCAACTCCACCTAGGAAGTTGAAGAAATTGGGCTTACCTTTACTAACAGGTGTACCTGCTGGTGTTTGTAGCTCTTTCTCAAATGCTAAGGCTGTCTGATAACCTTGGATATTTCGTTGAACTAAAAATAGTGCTTTCGCTTGTTTAGCGTCTTGCATTGCTTTGGCTCGATCCAATACTTGGTAGTAAGCAACACCACGAGCTATATAAGCTGGGGCATATTTAGGATTAATACTCAGTGCTTGGTTGAAATATTCGATCGCGCCTTTAGGATCGCCTTTTTGACCTTGAGCTATACCCCAACTGTAGAATTCTTCGGGTTTAGCAACTTGTGAAGGTATACCAAGCGCTCCCTGCATATTACTACCATTTAGGTTAGCACTGCTCAAATCTACATTAGCTAAGAAAGCATCTCTAAGATCCGTTCCTGTCAGATCTGCCCCGCCCAGTTTAGTACCGCTCAGATTTGCACCATACAACGAAGCCCCACTAAGATTAGCCCCGCCCAGATCGGCTCCACTCAAGTTAGCACGACTGAGATTGCTTCCACTCAGATTTGCTCCCCGTAAATTTGCTCCCGACAAATTAGCCATTACCAAACCTTCGCCACTGAGATCGCAACTTTCACACTGTTTGGTTGCTAGGAGTTGTCTGAGGTGTTCGGAATTTCCTGCTTTTGCCGGAGGTACTAGGCAGATTGTGGTCAGTAGTGCAGTAGTAACTATGAGCGTAGGTTTCATATACTGAGAGTGTAGGCATAGTCGGCGATCGCCCGCGTCTGGATACTGCCCGCGATCGCGTGCGGACAATACATATTATCCGAATTTCATCAATTTGCCTGCATGGCAAGTCAAGTGTTATTAGTCATTAGTCATTAGTCTTTTGTTTAAAACCAATGACTAATGACTAATGACACTGAGAGTAATACAGGCCTACTTTGTCGTTAGCATATTTGTTACACATTAGCTAGATTGCGATCGCTATGGCATCAAAAAAGGTTTTTGTTCGAGAGTATACTGTTCGCGCTCATGAAAGGGTGATTCATACACGCCTATATAAATTTATCTGCGCTTCTTGCGGGCAGCCAACACAACGAGAGTCTTATGGACCCCGTCCACTCTATTGTGAGGTTTGCCGTCCGCCTGTTTCTCGTACTGATACCTCTTCGCTCAAAAAGAAGAAACCCAGACCCGTACTGGTAAAGAAAGCCAAAATATCTAAGGGTTAGGGTTAAGAACTGTGCTAATCGATGATCTCTGACTATATGCAATCGTTTGATCGCTTTGATACAAGAGCATAGGCACATACCAGTTCAGCAGAATTGACCTCTAACGCCAAGACTGCAAAACCCATGTTGCTTAACAAAATCAATCATCTGAGCCAGGTGTGTTCTGATGGGTAAATTCTGTTCCCTATCTGGGATAATCGAGCGCAGCGGAACGCACCACTAGCAGGCGGCGATCAAGAGCTTATATAAAAATCTTAAGTTTTTATGGTTTTATACTCTTCAAATCAATTTTGATTTAAAGATTGGTAGATAGAAATCTTGGATGCTTCGTGAATATCGATTACATAATAGATGTTGATGTATTGAGCGTCAACAAACACCACTATTTCACGAATCAAATGAGTCTGCACTTCCCCTTAGTTATAAAGTTAACATCGGCTCATAAGTAACCAAAAACAACTGCGATCGCTCTTATAGTCTAAAATTTTAGGTATTGCTCAATTAACAGCAGCAAATTCAATTCTCTATTAACAACATCTAAAGCTATGGAAACTCAAATGCAACAACCAGAAAATCCAACTCCTAACTCCTCAGATACCTCAACAGCATTAAAAACTCTGCCTGAGACAAAGTTCTCACCCACCAATCAGTCTATTCAAAAAGGACAGTGGATTTTTACACAAATAGTTGCCTTTTTGGCAAATATTTTTGACTACATTGGCAGCTTTTTTAATACATATAAGCAGTCGCTCATTAGTCTAGGTCTAATTTTGGCAGCAATTGTTGCCCTCAGAGTAGTCTTAGCAGTGATAGATGCTCTCAATGATGTGCCATTAGTAGCACCAACGTTTAAGTTAATAGGTATTGGCTACTCAATCTGGTTCGTTAAGCGCTATCTACTTCAAACATCCACCAGAGAAGAATTGTTGCAAAACATACAAAACTTTCTCGGTAAGCATATTTGAATTAGAGGCAAACAACATTATCAGTTATAGTTTGTCACTGACGACTGACTAGACGCGATTTCTAAAGCGTCTCTATCTACTCATCATCGGTCGCTGAGGTGCTTGATGAATATTTGGAATCCGCGATCGCTGCTCTCGAAGTCTGAATCCAATGGCAAAGACTCCCCTGAAGGATTGGCTCTAGAAGAAGCGGTGGAATTTGCCGAAAATCCGGAACCGCGTTGTCCATGCGTTTTACTCCTAGACAATTCTGGCTCTATGCAAGGCGAAGCTATCAATGCCTTAAATGAAGGCTTGCGTATCTTCAAGGAAGAACTAAATCACGATAATTTGGCAAAAAAGCGAGTTGAGGTAGCAATTGTCACTTTTAACAGTGAAGTAGAGGTGGTTCAAGATTTTGTCACTGCTGACGAGTTTGAGCCACCAACTCTCTCGGCTCAAGGTTTAACTCAAATGGGTGGAGCAATTCTTCAAGGACTAGATATACTCGAAATCCGCAAAGCCATGTATCGTGCTAATGGAGTTGCTTACTATCGCCCTTGGATATTTTTAATTACCGATGGAGAACCACAAGGAGAATCAGATAGTGTAGTTGAGCAAGCAACGCGGCGGATCGGAGATAGCGAAGCGGGGAAGCGTGTTGCTTTCTTTGCAGTAGGTGTGGAAGAGGCGAACATGACACGCCTCTCGCAAATCGTTGTTCGTCAACCGCTAAAACTCAAAGGGCTGAATTTTAGGGAGTTATTTATCTGGCTTTCAGCTAGTATGCAACAAGTTTCACAATCTTCTCAACTCGAAGAGCAGATGCCACTACCACCAGCAGATTGGGCCATAGAATAGATTTGCTTTCAGAGTAGAGGTTGCAGGCGTTGGATCAGGTCTTCTGCTGAAATTAAGTCCTCGATGTGTTCTGACTCAATTCGCTCTACCACCTGTCCATGCTTAAACAGCAGCAGCGTTGGTAAGGCATGAACTTGATATTGAGAGGCTAAATCAGCGTATTTTTCACTATCTACTTTGGCAATTCGTAGCTGTTGATTCAGCTTATTATCTACTTGCTTCAGGGCTGAGTCCATTAGGCGATCTGGACCACTCAAAGGAGCATAAAAAAACACTAATACTGGTAAATCTGAACTAGATATTAGTTGTTCAAAGTTATTAAATTCTTGTTTGATCGCCATGTTTTGGTTCTCCAAGGTGCTTTGGTAGAGGTGTTGGATTTTGGACTTTGACCGATCTCACGTTTTAGATGAAAAAAGCAAAACTGAAAGTAGCCATATATCTCAAAAATTGTCAAGAAAGCGGTTGAGGCTTGGCTTGACTGATGTAACTCGCAATTCCCGGTTTGAGAATTGCGAATTAGATTAAGGTGTTTAATGACTCTTAGCTTTATCGCTCTGCTGCTGTCGCTCGGTGAGTTTTCTCACTTGAGTAATAGCATCCTCAAAGGCATCTCGAATTGCCGCATTCAGTGGCTCGTACTGCTTACCCTCTGAGGAGCCGTTTTCAGCCACGAATTCATGACTGGGCGGTACGGTGATATCGACTCGCACCCGATAAGGCGAACCACTTTTTGGGCGATCGTGAATCTTTTCGATCACAACGTTGCAGCTACTGATGTAATCGCAAAATCTTTCAAGTTTAGCTATCTTTTCATTTACTAATGCCTCGATCGCATCAGTCTTTTCCACGCCTCTATAAGTTATCTCTGGTGGTACATTCACGATTTATCCTCCGAATTTAAACACTTGATTTTTCAAACTCTCGAATGTAGAAGCGTGAATCACATCACGAATGCTCATTCTCCAACTGCTGCCCGTAAAATTCATGCCTAGCGTCAGTTGCTCCAATTAGATTGTTTTTACTTCAGCCATAGTCTAATTGTTCTACAAGCTTGGACTAGAAAAAAAGTTAGGTAGGGGTGGGTGAGAATGAATAGTTTTGAATGTTGAATTTTAAGTTGTAAATTATCTAGACGGCTTGAACTCAAAACTTAAAACTTACAACTATTGGCAATCCGCCCCTACAAAACATTCGTGCAAAAGGTCTATTGACTTCTGACTACTGGTCGTTGAGCGCTAAATGTTGTTTGAGCTTGTTTGAGCAGATTACGAACTTCTTCATCGGTTGTTTGGGGAAAGTCTTCGTACCAAAGTCCTACACTACAGAAAGGTTGAGGTGTCTCAACACAAATAATTTCCTCAACCTGGGCTGCGAGAGCGCGGCAGGTTTCGGGGGAAGAAATCGGCACAGCCACAACGATCCGGGCTGGTTGCTGTTGCCGGATGGCCTTGATCGCCGCCCGCATGGTAGCGCCAGTTGCTAAACCGTCGTCCACTATAATTACTGTGCGTTCGTGTAGTAAAGGAATGGGGCGATCATCTCGATAAAGCCGTTCCCTGCGCTCTAACTCTTGCTGTTCTTGAGCAGCAACTTTGTCAATTACTGCGTCCGAGAGACGAAGCGATCGCACAATGTCTTGATTGAGTACGCGCACACTAGTAGAAGCGATAGCCCCCATCGCCAACTCGCTTTGACCGGGTACACCTAGTTTTCGCACCAGAAAAACATCCAGTGGCAGGTTAAGTGCTGTTGCTATTTCAAAGGCAACTGGTACACCACCTCTTGGTAGTGCTAATACCACTACATCTGCACATTTAGCATAGACTGCTAGCTTTCTAGCTAAAACTTGACCTGCCTCAGTTCGATCTTTGAATTTCATCATGCTTGCTCCCAAAGCCTTTCACCTGTCAGCCTAGGAGTTCTACCACTTCACAGGGAAAAGGTTTTCACCAACGCCCTTTCACCTAAAACCTTGACTGTATAGGTATAGTCAGATTTTACTCTATTGGTATTGGCAGGCAGGGTTATGACTAAAACTAATTCAATACTGCTATTGTTTCTAAATTAACAAAATCCTCCTAGTCCGTTGGCTTGAGAAAAATCTTTTTGCGATCGCAACAACTTTAATGCCGTAGCATTTTTAAACCTACTAACGATCCTAGATGGCTAAAATGTCCTTTTCCTCTAACCAATGGAGCGTGATCTGCCACAAATTGCTCTATCTAGCGGATGAGACATTTTGTTATTTGTCATTTGTTGTTTGTCCAGAGCCAACGACTCTTGATTTCAACAGCATATGTTCATGTAGCCCAACTGGATTGGAAGTTTTCGAGTTAGCCGACACTACCAATAAATTGTCTAATTTGATTTTTACTAAACTTGGGTTAGGTTGTTTCTAATGCTGCCAACTGAGCTTTATGAATAAAACCATTCCACTATCAAAGCTTATTTTTGCTGTTTTATGTTGTTTTCCATTTGTCTATTAGTCTATGAAACCTTTTTAAGCTTATTGGTCGTAACGTTTCAACGCCACTAACATTACAAGTTTTCCACTCTTGTAACCAATGACTAACAAGCAATAAAAGCCTTAACGTCGAATCTATCCTTTTTAAATGTGCCTCACCTGATTTTCCATTAGCATCAAAAAGATTGAAACAGCAAAAATCAAATATTGTTTTTTAGGCTTGCTATAAATTGAAACTGATATTTGATTTTTGTTGATGTTTAATCAATCTGCTTTAATTTAAGCGCGAACTGCTAATAAAGACTTTTGTACTATAGCAGTAGGGATCATCGTCCAACCTGCTTGTAATAGTTTTTGATAAGTTGCCCAGCCCTTCGAGCCTCCTGGTATTTTATAGTCTGCCACTGCATATTGCGGGCAACTTGTATAGGGCTTCCAAGGCTCATTTGGTTTGAGTCTTAAATGTAAAACTTTTTCCCCATTCGTTCCCAAACCAGATAGCCAACACATTTGTCCAGACATAGGTATATCCTCCAGATTAATACAGAATCTGCGTGCTTAGGCAAATAAACTTTGCTTGAATAGGTGTAAGCTGAATGATATTTTGATCTTTACAGCTATAACCTTTTGTTAACTCTATCCATAGTTAAAATATTGGAGTCACAGCATAATCCAAAGTAAGATAAACTTAAGCAGTTAAAAGTAGCAAATAAAACATTTTTTATAATTTTTGTAAAAACATAAAAATATTTGTACATTGTGGAAAAAAATTCTACATTTAAGAGATTAAATTTCATATTTCTACAAAAAATCTCCAACAAACTTTATTTGATGCTCTTCCAACTTTATTGCTTTAGATGAGAGTAGGAATTGATGATTCGATCTTTCAAGCAACTTTCTGCTTGTCTTCTCATTAATTTGATGTATTTCTATGCGACTTAAAATATGCCTTTAAGCATAGCTATAAATACTTAGTACCCCTTCTATCTAAAGGATACATTTCTTAACATCATTTACTACCTAAAGGCAGAGTTAATACTGAGTAAAGTAGTTATATCTAATACAAAAAGATTAAATCGATATGTTATGCGAGCGCATTTTTAAACGCATGGTATCTGAGAAGATAAGCTAACGATCACAAAAATATAAACCTTTGCTTCTATCTGAGGAGTGATTTGTTCTGAGAGTAGATTAAACAGCATAAAAGAGTCTTAAGTTCGAGTGGGAGGATATGCCAACTCAAAATCTAGCCAAAGCCCCCCACGTCACCATATCAGCAAAATCAAAGCAATGTTGAATTGCTTCAAGATTCATTAGCGTGAGGACATAGATAAGATGAAAGCAGCAGTAATCAATCGCTACGGTTCTCCCGAAGTCTTTCAATACACAGAGGTTGAAAAACCACAAATCAAGTCCGACCAAATGCTGGTAAAAGTTTTTGCTAGCAGCGTTAACCCGATTGACTGGAAGACTAGAAAAGGAATGCTGAAAATATTGACGGGTAACAAATTCCCGATGATTTTGGGGTTTGATGTTTCCGGAGAAGTGATAGAAGTGGGCGATCGCGTCACCCAATTCAAAGCAGGCGACGAAATTTATGTTCGCCTCGACCAATTACCTGGTGGAGCTTACGCGGAATATGCTGCTGTTTCTGAAAAAGCTGCTGCGGCTAAACCAACTAATATTAGCCATGAAGAAGCTGCATCTGTTCCGCTAGCAGCTATGACGGCGTTGCAGGCTTTCCGAGACGAGGGTAATCTCAAACCAGGACAAAAGGTGCTAATCAATGGTGCTTCTGGGGGAGTAGGTATTTTTGCTGTGCAGATTGCTAAGATATTGGGAGCGGAAGTAACAGCAGTTTGCGGCAGCAGTAATGTGGAATTAGTGAAAAGCTTGGGTGCAGATTCCGTCATCGACTACAAACAACAAGACTTTACCAAGGACACAGCCAAATATGACATTGTTTTCGATGTAGTTGGCAACAGTTCCCTATCTGAATGCAAAAATGTCCTGCAACCCAACGGAATTTACGTTACAACTCAACCCTATCCGGGAAACTATCTTCAGAGTTTTCTATCTCAACTCACACCCGGTCAAAAGTATAAAGTAATATTGCTAAAAACTCGTGCTTCAGATTTGGTTTACCTGAAACAGCAGATTGAAGCAGGAAAGATCCGGACAATAATTGATCGCACCTATCCCCTATCAGAAATAGCAGCCGCCCATACTTACAGCGAAACTGGGCGCGCAATTGGCAAAATTGTAATAGACGCTGACACTACACTTCGTGAACGCAATTCATAATTCGTAATTCTCTCCCTTGTCCCCGCTGTCGCCGTTTGCGACAAACGCTGAGGTAGTCTAGATCAAGTGACTTAAATTTATGCTTTTGATCCTGCTTTTATATGTCTCCTAACGCTTCCCCGACAGTTTCCAGTCCTACCCGCACTATTCGCATTGGTTCGCGTAAAAGTCAATTGGCTTTAGTTCAAACCTACTGGGTGCAAGAACAACTTCAAAAAGCCTTTCCCGATCGCAAGTTTGAAGTTCACACGATGTCTACCCAAGGCGACAAAATTCTCGATGTACCCTTAGCCAAAATCGGTGATAAAGGCTTATTCACCAAAGAACTGGAAGCGGGGATGCAAAGCTCTGAAATTGACTTTGCAGTGCATTCGCTCAAAGATCTACCCACACGCTTACCAGAGGGGTTAGTTTTAGGGTGCATTACCGAAAGAGAAAATCCGGCTGATGCTTTGGTTGTGCATTCTAAGCATAAAGATAAGCAAATCGACACCTTACCAGAGGGTGCGATCGTTGGTACTTCCTCCTTGCGGCGACTGGCTCAACTGCGTCACCACTTCCCCCACTTGGCGTTTAAAGATGTGCGCGGAAACTTAAATACGCGCCTGCAAAAATTGGATGCTGGGGAATATGATGCAATTATTTTGGCAGTAGCTGGGTTGAATCGATTGGGAATGAGCGATCGCGTTCATCAAATCCTCCCAGCAGAAATATCCCTACACGCAGTCGGACAAGGAGCTTTGGGGATAGAATGTCGGGCTGACGATACTGAGGTATTATCTCTACTCAAAGCACTCGAACATATTCCCACCCGCGATCGTGCTTTAGCTGAACGAGCTTTCTTGCGCGAACTTGAAGGAGGCTGTCAAGTGCCAATTGGTGTCAATACCCAACTAGATGGACAATTGACGTTAACTGGTATTGTCGCCAGCGTCGATGGTCAAAAAGTAGTTAAAGGTACTGTTTCTGGGAAAGCAACCGATGCCGAACAGCTAGGCATTGAATTAGCTCAAAAGTTACGCGAGCAAGGAGCTACGGAGATTTTAGCGGAAATCTTCACTCAAGTTCAAAGAAGTTAGTTTCTAGAGCAGGGGTAATCCTAAGTAGGTAATGGGATAACATTACGCAGGACACTCCTGCTTTTTTTTGGCTTAAGCGATCGCGCTTACAAAAAGGCGATGGGGAGAGCTGCATTCTTCTAAAGATGGGAGGAGAGTCGCCCTGTCGCCTATGTCATTAGTCATTCTTACAACATAGGAGACTCCCACAAATGACACTACATTCCTTTTCATTGGTGGCGGGGATGAGTTAACACCGCAGCTAACCTTGACACTTCATACATTAGCTAGTTCTGAGCCGAGAACATTTGTATATTCGACTTTTCTGAAATGGCAGTTGCTATTTTAGCAATTTTGCGCAAATCCCCCTCTTGTACCTGCTTCGGGTTAAGAGCGGATGAGAGCGAGGTGGTGACGAATAAATGTATTCGTCATGCTCAATTAATGATTGACAGCAAAATTTTAAGTATGATATTATACATAATATTGTTGACCGCCTAGATGGCTAAAACGCCTATGAGCTAGCAGCAGAGCAAGGAAATCTAGAAGCGTCACTGAGAACCATAGAGTAAGCCATACGGAACAGAGGTAAAACAATATACTTCTGTAGGAGGCGAGAGTCTGCCTAAGTGGTAGGCAACTACTACGTGAGTCAGTGTCATGTACTTTGTCCATGAGCAAAACCTCAAGACGCAGCGTAAGACTTAAATGTATCTAGGTACAGGAGGCAGCGGCGGATGAAACAGGAAGCCGCTATCATATTGCGGAGCAATTGATAGTTGGTACTTCACGTAATTAGTTTTTCCTAATTAGGCGATCGAGGTTGCATAAAAAGTAAATGCACTGCCTAGCTTTCTGCTGAGATTTTTCAAGTATATAAATGAATGAAACTTTTATTTATCACTTTGTAAATACTAATTTATTTCTGTCCATTGCAATAAATAATTACTATAAACCTGTGACAAATTGGCATATAGTCTGAGGTGATCTCGCTTATTCGGGCAAAATAGGATAATTGCTATGAAATCGAAATTTAATTTAGTTGATAACTTAAATTAATAACTTATTAATAATGATAAGACATTAAAAGCATTTATTTATTGCGTCTTAAACTACTTATCATGACAACAGAATCTCCCTTAATTTCTGTTATTATACCAGCTTACAATGCTGAAATTTTTATTCGGCGGACATTAGATTCTATTCTCGCTCAAATTTACACAAATATTGAAATTTTAGTTGTTGATGATGGTTCCCAGGATCGAACTGCTGAAATTGTAGAATCTTTTGTTGAGAAAGACAGTCGTGTCACTCTATTGAAACAGAAAAATGCAGGCGTAGCTACTGCTCGCAATTTAGCAATTGAAAAGTCTAACGGTGAATATATTGCACCAATTGATGCCGATGATATTTGGTATCCCCAAAAACTAGAAAAACAAGCGCAATGTATACTAGAAGCAGACCAATCTATAGGATTAGTCTATGCCTGGTCAGTGCGTATTGATGAAGATGATGTAATTCTTGGAACAATCGATGTTGAATATTGCCAAGATTTTTATAGCGTAGAGGGAATCGTTTACCCAGCTCTGATATACGCCAACTTTATAGGCAATGCTAGTGTACCTTTGATACGCCGAGCTTGTTTTGAACAAGTTGGTGGTTACAATTGCAAACTTAAAGCAGACAATGCTCAAGGCTGTGAGGATTGGGATATTTACCTGCGTATTGCAGAACATTATAAGTTTCGGGTAGTACGAGAATTTTTGATTGGTTATCGCCAGGTAAGAGGAAGTATGTCTCGTAACTATGTGTCAATGGAAAGGTATTACAATCTGTTTATGGCAGATTTCCAACAAAGACATCGAGAAATTCCTACTTACATCTACAATTTGTCTGCTAGTAATTTTTACTTTTACTTATCAGCAGCCAGTCAAGACTGCGGAGATTATTGGAGTGCTTTACTCTTGGTAGCCAAAGGCGTAAAACTAGACTATGTTCAATTTTTACAATTGTTTAGAAATCACTTTTTGATTAAATTAATTTTGAGAATTGCCGGTAAACCAATAATGTCGTTAATGGGGCTAGAACATGACTATTGGTATCAATATATCAAGAAAAAAATTAAATTATCTAACAATTTAGCTGTTAATCGCGTGATTAATATTTTCGATATTCCACAACAAATTCACAGGCAAAGATGGTTACAAGTTTTGCAACATTGTCAAACAATTGAATATTGATTAAATGACAAAAAAATTCGTTTTTATGAAAAACTAGTTTTTATTTGGTGGTGGTTTTGGTGCAGATATGACTGCTAGTGCTGCAATTACCGCCGCTCAATTCTCGGTCGGTAAAATAGCAAGTGATGCCTGGCAGCAGTTCATCTGTAACAACATTAATATAGTAATCCCATTTGACTTATGAAATACTCATGGAAGTGGTCAATAGTCATTCGTACCTTGGACGCTTGGACAAATGAGTATTGACTAATGATAAAGGATAACCAATAGAAAGATTTACGAATCATTTAGTGTTGCTATGACGCTTTGTTCTTTGATGCTGATGCTAGTGAAGCTACAGCACAAGTAGAGAGCGCTACCCTATCTTCTGGTTTTGCCTTAATTAATAATGACATTGCTGTTGTTTGAAGACTAGTAGATCTGGGAAATCTCGCGTCCTACAACCGATCAATAATCCAACCAAATCCAAAATTACCCTAGCCCCTAGCCCCTAGTCCCTAGTCCCGATAAAATGTACTAGACTCGCTTAGAGTAAATACATAATTCAGGGGACATAGATGCGAATTCTGTTTGTTGCCGCAGAAGCAGCGCCGATCGCCAAAGTAGGTGGGATGGGAGATGTAGTCGGTGCTTTGCCTAAAATACTACGAGCAATGGGGCATGATGTCCGAATCTTCATGCCTTACTACGGCTTTCTCCCAGACAAAATGGAGATCCCCAAAGATCCCATTTGGTGGGGGAATGCTATGTTCCAGAGTTTCGCAGTTTACGAGAGTGTTTTACCTGGTACTGATGTCCCCTTATATTTGTTTGGACATCCAGCTTTTGCACCCCGTCGAGTTTATTCTGGGGATGATGAAGAGTGGCGGTTCACGTTGTTTGCCAACGGTGCGGCTGAATTTTGCTGGAACTACTGGAAACCACAAATAGTTCACTGCCACGATTGGCAT